>JAZSBC010000140.1:0-36673 GCA_045602245.1 Acutalibacteraceae bacterium | reverse complement strand
AAAATCCGTTCCGTCTGTTTTATTTAAGAAAATATTTTCAGATTTATTGACTATATCCTTTATTTATGGTATAATGTTTTGTTGGTAAATAATATTTGATCATATATGGAGGATATTCACTATGAAGTGGACATCACTTAACGAACTGCGCGAGAAATATCTCTCATTCTTTGAGAGCAAGGGACATTTACGACTCCCGAGCTTTTCTCTCGTGCCTAACAACGACAAATCACTCCTTCTTATAAACTCCGGTATGGCTCCTATGAAAAAGTTCTTCACCGGTGAGGAGATCCCTCCCCGCAACCGTGTGTGCACCTGCCAGAAGTGTATAAGAACGCCCGACCTCGACAGAGTAGGTCACACAGCGCGCCACGGCACCTACTTTGAGATGCTTGGTAACTTCTCCTTCGGCGACTACTTCAAGGATGAGGCTATTCCGTGGGCATGGGAATTCCTCACAGAGTGCCTTGAGATCCCCGCAGATCTGCTCTGGCCTTCTGTATACGAGTTTGACGACGAGGCATACGCACTCTGGAGAGATAAGATCGGTGTGCCCGAGGCTCACATAGTAAAGCTCGGCAAAGAGGACAACTTCTGGGAGCACGGCTCAGGTCCCTGCGGTCCCTGCTCCGAGATCTACTTTGACAGAGGACTGAAGTACGGCTGCGGCTCACCCGACTGTAAGCCCGGCTGTGACTGCGACAGATTTATGGAAATCTGGAATAATGTATTCTCGCAGTTCAACAATGACGGAAAGGGTAACTACACCGAGCTTGCTCAGAAGAATATCGACACGGGTATGGGTCTTGAAAGACTTGCCTGCGTTATGCAGGATGTTGATAACCTTTTTGAGGTTGACACAGTGCGTAACATTATGAAGCATATTATGGAGATTGCAAATCTCAATTACCACGATGATGAGAAGAAGGACGTTTCGCTCCGCGTTATCACAGACCATATCAGAAGCACAACGTTTATGGTTGGCGACGGTGTTCTTCCTTCAAACAGCGGCAGAGGTTACGTTCTCAGAAGACTTCTCAGAAGAGCCGCACGCCACGGCAGACTTATCGGCATTGACAGACCTTTCCTTGCAGAGGTCTGCGACACCGTTATTGCTGAAAACGCAAATGCATATCCCAACCTTGTTGAAAAAAGCGATTATATCAAGAAAGTTATTTCAACCGAGGAAGAAAGCTTTTATAAAACAATAGATTCAGGTCTCGGCTTGCTCAATCAGATGATGGAGAAAGCTGAAAACGGCGTGCTTTCGGGTGAAGATGCATTTAAGCTTCAGGATACTTTCGGTTTCCCCATTGACCTCACAAAGGAAATCGCAAACGAAAGAAATATCACAGTTGATGAAGAGAAGTTCCGTCAGCTTGTTGAAGAGGCAAGGCTCAAAGCGAAGAGTGTAAAGGGAAATGCCGCTGATTCTGACTGGAGAAATAACGGTATTTCATTCAAAGATATTGCAAAGACCGAGTTTACGGGTTATACGGAAAACGGCACTGAAGGCACAATTCTTGCTCTTGTTTCCGACGGTGAAAGAAAAGATTTCATCAATGACGGCGACAGCGCAATCGTTGTTCTTGACAAAACTTCCTTCTATGCCGAGAGCGGCGGTCAGGTCGGCGACACGGGCGTAATCAGAATCGGCGAGAGCGTTTTTGAAGTTACAAACACAACCAAAGACCCTGACGGTGCGTTCCTTCATCACGGCACACTTACGGGCGACGGAATAAAGGTCGGCGACGTTGCCGTAACTGAATATAACGAAGAAACAAGAGCTGCCACAAGAAGAAACCATACTGCAGCCCATCTTCTTCAGGCTGCATTGCGTGAAACACTCGGCTCACACGTTGAGCAGGCGGGTCAGCTTGTCAACGCAAATTCAATGAGATTCGACTTCACTCATTTCTCGGCGCTTACGGGCGAAGAGCTTGCGGAAGTTGAAAATAAAGTTAATGAAATCATCCTTTCCGCGCTTGAAGTTTCAAGCGTTGAAATGCCTATTGATGAGGCTAAAAAGCTTGGTGCAATGGCTCTTTTCGGCGAAAAATACGGCGATGTTGTAAGAGTTGTCAGAGCAGGTAGTTTCTCAACCGAGCTTTGCGGCGGTACTCACGTTAACAACACGGGTAAACTCGGTCTCTTCAAAATTATTTCCGAGTCATCCGTTGCCGCAGGTGTGCGCCGAATCGAAGCCGTAACGGGTAAGGGCGTGCTTGAATATATCGCAAAGAACAATGCACTTATCAACAGCACTGCCGCAACAATGAAGCTTGCAAACGTAAGCGACCTTGATAAAAAGGCAAATTCGCTTATGAATGACCTCAAGGCAAAGGATAAAGAAATTGAACAGCTCCGTGCAGAGCTTTCACAGCTTAAAACGGGCGACCTTATGGGCAATGCCGTTGACGTTAACGGAATAAGCCTTGTTGTAACAACGGTTGAGGGTGTTAACCCCGGCGATCTTCGTTCAATGTGCGATAAGGTTAAAGAAAACGATAATGCCGTTGCGGTTATCTGCGGCATTAACGGTGCAAGCGCAAACTTTGCCTGTGCCTGCGGTAAAAACGCCGTTTCAAAGGGCGCACACGCAGGAAATATAGTGAGAGAAGTTTCAAAGCTTGCAGGCGGCTCAGGCGGCGGCAGACCCGACAGCGCAATGGCAGGCACAAAGGATGTTTCAAACGTTGGCGCAGCTATGGAAGCTGTTGCTGAAATCGTTAAATCAATGATTAAATAATAAGGAAGTGTTGATATGGATTGCATTTTCTGCAAAATAATCAATGGCGAAATTCCCACAACAAAGGTTTATGAGGATGAAAAAGTTATCGCGTTCAACGATATCGAGCCTCAGGCACCCGTTCATATTCTTATAATTCCCAAAGAGCATATCAAATCAGCCGCAGAGATTGATGAAAACAACAGCGGTCTCATTGCCCACGTTTTTGAAGTTGCGGCAAAGATAGCGAAAGAAAAGAATCTTGACGGTTTCAGAATTGTCAACAACTGCGGCGACAGTGCGGGACAGACCGTTAAGCACATTCATTTCCACCTTATGAGCGGCCGTGATTTCGGCTGGCCTGCAGGTTAATAGGGAGAGAAAGATATGGATAAGTATTACAGAGTTGATATAGCAGGTCTTGAAAGAGACCTGCTCAGATGCCCGCTTAACGATAAGCTTGATATTGCCGCATTCATTCTTTTCGGCGACGTTGAGGTGACGGTGCATTCGGCAGAAAAGCTTATTGAAAGGCTTCCCGAGTTTGATTATATCGTAACTCCTGAAGCAAAAAGCATACCTCTTGCCTATGAAATGTCAAGGAAGAGCGGCAAAAAGTATTTTGTTGCAAGAAAAAAAGCTAAGCTTTATATGAAAGAGGCGGTTTCGGTCAACGTCCGCTCAATAACCACCGATGCCGAGCAGACTCTTATTATGGACAGCGTTGAGGGTGAACAAATCAGGGGTAAGCGTGTGGTTATTCTTGATGACGTTATCAGCACGGGCGAATCCCTCAAAGCGGTTGAAGCACTTTGTGCAAAGTTTGATGCAAACGTTGTTGCAAAGGCTTGCGTGCTTGCAGAGGGCGATGCCGCCGAGCGCGACGATATTGTTTTCCTCGGTGTGATTCCTCTTATCGAAAAGTAAATCCGAAGTATTGTTATGAAGCGACCGTTTGCCGTTATCGGCCTGACAATCTTCTTTGTAACAGCATTTCTTTTTGAGTTTGAAACCGGAGTAACGGTAACCGCTTTTGCGGTGTTTACCGTTGCTCTGGTTGTAAGTGTTTTATTCAAAGCCATAAGAAAACACCGCTTCTTGCCAACCTTTTTCGCATCGGGCGCTGTTGCCTGCGCATTGCTTTTTGCAACCGTTAATTTTTCTTATCTGCCTGCGCTTGCTTATGACGGCAGAACGAATTGCAATTTGAAAGCGGAGCTTATAAGCCTGCCCGAATACCGCTACGGTAATTGCTACTATGAAGCACGTGCAGTCAATGTTGACGGCGAAAAAACCGATTTCAAACTGAGGCTTGTGTTTTCAACTCCTCCCGAGGCTGAACCTTATGATATGATAGAGGGAAACTTCAACCTTTTTGCGCTCGGTGTTTCGGGGGAGGATGCAGTAAAATCCTATAAAGCAAAGGGTGTCTGGCTTGGCGGATATCCCGTGAACGACGTTTATAACGTGGTAGATATACCCGAGGCGGAAAAGCCTCTTGCCAAGATAATTACGGATATCAGAGTGCGTATAAAAGAAGGAATATACCGTGTTTTGCCCGATGAAAAGGGCGGTCTTGCGGTTGCGCTGGTCATCGGCGACAAAAGCGGACTTGCAAAAGATATCAATGCCGATTTCAATGCAATCGGTATTTCGCACGTTATCTGTGTGTCGGGATTTCATCTTTCGCTCTGGTCAATGATCATTTTGAAAATTCTCAGAAAGACAGGCATTAACCGAAAACTGTCATCTGTCCTTGCGTGCATCGGCATTTTGTTTTTTATGCTCATTGCAGGGCTTACCTATTCGGTTGTCCGTTCGGGAATTATGATGCTTGTCTGTTTGTTAAGCGATATAATTTTGCGAAGGCGCGATTCACTGAATTCGCTCGGCTTCGCAATGACGGTCATAGCGCTTTATGACCCGTTTGCAATGGGGTCGGTATCCCTGAGGCTGTCGGCTCTTGCAACCCTCGGTATAATTCTTTATACCGAGCATATTTCACCCGAAATCGGCGCTCTGATTGATAAAATCAATAATGATAAAACACGCAAAGCCATAAAAAACGTTATATCATCTCTTATGGTAACCGTTTCCGCAACGGCATTCACGTTGCCCGTTTCGCTCAGTCTCTACGGCAGATTCAATTTTCTCAGTTTCCCCGCAAATCTGATTATTGTTCCCCTTGCAGGCTGGAGTATGGTTGTTTCTTCACTTGCCGCAATATGCGGAGCGATTATTCCGCCTGCTTTCAATGTTTTTGCGCATTTTTCAAGGTTTTTGCTCGGGTTTATTATTGAATCAGCCGATTTTATTGAACGATACGATTTGTTTGATTTCAGAATAAACAGCGAAAAACTGCTGATTCTGTTCTGCGGAATTTTTGCTTTTTGTATTGCAACTGTTTTTATTTCGCAGCTGAAAAAGCCCGTTTATACTCTTGCCGCTTTGCTTTGCTCGGTGATGTTTACCGTTTCGTTGGTGGCGTTTTCGGTTTCGGAGAGCAAGGAAACAAAAATCACCGTTTTTGAATGTGAAAACAGTGAGGCTGTTCTCGTATCCTGCAACGGCGAAAATATGCTGCTCGGCTGCGGCGGCGAAGATTTCTTTGATTCATTTCAGATATCGGAATCGGTTTTATCAACCGGAAACGGTATTGAAACCGTTGTTGTTCCTTATCTGAAGGATAATTCGGGCGAGAACCTTACGTATATTCTGAGCGAACACAAGCCTTCAAGAATTTTTGCGGATGCTTTGCCCGATGAAGCGTATCTGTTGCTTGAAAACAGCGGAAAATATGCGTTTTCGGAGCTTTCGTCAACGAAAAATATTGCTGCGGAAAGCATAAGAATCGGAGATGCAGGCTGTGTTTTTATCAGAACGGATGACGTTTCGGCATTGATTTGTTTTGACCCTGCTTTCAACTATGAGAAGCTGCCCGAACGTTTCAAAAATACAGATATTATTATTTCAAGAGCAAATTTTCCTGTCGGTATAAAAGACGGAGCTTCACTGCTCGTTTTGTCTGCCGAAAAGAACAGAGCAGATATCATTTCAAACTCATTCAACCGTCAGGGCGTCAGATGTTACGCAACGGGCGGTAAAAACCTGATTGTCCGTGCGTTGGACGGAAGTGTAAGCGTTAACTCGGAAGAGGTGTGATTATATGCCGTTACTTAACGAAACAGCTTTGAAAGACAAGCTCAAAGAAAACCCCGTAGGTGTGTATCTTATCTATGGTGAAGAAAGTTATCTCAAAAAAACTTATATTGATAAAATAGTCTCCAAAACAGTTGATTCTGCGTTTGAGGATTTCAATTTTCATACCTTTGACGGCAAGGATAGCACCCTTTCCGATATTTATGAAAGTGCGCAGGCTGTTCCGATGATGGCGGAAACCAAGTGCGTTCTCGTCAAGGATTTTCCTCTTGATACGCTTGATGAAAACGGCTTTGAACAGCTTGAAAGGGTTGTTGAAGAAAATCCCGATGACTGCGCTTTGATTTTTTCTTTTGTTGCATACGAGCCGAAAGGCGCTAAATGGAACAAGGCAATCAAGCTTTTCGAAAAACAAGGATACGCAGTTAAACTCGATAAAAAAACGTCTCTTGAGCTTGCAAAGATGCTTGAAAACGGAGCAAAAAGACGGGGCAAACCCTTTGCAAAGGGTGTTGCGTCATATCTTATCACCTGCGTAGGCAGTGACCTCAATACCTTGCTCAACGAAACGGAAAAGGTCTGCGCCTATGCTCAGGGTGAAGAAGTGCTGAAAAGCGACGTTGATGCCGTTTGCATCAAAAGCCTTGATGCGAAAGTGTTTGATATGATTAAAGACCTCACTGCAGGCAGGTTTGACAGTGCATTCAGAAAGCTTTCACTTTTGTTTGAACAGCGGGAAGATGAGTTTCAGATTCTCGGTGCGCTTATTGCGCAGTATTCCGATATTTACAGGGCAAAGGCGGCTGTAAAATCAGGCAACCGTGCAGAGGTTATCGCAAAATATTATAACTATGCAGGCAAGGAATTCAGGCTTACCAATGCGGCAAGAAACGGCTCGTCGCTTTCGTTTGAGGCGATAGGCGAGTGCGTTGATATCTTGTTGCAGGCAGATAATACACTGAAAAGCTCTGCGCTCGATAAAAGACTTGTGCTTGAGCAGACGGTGGTTAAACTCGCAAGAGCAGGTAGATAAATTATGATAAAAATCAAACAAGCCGTTATCGTTGAAGGGAAATACGATAAGATAAAGCTTTCGGGAATTATTGATGCACCCATAATTCAGACTGACGGATTCGGTATTTTTAAAGATAAAGAGCTTCAGCTTCTTATAAGAAAACTTGCTGAAAAAAGAGGGATTCTCGTGCTTACGGACAGCGACTCCGCAGGCTTCAGAATCCGTTCTTTTATCGGTTCAACAGTTGACCGGAAAGATATTGTTCACGCTTATATTCCCGATATTTTCGGCAAAGAAAGCCGAAAAACGGAGCCTTCAAAAGAGGGCAAAATAGGCGTTGAAGGCGTTTCGGAGCAGGTGATTATGCAGGCGCTTGCGAATGCAGGCGTTCTCTGCGAATCTGCGCAGGAGCCTGCAAGACCTATAACCAAACTCGATTTATATGAACTCGGTTTTACGGGCGGTGCAGACAGCTCAAAAAAACGCGCCGCATTGCTGAAGTATTATTCGTTCCCAGAACGGCTTTCGGCAAATTCACTTATAAAAGTTCTAAACTGTATAACAACATACGAGCAGTTTCTTGACGACGTGAGAGAAATTGAAAAGGAGATGTAACCGATGCTCAGAATAGGCCACGGATACGACGTTCATAAACTTGTTGAAAACAGAAAACTCATTATAGGCGGTGTTGAAATTCCGTATGAAAAAGGTCTGCTCGGTCATTCAGATGCGGACGTGCTGCTCCACGCAATAAGCGATGCTCTTATGGGCGCTGCCGCGCTCGGCGATATCGGCTCAATCTTCCCCGATAACGACCCGAAATTCAAGGATGCAGACAGCCTTGTTCTGCTCAGAGAAGTTGTTGAACTGCTTGATTCAAAAGGTTTTTCCGTTGTTAATATTGACAGCACGCTTATTGCACAGAAGCCCAAAATGCGCCCTTATATTGATAATATGCGCCGCAATATTGCGGATGTCTGCGGAATAGGTGCGGATTTTGTCAGTGTTAAAGCAACAACCGAGGAGGGCCTCGGATTTACGGGCAACGGCGACGGCATATCTGCTCATGCCGTTTGTCTTATTGAAACAAAAAAATAAATTTTTTGTAAAGAATCAAGATATTATTTGCAACCTGATACATATTGTGGTATGATTAAATTACTTGTAAGAAGGGTTGGATGGGGCTATGTCCTTTTTTGGTGATTTTACGGAGTTTTTCTCAAAAATACTGTCACTGAAGCCGGGTATATCGGATTTTCTCGATATATGCTTTGTGGCATTCATTCTTTATAACGGAATAAAACTTATACGCGAAACAAGAGCATTTCAGCTTGTAAAAGGTCTGATTTTGCTGGGCGTTATCTATTTCGTGATCAATATGCTTAAGATGGAAGCAAGCTCATATATCTTTGAGTTTGTTTTCAAAAATATGTTCATTATTCTTGTCATCCTTTTCCAGCAGGAAATCAGGCAGGTGATAGAAAAAGTGGGAACAAGCAAGTTCACAAGTTTCAATCTGCTGCTGAAGGGGACGGGTGACGAAAAGAATAAAGTGATCAATGAAGCGGTTATTGAAATTTCAAAGGCTGTTCAGAGAATGAGCGACAGTAAGACGGGCTCTCTCATCGTTATGGAAAAAAATCTTCTTCTCGGCGACGTTATCAAAACGGGTACTGCCATTGATGCAAAAATTTCCCATGAGCTTGTCGGCAACATATTCTTCCCCAATTCTCCGCTTCACGACGGTGCGGCTATTGTCAGAGGCGGCAGACTTCTTTGTGCAGGCTGCGTTTTGCCCCTCACAAAGAACGATACAATTTCCAGCGATCTCGGCACAAGACACAGAGCAGCTCTCGGAATGAGTGAACAGACCGATGCTGTTGTTATAGTTACTTCAGAAGAAACGGGCATTATTTCTCTTGCAATCGGCGGAGAGCTTATCCGCAATCTGACCGAGGCTGAACTGCGCGAAAAACTTCTGGATTATCTTATTGAAAGCGGCGGTGACCGTAAGATTACGGGAGAGGACGGAATCTTTAAGAAGATTTTCAAGGGTAAAAAGAAATGAAGAAAAAACAGAGATTCAGCGATCTTTTCTACGATAACCGTTTTCTGATGGTGTTTTCCGTTCTTGCGGCTATTGCGTTCTGGCTCGTTGTGGTTGTGGAATTCGGCGTTGAGGTTGAAAAAGAAATCAAAAACGTGCCGGTTACAATCGACTATGAGCGCATCGAAAATGATTTCGGATTGAAATCTTTCGGTGAAAAAAATTATTATGCAGACGTTAAAATCAGCGGAAAAAAATATATTGTTGATTCGGATGATATAACAAATCAGATAACGGTAAAAGCTAATACCGGCTATGTAAATGCCGCTGATAACTATACTCTTAAACTGTCTGTAAGTACGGACAGTGAGCTTTTTGAAATTGTCGGAATAACGTCAAGCGATGAAATCAACGTCAAGTTTGATTATCCCGGCAGCAGAGAGGTTATAATTGAGCCTGAAATTGATTTTGAAGGCGAAAGCGTTGCGGAGGGATACTATCTCGGCGAGTTTATTTTCCCCGAATCAAATACAGTCAAGGTTTCAGGCCCTGAAAGCGAAGTCAATAAAATCGAAAAAGTTGTTGCAAGAGCATCTGTTGACGGAAAACTGCGTCAGAATCTTACCGTAGATGCCGACCTAGTGGCGCTTAACGGCAAGGGCGAAACGGTTTCATATATTTCGTTCAACAGACAAAACAACAAGGCGAGAATCACCCTGCCCGTATACAAAATCGCAGAGCTTCAGCTTACTTGCGGAATAACAGGCAGACCTTCGGCTTACGTTGAGGAGCTTCCTCTGAAAATACTCGTCAATCCGACTGTTGTTCAGATTGCCGTTCCCGAAAAGAAACTTGAAGGCATTGAAGCGTTTGAAATCAAGTCGATTGATTTTTCTGAAATAAAAGCGGGTGCAAATTCGTTTGAAGTTAAGGCGGATGAAATTCCCAACGCCGTTGTTGTTGACGGCACCGAATTATTTACCGTAATGATAAATGCAGACGGTATGGATGAAAAAACTGTCAAGGCTGATTTTGAAGTCAGCTATATCAATCAGCCGTCGGGAATGAACGTTGAGCTTGTAAAATTCGATGTTTCGGAGATAACGTTTGTCGGTCCCGTCAGTTTGGTGAACAGAATAGCTTCGGATAACGTTGTTCTCAATGCTGATCTCAGCAGTATCCCTGCAGATGCAAACGGCGAATTTTCAGTTCCCGTTACGGTTGCTTCGGGAGAGTGCTGGATTCTCGGCAAACCCACGGTTACCGTTTCGGTATCATAAAAATATAAGAACAAGGACTTGTAACGGCAAATTGCCCGTTCAAGTCCTTTTTATTATATATAAAATTAATTATTATTTTATATTTAGATATTGATTTATATATGGAGGCTATGTTATAATAACTTGAAATATTATTTAAAAGGGGAGGAAGGCTGTGATGAAAAAAATTATCTGCATTTTCAGTTTGATTGTTTTTTCGGCCGTTTTGTTTTCATCGTGCGATTCGGCAAGCATAATCAAACCCGTCGAATCTCTTCTTTCGCCTCCTCTTTATCACGAAGAATACGAAACCTTGGTCAATGCATTCCGCGAAAACGTCAGTAAAGACGGAGTTTTCTGCAGCCCTCAGAGCGGCGAATACCGTTCGGCAATTATCGTTGAAGACGTTGATTCCGACGGCGAAACGGAAGCATTCATTTTCTACAAGGACGGCGTTGAAAGTTCGGTTGTCAAAATGCACTATTTCAACATTGTTGACGGAAAGTGGGCCTCAAGGGGTGGCTATGACGGCTACGGCAACGAGGTTAAAAAGGTTGTTATCTCCGATATGGACGGCGACGGCAAATACGAACTCATTGTTGTCTGGAGTGTGTCCGGTGTTTCCACAAGCAACATAATGTCGGTTTACAGAACACCGTATGATTTCGATGAATATAAAGAAATCTCAAACGAAACCTGTACCGTGTGCGAAGTTGCGGACGTTGACGGCGATTCAAAAGAAGAGATTTTCTATATGAATCAGGTAACGGTTTCAGAGCAGTCACAGCGATATGCCAAGATAATGAAAATATCAGGCGGCTCCGTAGATTATATCGGTGAAGCAAAGCTTGACCCTAACATCAGCGGCTACACTTCCGTCAAAACTGAAAAAGCATCTGAAGATTCGCCTCTTCGTTTTTACGTTGATGCTCTCAAAGGCGAGAACCAGATGATAACTGAGCTTATATATTGGGATAAAGAAAAATCCGAGCTTTGCGCACCGCTTCTCAATATTGAGGAGATGACAAATAAAGATACCCTCAGGGACGTTCCCGTTTCGAGCGCCGATATCAATAACGACGGAATTATTGATATACCTGTTCAGTCCGAGATTATCAATGACTCTGCGGAAATCGGATATGTGATGAAGTGGTTCAATTACAAAAACGGCACAAAACGTGTTGTTGCAACAACGTTTGTCAACCACAACAGCGGTTATATGGTTCATCTGAGCGAAGATGAAAACGTGAGATATCTTGTTTCGCAAAACAGCTGGGTTGTTTCAAAAATAAACCCCGCAGATCAATCGTCTTATGACCTCTATTCTATCGTTTTCAAAAATCCGAATGCCGTTGACAACGAAACAAATGCGGGAATACCCATAATCGAAAAAGAAGACGGCGTGATTTACGCTTATATTTCGCAAAGCGGCGCCAATTCGGGAATTGATGAAGAATATGCAAAAAAAATAATAACAAAAATACCGTAAAGGAGAAAAGTTATGAAGCGAGTTCTGGTAGCTGAAGACGAAGCGGCAATAAGAGAATTTATTGTTATCAATTTACGCAGAGGCGGCTATGAGGTTGTTGAAGCGGAAGACGGCGCAAGAGCCCTTGAGCTTTATGATGCTTGCGGCGGAGATATTGACGTTGCGCTCCTTGACGTTATGATGCCTAACGTTGACGGTTTTGAGGTTTGCAAACAGCTCCGAAACGCCAACAACAATATCGGCATAATTATGCTTACCGCAAAAACTCAGGAAATGGATAAAGTAACGGGTCTTATGATGGGCGCCGACGATTACGTAACAAAACCTTTCTCACCGTCCGAACTTGTTGCGAGAGTTGATGCGATTTACAGAAGAGTTGCAATGAATGCAACTCAGAAACCTGCATCTGCCGAAATCATTGAATTGGGCGAGTTCAAGCTCAACCTCAGAAGCAGGTCACTCACCAAAAACGGCAAATTCATTGAACTCACTCAGGTTGAGTTCCAGATGATGGAATATTTCTTCACCAATCAGGGGGCTGCACTCAGCCGTACCGATATCCTCAACAAAGTCTGGGGGAATGAGTATTTCGGTGAAGAAAAAATAGTTGACGTTAATATACGAAGGCTCCGTATGAAGGTTGAAGATGAACCGTCAATGCCCAAACACCTCACCACCATCTGGGGCGTCGGCTATAAATGGATTGTTTGATTTTATAAAATTTTTGAAAGGAAAAGGCTACGATGAAGTTTGTGGGAATAACAAAACGTTGGTTCTTGAACGTTGCATCTATCATAATTGTTATCCTCATTGCCGTTTCAGCTACTCTTTTCTTTTCACTCAGGAATTATTACTACAGCGTTGCCGATATGGCACTTGATTCTCACTCCAAAGAAGAAGTTGATTCATCTTTCAATCTCAGTATGGAATCTTCAACCGGCGGATTTGAGGCTGCGGGAAGAAGCTATATTGAAAGCTTCCCCGATAAGGATATTATGGCTGTGTGGATTATCGACAGCGGCGGCAACGTTATTCTTTCAACAAGCGGATTTGAAATAAACGAGCCTGTTGAAATGCCCGATTTTGCGGCGGCGGTTGGCGGCGAAGGCAGTTCAAAATGGACGGGCCGTCTTCCCTCGGGCGAAAAAATAATGGCTTCAACCTGCGCTTATAATTATCCCAACGGCAACCTCGGCGGTGCGGTAAGATTTATGATATCGCTTGAAGCGATTGATGCCCAGCTTGGCAGAATAAGCCTCATTATCGCCATTGCCTGCATAGGAATGTTCGTGCTTGTTGTTATTTCGGGCAGCTTTTTTATCCGTTCAATCGTGAATCCCGTCAAGGATATCGGCGAAACCGCAAAACGAATTGCAGGCGGCGACCTTGCGGCAAGGATAGACCACTATTCATATAACGACGAAATCGGTGAGCTTTGCGCAACGATAAACGATATGGCTGATAAGCTTTCCGCTTCGGACAGAATGAAAAACGATTTTATTTCAACCATTTCCCACGAACTCCGAACTCCGCTTACTGCTATCAAAGGCTGGGGCGAAACTCTGCTTCAGATTGACGATACGGACCCTGCAATGACAAAAAGGGGAATGGGCGTTATCATCAACGAAGCATCGCGTCTTAACGATATGGTTGAGGAATTGCTCGATTTCTCAAGAATGAGCAGCGGCAGAATGAAGCTCAACAGCGATAAGATTGATATACTTGCCGAGCTTGATGAGGTTATTTTCGCATTCAGAGAGCGCTCAATCAAAGAGGGTATAGACGTTATCTATAACGTTCCTCATTTTCCCGCTCCTGCTAATGCCGATGCTTCAAGAATCAAGCAGGTGTTTATCAACATTCTTGATAATGCGCTCAAATATACCAAGCAGGGCGGCAAGATTGTTGTTTATGCGGAAATTCCGAATCCTGCAACGCTGATTGTTTCCGTCAGCGATACGGGTACGGGAATTCCTGCTGAGGATTTGCCTCATATCAAAGAAAAATTCTATAAAGCGAATACTACGGTCAGAGGTTCGGGTATCGGGCTTGCTGTTGCCGATGAAATAGTAAAGCTTCATAACGGCGAACTTGATATCGACAGTGTTTACGGCGAAGGAACAACGGTAAGAATAACGCTTCCGATTGAACCTGTTGATTATGATTTGCCCGATAAGGAAGGAGAGCTTGTTAACGATGAGCAAAAAGAAGAATAAAGAATACGTTGCCGTAGGCGGTCAGGCGCTTATGGAAGGCATAATGATGAAGGGGGCAAAGGGCACGGCAATGTCGCTCAGGCTCCCTGACGGAACAATCGAAACCCAGATGAAGGATTTCGTTTCGGTTCGCAAAAAAATAAAAATACTTAACGTTCCTTTTATCAGAGGAATTGTGTCGTTTGTTGAGTCAATGCTTTTCGGCTATAAGCTCCTTATGGAGTCGGCAGAAAAAACGTCGCTTGATACCGAAAGCGACGAAAACGAGTCGAAGCTTGATAAATGGATAAGCGACCATTTCGGTCCCAAGATGATGGCGGTTATCGGCGGAATTTCAGCAGTGCTCGGTGTTGTTCTTGCATTTGGCTTGTTTATGCTTTTACCCAGCCTGATTTTTGATTTGATTAACGGCGAATTTGCGTTGGAACTGTTTAACCGCAGTTTTTTTGAACCTGTAAAATTACCATGGTACTCATATTTTGAAAGCGGATTTCTTATTCCTTGGAGTGCGCTTATTGAAGGCGTTATCAGAGTTATCATTTTTGTGATTTATATGTACGCCGTTTCAAAAATGAAGGAAATTCACAGAGTTTATATGTACCACGGTGCCGAGCATAAAACGATTTTTGCTTTTGAACACGGTAAGGAGCTTACCGTTGAGAACATCAGAAATGAAAAACGCTGCCATCCCAGATGCGGTACAAGTTTTATTTTTGTAACCATTCTTCTCAGCATTCTGATTTCATCAATCGTTGTTGTTATATTTCCCGAAATAAGAGAAGAAACTGTTCTTTGGACTGTTGTCAAAGTACTTATGATGCCCTTCATTATGGGTATCGGTTTTGAATTCATTCAGCTCGCAGGCAAATATCCCAATAAGTTTACAAGGCTTCTTTCCGCACCCGGTCTTCTTATGCAGCGTATTACCACTGCAGAGCCTACCGATGATATAATCGAGGTTGCAATCGAGGCAATGAACGCAGCACTCACCGGTGAAGCTGCAAAGAAGCCCGAAGAAGAAACTGAAGCGGAGAAAAAAGAATGACAGTTTCGGAGCTGTTTGAAAAAGGCAAAACTCTGCTTTGCGAGCAGGGAACAGAGAATTATCTGAATGAGGCCCGATGGATTTTTGAAAGCGTGTTTCAATGCGGAAGGGAATATCTGATCTTTCATTCAGATGAAATTGCAGACGATAAATTATCGGCATTGTTTCTTGAAAAAATCAAAAAAAGAGCAAGCGGTGTCCCCGTTCAGTATGTAATCGGGTCATGGGATTTCTACGGCGAGAGTTTTGAGGTTGGCGAAGGTGTTCTTATTCCGAGACCCGAAACCGAACTGCTTGTTGATTTCGCTTTGGATTATCTTAAAGATAAAAAAAATCCCGTTGTTTTTGATTTGTGTTCGGGTTCAGGTTGCATCGGTCTTACCGTTGCAAGGAAACGACCCGATGCTAAAGTTTTTCTGATTGAAAAATCACCCGAAGCGTTTACTTATCTTGAAAAAAACCTGAATGATTCAGGCTGCGAAAATGCAAAAGCAATTACGGGCGATATTTTTGACGGGTTCAAAAGCTTTGATTTACCCGAACCCGAGCTGATACTTTCAAATCCGCCTTATATAGAAACTGCGGATATTGAGGGTTTGCAGGCAGAGGTTCACTGTGAACCGTTTATGGCACTTGACGGCGGTGAAGACGGTTTTATATTCTATGATGCAATAGCAGAAAAATGGCTGCCTTATTGCAACGCCGTTGCGGTTGAATGCGGAGAAGGTCAGGCGAAAAAGATTGAAGAAAAATTTTCCGTATTGTTTGCCGATGTGTATTCCGTTAAAGATTTCAACGGAATTGAAAGGGCGGTTATCGGCAGAAAGGATTAACAAATGATTTTAGATTTCTTACGTTCGGGAGATATGAAAAGCGTTATAATCGGGCTTCTGGTCAGTGCATTTGTTGTGTTCTGTACGCTTCCCGTTCACGAATATGCCCACGCATTTATAGCCTCAAAGCTCGGCGACGATACCGCAAGGCTCAAAGGCAGATTAACACTGTCGCCCATGGCACATATCGACCTTATCGGCGCTCTTATGATATTGCTTGTCGGTTTCGGATACGCAAAACCCGTTCCCGTCAATGCGCGCAATTTCAAAAAGCCAAAGCTCGGAATGGCAATCACTGCGCTTGCAGGCCCCGTTTCGAATATTCTTATGGCGTTTGTTTTTCTTGTTTTATATAATATCTCGCTCCTGATTTTTGAGTATACGGGCGGAGCCGTTATTGCGGAAGCGGTCTGCATATTTTTCAGCATTGCCGCACAGATAAACGTCAGCCTCGCTGTGTTTAATTTCCTGCCCATTCCGCCGCTTGACGGTTCGAGAATTGCGGCTCTCATTATTCCCACCAAATACTATTTCAAAATAATGCGTTATGAACGCTATATTATTCTTGCTGTTTTTGCGTTGATTTTCTTCGGTGTTCTTGATAAACCGCTTGGCGCGATTACAGATTTGATATTGGGCGGATTGAGTCTGGTTGCGGGTTTACCGTTTATGTTATTGGGAATGTTCTTTTAACTGATTGACCGAAAGGGGTTAATTGCACTTGGAAAAGCTACAGTATAAGCTCGAGGTTTTTGAAGGACCGATGGACCTTCTGCTTCAGCTTATTGCAAAAAAGAAAGTCAGCATCAATGATGTTCCGCTGATGGAAATTATTGAGCAGTATCTTGATTACGTCCGTCAGATGCAGGAGGATAATCTCGATATCTCAAGCGAATTTCTTGAAATGGCGGCAAGACTTCTTTATATCAAAACCGTATCGTTGCTTCCCGTTCACGAAGAGGCTGAAAAGCTTGTTGAGGAACTTAGAGGCGAGCTTACGGAATATCAGGACTGCAAGCTTGTGGCAGGCAAGCTTCAGAATCAGGCAAAGGGTTTTGAGTTTTATTCAAGACCTCCTGAAGAAATTGAAGTTGATATGTCCTACACAAGAATACACGAGCCTGCGGAAATATTTAAGGCTTATATGGCTGCTGTCGGCAAGGGTAAGCGAAAGCTGCCGCCGCCGATTGAAGCGTTCAGAGGGATTGTTGCTCATAAAATCGTTTCTGTTGCTTCAAGAATCAGCTTTATAATTGATAAATTCAAAAGCAAAAAGAACCATCGCTTTATTTCGTTTTTTGAAGAATCGGAATCCCGTTCCGAAATGGTTGCAACTTTCCTTGCACTTCTTGCAATGGCAAAGGCAAAGCGAATTCATATTGACGGTGACGGCGATGATATGAGCATAACGTTGCTTGAGGGCGGAGAGGAGAAGATAGAAATTGACGAATGAACAAATTCGTGCGGCGTGCGAAGCAATACTTTTTGCATCGGGCGAGCCGGTTGAGCTGTCAAGAATAGCTCAGGCGCTTGAGCTTGAACCCGAGCTGGTATCGGGCATTCTCTGGGAGCTTTCAAGGAGTCTTGATGAAAGAGGCAGCGGAATCTGTCTGCTCAGGCTCGGCAGCAAGTATCAGCTTTGTTCTCGCGTCGAATATGCGCAGCACGTAAGAAACGTGCTTGATATGAAAAAGAACGCCCCTCTTTCACCTGCGGCGTTCGAAGTGCTTGCGGTTGTGGCGTATAATCAGCCCGTCACCAAGGCATATATCGAGCAGATAAGAGGCGTTGATTGCTCCGGCGTTGTGGCAACTCTTTGCCAGAAAGGTTTGCTTGAAGAAAAAGGCAGGCTTGATTTGCCAGGCAGACCTCTTCTTTACGGAACAACACCCGATTTTCTGCGCTGCTTCTGTCTCAGTTCGCTTGCGGATTTGCCCGAGCTTCCCGAAAAGCCGGATATTGACGTTGAGCGCGATGACGAGATTGATAACGAGCAGGGTGAGCAGATAAGAGACTTTTTCCAGGTTGAAGAGCAGGAGGCGATAGATTGACGGTATTTTACATAATTCTCGGAATATTGGCTGCGATAATTGCATTTCTGATTATATTGCTTTCGATAAATGCCGTTATAACCGTGCATTATGAAAACGATATAACTTTATCGCTCAAATGGCTTTTCCTGAAATTCAATATTCTTCCGAGCAAAAAGAAGGAGAAAAAGCCCAAAAAGAAAAAAGAAAAGGAAGAACCCGAAAGCGAAGTTGTTGAAGAGCCGAAGAAAAAGAAAGATAATATGTTTGTGAATTTTTATCACAACAAGGGTGTCGATGGCGTTGTTCAGCTTCTTAAGGATACAGCCAAGGCAATCGGCGGTTTGTTCAGAAGAATAGGCAGAGCTTTCGTGTTTGAAGAGATTATTGTTTCGCTCAGAGTGAGCGCGGGCGACTCGGCAGAAACCGCAATCAAATACGGCAAAACCTGCGCTGCGGCGTTCCCTGCAATGGGTGTTATAGTTAACAATCTTCGTGTGAAAAAATACGATATTGAAGTTGTACCCGATTTTATTTACGGCACCGATGACGCAAGACTTCACTCCGTAATTAAAGTCAGACCCATAAAGCTCATCAATGCTTTGATAATCGTAATATTTGAACTCATAGTTAAAGTTGTTGCAGAACTGCTTATGCACAGCGATGCCCCCAAGGCAGAAGTGGAAAAGCAGAATAATAAAAAATAATTTATTTTGAAAGGCGGAAAACAAAATGAAAGAACAGTCAGCATCAGGAATCCTCGGCACATCAATCGAGAAAATCAAGGACCTTGTGGATGTAAGCACCATTATCGGTGAACCCATCCGTATCAGCGAAACCCTTCAGGTTATCCCTGTTTCAAAGGTTACGTACGGTTTTGCATCAGGCGGTACAGACTTCCCCTCAAAGAATAATCAGGAGCTTTTCGGCGGCGGCGGCGGAGCAGGTATCACAATTTCTCCCGTTGCATTCCTTGTTGTTAACAACGGAAGCGTTACCGTTAAGTACATAGATGCAGCTGAAGGTTCAGTTGAAAGAGTTATCGGTATGGTTCCCGATCTTGTTGACAAGGCAACAGACGTTATCGGTCAGCTTACCAACAGAGATAAGACCGTTGACAACGCTATCAACGACTATATGGCATCAACAGAACCCACTGTATAATTATTAATCCCGTTTCATCCGCATATATTTGAATATCGAATTATGTGAGGATGAGATTTTTGAAAAAGAGAATAACAGTTTTTCTGACAGTTTGTTTAATTGTGTTTTCGTTGGATATTGCTGCAGCTGCGTCGGTTAACGTATCGGCGCAGAGTGCAGTGCTGATGTGCGCAAACAGCGGCGAGGTTTTGTTTTCAAGAAACGCGGATAAACAGCTTCCTATGGCGAGTACAACAAAAATTATGACTTCGCTTCTTGCGCTTGAATCGGCAATGCCTGATGCAGAGATAACCGTAACCCGTGAAATGGTGAGCGTTGAAGGCACTTCAATGGGGCTTATGCCGGGTGACAGCGTATCCCTCAGAGAGCTGGTTTACGGAATGCTTCTTCAATCGGGCAACGATGCGGCAAATACGGTTGCGTGCTTTCTTTCGGGCAGCCCCGAAGAATTCGCGAAGCTTATGAATGATCGTGCCGAGAGGATAGGAATGAAAAATTCCAATTTTGTTACCGCGTCGGGTCTTGACAGCAAAAATCATTATTCAACAGCTTATGATATGGCTCTTCTTGCGTGCGAAAGCATAAAAAATCCCGAGTTTGCGGCAATCTGCTCGCAGAAAACCGCAAGGCTGACGTACGGCAATCCGCCGTATCAGAGGACACTGACCAATCATAACAAACTGCTGTGGAAATATGAGGATGCAATCGGTGTCAAAACGGGCTTCACCAAAAAAAGCGGCAGATGTCTTGTCAGCGCCGCGGAGCGCGACGGAGTTACCCTTGTTGCGGTGACTCTCAATGCTCCCGATGATTGGAACGATCATATCTCAATGTTTGAATACGGTTTTTCAAAATGCGAGGGTGTTGAGCTGAGTTGTGATTTTGGCGGTGTAAGACCGAGTGTTTACGGCGGTGAAAAAAGCAGCTTTTCCGTTGCTCTTGCGCGTAATGCGAAATGGGTTAGCGGCAAAAAAGCATACGTTCGTCTGCTGATAAAGCAGGTTAACTATGCTCCGATTAGTAAAGGCGATATTGTCGGCACTGCAGTGTTTCTGGCTGACGGTGACCGTGTTATTGACGAGATTCCGATATGCGCCGCAGAGGACGTTGAGATAAGGAAAACAGAAATCATCCAACCGCAGGAAAAGAGCCTGTTCTCTCAGATAATTAAAAAAATCAAAGAATTATTCAGTGGTTACTCAGAGGTGAAATAATTGGCCGATAATAAAATCAGGCTTCAGAAATTTCTTTCGGAGGCAGGCGTTGCATCAAGGCGCAAGGCTGAAGAAATGATAAGAAACGGCTCGGTTAAAGTTAACGGTGCCGTTGCGCAGATAGGCGACAGCATAGACCCCAAAAAGGATACTGTTGTTGTCAAAGGCAAAAAAATAAGAAAAGAAAGCAACTTGCGATATATTCTGCTCAATAAACCCAGAGGTTACGTCACAACAACCGATGATGACCTCGGCAGAAAATGTGTGCTTGAACTTGTGCGCGACGTTAAGGAGAGAATTTATCCCGTCGGCAGGCTCGACAGAGTCTCCGAAGGTGCGCTTATTCTTACAAACGACGGTGCGTTTGCAAACGCAATGATGCATCCGTCAAAACACGTTCCGAAAACGTACCGTGTTACCGTCAGGCCGGGTATAACCTCGGAGCAGGTTGATATGCTTTCAACGGGCATTGATCTTGACGGCAGAATGACTGCGCCTGCGCAGGTGCACGTGCTTTCAAAAGAAGACGACAGAGCGGTTGTTGAAATCGTACTTTATGAAGGCAGAAACAGGCAGATCCGCCGTATGTGTGAGGCTGTAAACCTTGAGGTTGCAAGGCTTCGCAGAATTGCCGTCGGTTCCGTAAAACTCGGAATGCTTCAGACGGGCGAGTGGAGAGATCTTACGCCGACAGAGGTTGAAAGCCTTTTCAAAGCTGCAGGTGTCAAAACGAACGGAGGTTCAAAATGATAAGATTCGTTCCGTTTGAAACAGATAAAACCGCAGGAATGATTGCTCTTGATTCAGGTGAAATTGAAATCGGCAGATGTGAATTTTCGCTTGACGGTTATTCAATGAGATTCCTTTCGGTTGAATGTCAGGATGATATTATCACCGAAGGTCTTGCGAGAGCATCAATGAACTATGCGGCAAACAGATACGCATATATTGCCGAAATCGGCAAGGATATTTCTTTACCGGCGTTTTTCAGGCTCGGCTTCAGCGGTGAGGAGATTCTCCGCGTTGAAATACCCGAGGCGCTTTCGTCGGGTTGCAGCTGCGGAAATGCGAATTAATAACAGGAGATGTTAATCCAATGATAAAAAGTATGACCGGCTACGGCAGATCTCAGCAGCTCGCAGACGGTATGAATATAACAGTTGAAATAAAAAGCGTTAATCACAGATATTTCGAATTTTCCTCAAAGCTTCCCAGAAGCTACGGCTTTCTTGATGAAAAGCTCAAAAGCTTTTTCAACGGAAAGCTTACCAGAGGCAAGATGGAATGCTACGTTCAGATTGAAGCGGTTGAAGAACCCGATACCTTAATCAGCCTGAACCATACCCTTGTAAAAGGCTATCTTGAGGCTTATAAAGAACTTTCGGAAACATACGGCCTTGAAAACAATATCAAAGTTTCCGATATTTCAAGAGTAAGCGATATTTTCACAATCCGTAAGCAGGCTGCCGATGAAGACAGAATATGGGCGGCGGTGCAGACTGTTGCGCAGGCGGCTCTTGACGGATTTATTGCAATGAGAGAGCGTGAAGGCGCAAGGCTCAAAGCCGATGTTCTTTCAAGGCTCGATGAAATAATCTCAAACGTTGAGTTTATTGAAGAACGTTCGCCGCAGACCGTTGCCGAATATAACGAAAAGCTTCTCGGCAGGCTTAAGGAACTTCTCGGTGATACTCACATTGATGAACAAAGAATCCTTACCGAAGCCGCAATTTTTGCCGATAAAATCGCCGTTGCGGAAGAAACAGTAAGGCTTCGCAGTCATATTTCACAGCTTCGTTCGTTCCTTGAACAGAGCGATGCAGTCGGCAAAAAAATGGATTTTCTTGTTCAGGAGCTTAACAGAGAGGCGAACACAATCGGTTCAAAGGCTCAGGACGTTGAAATTGCACGCAGGGTAGTTTCAATAAAGGCTGAAATTGAAAAAATCCGCGAACAGATACAGAATATAGAATAAGAGGTAGTACAATGAAGCTGATAAATATTGGTTTCGGCAATATGATAAATGCAAGCCGTCTTGTTGCGATTGTAAGCCCCGAATCTGCACCCATAAAGAGAATTATTCAGGAGTGCAAAGAAAAGGGAACTCTTATTGACGCAACCCACGGCAGAAGGACAAGGGCTGTTATAATTACCGACAGTGACCACGTTATTCTCACCTATCTTCAGAGCGAAACCGTTGCAAACAGGCTTAACGATGATATGGACGAGCTTGACGATGAGGAGGAAGAAGATGACTGATAACGGAATGCTGATTGTTTTTTCGGGTCCTTCGGGTTCGGGAAAAGACACGGTTCTCAATAAGCTTATAAGTGAGCGTGACGATACAAGGCTCTCAATTTCAATGACAACCCGAAATTTGAGAGAAGGCGAGATTGACGGTGTGCATTATTATTTTGTTGACCGCGATTTCTTTGAAAAGAAAATCGAGGCCGACGGAATGCTTGAATATGCGGAATATGCAGGCAATCTTTACGGAACTCCCAAAGACCCGGTTTACGAAATGATTAAAGCAGGCAAGGTTGTTATTCTTGAAATCGAAGTTCAGGGTGCTGAAAAAATAATGAAGAAGTACCCCGAAGTTGTCAGCGTATTTCTTATGCCGCCTTCGCTCAGAGTGCTTGAAGAAAGGCTTCGCGGCCGCAATACGGACGATGAAGAAACAATCAATCACCGCCTTGTGATTGCGCGCGAAGAAATCCGTAAATCGTCAGATTACGACTACATAGTGGTTAATGACGATATAGAAAATGCTGTCAGAAAATTCAGCGGAATAATCGATGCCGAAAGGCTTAAGACTATAAGAAACAAAAAAATCATAAGCGAGGTAATAAATAATGTTTAATCCTGATTTAAGAGGCGTTCTCAAAAACCATCTCAGCCGCTATTCACTTGTAACGGCAACTGCAAAAAGAGCAAGAGAAATCGCTGAGAATGCAGAAGAAAACAAAATTATCATAACAGAAAAGCCCGTAAGTATGGCTCTTGAAGAAATTCTTGAGGGCGATTACGTTATCGTTGAACCCGAAGAAATCAGAAATATCTGATTGAATTCAAATGAATGGCAAGGGAGTGAAATCAAATGAAATATGCAAAGGTTGCTGTTGAATCGGCAGTGTTCACCTTTGATAAAGCTTTTGATTATATAATCCCTGCCGAGCTTGAAACTGCGGCAAAAAAGGGCTGCAGAGTAACCGTCCCTTTCGGCAAAGCAAGCAAGAAACGAATCGGAATAATTTTCGATATTACCGATTTCAGCGATAATAAAAGGCTGAAAAAAATCAGCGAAGTTCTTGACGAAGCTCCGCTTCTTAACGATGAAATGCTGAAGCTTGCTGAATGGATAAAAGAAAGAACTTTCTGCACTCTGTATGAAGCGGCGAAAGCAATGCTTCCCGCAGGCATAAATCACCGTATGGTTTCATCTTATGCCGTGAATCCCGAAATTTCCGACGGCATTATTGAGCACCTTGATGAAACCGAAAAAGAAATACTCGATTATCTTCATAAGCGAGGCGTGTTTGTTAAGGCGGATGCTGTTTTCAAAGCGCTCGGGCTGAGGAATATGCCCGATATTCTCGATTCAATGGCAAAAAAAGGTGTTCTTATCTGCACTCACGATGCAGTAAGGAATCTCGGCGATTTAACCGTGAAAATGCTTCGCCCCGTGCAGGGCAACGAAGAGATTAAGCTGACAAAAAAACAGCGCGAAATGATGGATATTCTCAACGACGTCGGCAGCGCAAGTGTAAAAGAGCTTTGTTATTTCACGGGTCTTACTCCTGCTGTTGCGAGCGCACTTGTCAGAAACGGTGCGGCTGAATTCTATGAGCAGGAAGTAATCAGACTGCCCGATTTTACGGGCACAAAGGGCTGCAAAACCGAAATTGCGCTTACCGATGAGCAGGCTGAAGCTTATAAAAAGCTTTCGGGTCTTGCGGCGTCGGGCAAAGCGGCTGTTTCTCTGCTTTACGGAGTTACGGGAAGCGGCAAAACGTCGGTTTATATGAGCGTTATTGATAAGGTGCTTGAAGCGGGCAAATCCGTTATTGTTATGGTGCCTGAAATCGGTCTTACTCCGCAGACAATTTCACTTTTCTGTAAACGTTACGGCGGAGATATTGCGGTTTTTCACAGTGCGCTTTCAGTAAGAGAAAGGCTTGACCAGTGGAAAAACGTTAAAAACGGCAATGCCAAAATAATAATAGGAACAAGAAGTGCAGTGTTTGCTCCGGCTGAAAATATCGGTCTTATAATCATTGACGAGGAGCAGGAGCATACATATAAATCGGAGCAGACTCCGAGATATAATGCGATTGACGTTGCAAAATACAGAGCGGCTTATAATAACTGTCTTCTTCTGCTTGCATCTGCAACGCCGAGCGTTGAAAGCTATGCGGCTGCTCAAAGCGGCAGATACGAGCTTTGCACACTCACTCAGAGATACGGCAACGCCGTTTTGCCTGAGGTAGTTACCGTTGATATGCGTACCGCAGAGAAAGCGGCAGGCAGCAACGCAATCAGTCAGACTCTTTATGAGAGCCTGAAAAATAATTTTGAAAACGGCAAACAGTCGATTCTTCTTATCAACAGAAGGGGATTCAATACTTTCTCCGCCTGCAATTCCTGCGGAGAAGTAATATGCTGTCCTCATTGCAGCATTTCAATGACTTATCATACCGCCAACAACCGTTTGATGTGTCATTATTGCGGCTATTCCGTTCCGTTTTCAAGCATATGCCCCGAATGCGGCGAAAACGCTGTCAGATATTCTGGCTTCGGTACTCAGAAAATCGAAGATGAACTTGCAAAACTTTTGCCTGAAGCTAAAATCATCAGAATGGATACCGATTCAACTTCAGGAAAAAATTCTCACGAAAAACTTCTGGATAGCTTTGCAAAAGGTGAGTACGATATAATGATAGGCACTCAGATGGTTGCAAAAGGGTTGAATTTTCCGAACGTGACGCTTGTCGGCGTTGTTTCGGTTGACCAACAGCTTTACAGCGACGATTTCAGAAGCCTTGAAAAAACTTTTTCTCTGCTTACTCAGGTTGTAGGCAGGTCGGGCAGAGGTGAATTTGAAGGCAGTGCGATAATTCAGACTCTGACTCCCGAAAACGAGATAATCCGTTTGGCGGCAAAGCAGGATTATGATGAATTTTTCAAAACGGAAATAAAGCTTCGCAAGGGGCTTGTTTATCCGCCCTATTGTGACCTTTGCATTATCGGCTTTACGGGCGAGAGCGAAATTGCCGTTAAATTTGCCGCGGGCGAAACCCTTGATATGCTGAAAAAATATCTTGCAAACGAGTATAAGGGCGAAAAGACGATTATTCTTGGTCCTATGCCTGCAAGAGTTGCGAAAATCAGCGAAAAATACAGATACCGCCTGATTATCAAATGCCGCAATTCGGCAAGATTCAGGCAGATGATATCGCAGATTCTTATTAAAATGGGAACAGATTCCCGATTTTCAAAAGTAACCGTGTATGCGGATATCAATCCCGATACGGTGATATAACACAGCAAAACTGAAAGGATTGACTTTTATGGCAATCAGAAACATAGTTAAAATCGGTGATCCGATTTTGGCAAAAAAGTCACGAAAAGTAGAAAATTTTGATGCCCGTCTTCACCAGCTTCTTGATGATATGAAGGAGACTATGTATAACGCAAACGGCGTCGGTCTTGCCGCTGTGCAGGTGGGCATTTTGAGAAGAGTCGTTGTTATTGACTGCGGCGACGGATATATTGAACTTATCAACCCCGAAATCGTGAGCAGTGAAGGTTCGCAGTTTGCGGAGGAAGGCTGCCTTTCTCTTCCCGGTGAGGTCGGTGTTACGGCCAGACCTGCCGTTGTAAGAGTAAAAGCACAGGACAGAAACGGCAAATGGTGTGTCTATAAGGGTGAAGAACTTAAGGCACGTTGCTTCTGCCACGAACTTGATCACCTTGACGGCGTTGTTTTCACGCAGAGAGTGATTAAAAAGGAGATTTCCGAATGAGAGTAGTTTTTATGGGCACTCCCGAGTTTGCGGTTCCGTGCCTTCAGAAGCTTTTGGATTGCGGCCACGAAGTGACGGGTGTTTTCACTCAGCCCGATAAACCGCAGGGCAGAAAGATGATTCTGACCCCTCCGCCCGTAAAGGAGCTTGCAGTTGCAAACGGAATAAAGGTTTATCAGCCGACTAAAATGAAAGACGGCACTGCTCTTGAAATGCTCAGGGAGGCTGATCCCGAGCTTTGCATTGTTGTTGCTTACGGAAAAATTCTTCCGAAAGAAATTCTTGAATATCCCCGATACGGATGCATCAATATCCATGCATCGCTTCTTCCCAAGCTCAGAGGTGCCGCGCCTATTCAGTGGTCTGTTATAAACGGATTTGATAAAACGGGCGTTACCTCAATGCAGATGGACGAAGGGCTTGATACGGGCGATATGCTAATCAAGGGCGAAATTGAAATAGGCGAAAACGAAACAGCAGGTGAGCTTCACGACAGACTTTCACAGCTCGGTGCAGAAGTTCTTGAAAAAACAATTATCGCTCTTGAAAAAGGTGAACTTAAACCCGAAAAGCAAAATCATGAGGAATTTACTTATGCTTCCATGCTTTCCAAAGAACTTTCACCTATTGATTGGACTATGACTGCCCGTCAGGTGCATAATAAAATCAGAGGTCTTTCACCGTGGCCGTCAGCAAATGCAAAGCTGGGCGGCAAAACGGTTAAAATTCATAGAAGTGTGCTTTCCGATGCAAAAGGAAAGTCAGCGGGCGAGATTGTTGAAGCAGGCAAAAGGCTTGTTGTTGCCTGCGGAGATATGAATTGCATTGAAATTCTCAATCTTCAGGCAGAGGGCAAAAAGGCTATGTCTGCCGCAGATTTCCTCAGAGGTAATCCTCTTAATGTCGGAGATAAATTCGAATAAAAGGAGTGAATATTATGCCATACGGCTTCGGCGGGTTTTACTTTATGGATTATTGGTATATCGTTCTTGTTATCCCTGCGATGATAATAGCGATGATAGCGCAGTTCAAAGTAAAATCAAATTATAATAAATTTTCAAAGGTTCTCAATTCAAGAGGGATAACGGGCGCTTACGCAGCGCAGACAATTTTATCGTTTTACGGTATAACCGACGTAAGAATTGAGCAGGTTTCGGGTCAACTTACTGACCACTACGACCCGAAAGCAAAAGTTATAAGACTTTCTCAGGGTGTATACAGTGCAAGTTCTATAGCCGCTGTAGGCATTGCCTGCCACGAAGCGGGTCACGCCGCCCAACACGCAGAAAGCTACTTGCCGATAAAGATTAGAACTTCTCTCGTTCCCGTGTGCAATATCGGTTCGCACCTCGGCATACCCCTTGCTTTGCTCGGTTTGTTCCTGAACGTTCAGCCTCTTGTAATATTCGGTCTTGTTCTTTACGGTGCAGTATTTCTTTTCCATCTTGTAACGCTCCCCGTTGAGTTCAATGCAAGCCGCAGAGCGATTAAAGTTATAGAAGAAACAAATTTGCTTTATGATGATGAAGTAAACGGAGCAAAAAAGGTTCTTGCTTCAGCGGCGATGACTTACGTTGCATCAATGCTTGTTGCTCTTGCGAGCCTTCTCAGATTGGTGCTCAGATTTAACAGAAGAAGAAACTGACGTTTCGAAAGGATGTTTTGATTTATGAAAAGTGCGAGGCAGGTCGCATTCGAAGCGCTTCTCAAGGTTCACCGTGACGGTGCGTATTCAAACCTTGTTGTTGACAGCCTTTTAAAAGAGAATAAGGAACTTGATGAGAGAGATAAAGCGTTTGTCTGCAACCTTGTTTACGGCACTCTTGACAGACTCATTCTTATCGACTATAACCTCAGCCTTTATCTTAATCAGCCCGTAAAGAAGCTCAAGCCCGAGCTTCATACCATTCTCAGAATGGGTACATATCAGCTTTTGTTTATGGATAAGGTGCCTTCAAGAGCCGCTGTCAACGAAAGCGTTAACCTTGCAAAATTCAATAAATCTGCTTTTGCGGCATCACTTGTCAATGCCGTTCTCCGCAGAGTATCCGATAACGGAATCAGATTGCCCGAGGGCGATGAAAACAGTCCCGAATACCTTGCGGTCAAGTATTCCTGCCCCGAATGGATAATAAAGCTTTGGTCAGATGCTTACGGCGTTGAAAACGCAGTGGCACTTGCCGAAAAAGCGCTTGAAGCGGCGCCCGTTGTTGTTCGTGTTAACACAACAAAAACAACTCCCGATGAGCTTATATCAAAGCTTGCTCAAGAGGGTGTTGCCGCCGAAAAATCAGATATTCTTTCCGATGCACTTGTTATAAGTAACACAGGCTCGGTTGAAGAGCTTGACGCTTATAAAAACGGTCTTTTCCACGCGCAGGATATATCATCCCAGCTTTGCTGCCTTGCACTCGATGCCAAAGAGGGTGAAACCGTTTTTGACCTCTGTGCCGCACCGGGAGGTAAAACCTTTACCATTGCTGAAAATATGAATAACACGGGTGTTGTCAGGTCGTTCGATATCTATCAGTCACGTGTTGAACTTATCAGAAACGGCGCTGAAAGGCTCGGTCTTGATAACGTTTATTCGTATCTTTCAGATGCAACAATTTTTAATGAAAACTACGGCTTTGCGGACAAGGTGCTTTGCGACGTGCCTTGTTCGGGCCTCGGAATAATAAGAAGAAAACCTGAAATACGCTTTAAAAATAAGTCTGAAATTGACGGCTTGCCCGAGATACAGTACCGTATTCTCTGCAATGCAACGAAATATCTCAAGGATGGCGGGCGGCTTGTTTATTCAACCTGCACCCTCAATCCTCAGGAAAATTCGCAGGTGTGCGATAAATTTCTGAGCGAGCATCCCGAGTTTTCGGCTGTTGCCGTTCATACGGATTTGCCGAGATACAGCGAGGAAGATAAATATCTGACTCTTATGCCTCATCTTCATTCAACAGACGGCTTCTTCATTGCCGCTTTCGTAAAGAACGGAGGCGGAATATGAACAGAGATATACTTTCAATGACGCTTGAAGAGATGACTTCGGCTTTTGCGGATATGGGGATTCAGAAATTCCGTGCAAAGCAGGTTTATGAATGGCTTCACCGCCACCTTGCCTGCGACTACGGTGAAATGCTGAATATTCCCAAATCGCTCAGAGACGAGCTTTCTCAGAAGTTTCCGCTTTATAATTGCGAAATAGAAAGAAAGCAGGTTTCAAAGCTTGACGGAACGGTTAAGTATCTTTTCAGGCTTCACGACGGCGACTTTGTAGAAAGCGTTGTTATGAAATATAAATACGGCTATACAATCTGCGTTTCTTCGCAGGTTGGCTGTAAAATGGGATGTGCGTTCTGTGCATCAACTCTCGGCGGTTTCAAACGAAGCCTTTACGCAGGTGAAATTCTTTCTCAGCTTTACAGAGCGCAGAAGGATATCGGCGAGAGGATTTCTCATATCGTGCTTATGGGAATGGGAGAACCGCTTGATAACTTTGATAACGTGATGAGGTTCCTTGCTCTTATATCCGACGAGAAAGGTCTCAATATATCAATGAGAAACATTTCTCTTTCAACCTGCGGAATTGTTCCGAAGGTTGAGGAATTGCTTGAAAGAAAAATGCAGCTTACTCTTTCAATATCGCTTCACGCGCCGAGCAATGAGCTTCGCAGCAAGATTATGCCCATAAATAAAAAATATGACGTTGATGAGCTGCTTGCGGTGTGCAGAAAGTATGCCGCAGAAACGTCGCGAAGAATTTCTTTCGAATATTCGATGCTTTCGGGCGTCAATGATTCGGATGAATGTGCAAGGCTGCTTGCAAAAAAACTCAGAGGTATGCTTTGCCACGTTAATCTTATTCCCGTAAACGAGGTTGCGGAAAGTCCGTTCAAACCGAGTACGGCTGAAAGAATTGAAAAATTTGTTTCGATTCTTTCGTCAAACGGAATTAATGTAACAGTCAGACGAACTCTCGGCTCCGATATTGATGCATCGTGCGGTCAGCTTCGTCTTAAAGAGAACAAAAATCGGAAAAAGGGGGATGAATAGCTTGAAATTGGTTGGCAGAACAGATATAGGTCTGGTAAGAGAGAACAACCAGGATTCCTACACAATGTGTGAGCTTGAAAACGGCTCTGTGCTTGCTGTTGTGTGTGACGGAATGGGCGGCGCCGCGGAAGGTGCGCTTGCAAGCAGTGAGGCAGTTAAGGTCATCAAAGAAAGGGTTACCGAGAGATATCACGGGTCAATGAGTGATATTTCCGTCAAGAGCCTTTTGATTTCTGCTGTTGAAAGCGCAAACAAACATATATATGAATTATCCCTTACCGATGAAAACTATGAAGGAATGGGAACAACGGTTGTTGCGGTGATTGCATCAGGTCAGTATGTTTATATTGTTCACGCGGGTGACAGCAGAGCATACCGCATATCAAACGGTGAGATTATTCAGCTTACCCGTGACCATTCGGTTGTTCAGCGAATGCTTGAAAACGGCGAGATAACAGCCGATGAAGCGTTTGACCACCCGAGCAAGCATATCATAACCCGTGCTCTCGGCGTTGATAACGAAATAAGAACGGATTTTTGTCAGGAAAGCTTTGATGACGGTGACGTTATCGTGCTTTGTTCTGACGGATTGAGTAACTATGTTACAGATGAAGAGATACTCAGGATTTCGCAGGAAGAGAGTTTTTACGGCTTTGCCGATAAGCTTGTTAATCTTGCCAATAAAAACGGCGGTGCGGATAATATAACCGTTGTTGCCGTTGCCCGATAATCTGATTCGTGAAAGGAATGTTATTTATGGAGAATTATACAGGTAAAAGACTTGACGGCAGATATGAAATTCAGGAAGTAATCGGCGTTGGCGGTATGGCTGTTGTTTATAAAGCTTATGATAATATAGATGACAGAACGGTTGCCGTTAAAATACTCAAGGAAGAGTTTCTTGCCAATGAAGAATTCCGCCGCAGATTCAAAAATGAATCTAAGGCTATTGCAGTGCTTTCTCATCCTAATATCGTTAAGGTTTTCAACGTCAGCTACGGTGACAGACTTCAATACATAGTTATGGAACACGTTGAAGGCATAACCCTCAAAGAATATATCGAGCAGCAGGGCAAACTCGGTATAAAAGAAACCGTGCATTTCACAATGCAGATTCTCAGAGCGCTTCAGCACGCCCACGATAAGGGCATTGTTCACAGAGACATCAAACCTCAGAACATTATGCTTCTTTCAAACGGTAATATCAAAGTTACCGATTTCGGTATAGCAAGATTCAGCTACAGCGATACCAAAACAATGACGGACAGCGCAATCGGTTCCGTTCATTATATCAGCCCCGTGCAGGCAAGTGGAGATACAACCGATGACAGAGCAGATATCTATTCTGTCGGTGTTGTTCTTTATGAAATGCTTACGGGCCAGCTTCCCTTCCAGTCTGATAACTCGGTTTCCGTTGCTCTTATGCAGCTTCAGACCGACCCTAAAAGACCCAGAGAGCTTAACAGCAGCATACCCGTCGGCCTTGAGCAGATTGTTATGCACGCAATGCAGAAGAATACGAAGAACAGATATCAGTCGGCTGCAGAAATGCTTCTTGATATAGAAGAATTCAAGCGCAATCCGACAGTTCGCTTCCAGAGAGACTATTTTGTTGATAATGACCCGACAAAATACGTTCCCTCAAAGAAGCCCGTTGCGCCTCCTCAGGTTCAGCCCGTGCCTCCGGTTAAACCTCCCGTAGCGCCCGTGCCTCCGCAGCAGCCGCCCGTATACCGCGGAAATACGCAGCAGGGTGCGCCTGCAAAGAGCAACAAACCCAAAGCTAAGAAATCGGGCAGCGTTGCAGGTTTTGTTATCGGCGGCGTTTCAATAGGTCTGATTTTGGCTACACTCCTTGGCTGCCTTTGCTTGTGGGCGTTTATTCCCGATTTGTTTAAAGGCGATAAACTTATTGTCCCCGAGTTCAAAGGTCTTAATTACGTTGACGATATCAAGGATAACCCCGAATATGAAGAGTTTGAATTTATAATAAGTGAAATTTCAAACAGCTCATATGAAAACGGTTACGTTCTGAATCAGAATCCTACCAAAAACCAGAAGATAGATAAAAACAACAATCAGATTGAACTTTCTATTGTGTCTAATCCGCAGAGATTGGTAATTCCCGAAGTTATCGGCAAGAGCTATGAATTGGCTCAAAAAACTCTTGAAAGCAAAGGCTTCAAGAATATCAAGCTTATGCCGATGCCAAGCACAGGCAGATACGGCGACGTTATCAAGGTTGAACCCAACGTAGGCGAAGAAGCGGACAGCGACGGACTTGTTATTATCTATTACGCAAGCGATGAAGATTTTGTAGAAGTTCCCAACGTTGTTGAAGACGGATGGAACGTTGAAATGGCAAAACTTTTCATTGAATCGGCTCAGCTTGTTATGAACCCCGAAATTCTTGAAGAAGACAGCAATGAACCTGCAGGCGCGGTTATTGCCCAGTCACCTGCCGCAGGCGAAAAGGTGCTTCCCGGTTCGGAGGTTCAGATTACCGTAAGTAACGGTAAAGCTCCTGCAGGCGAAATCGAGATTGAAATTATGCTTCCTTCTTCAGGTTCAACAAGAGGCACTTTTGAAGTGTTCGTAAACAACGAATCCATTGAAAATAAAGTTCTTCTTATGGACGGCACAAGCTACAGCTTTACCGCAACGGGAAGCGGAGCAGACGCAAGTGTTAAGGTGTTCGTTAATAACAGAGAGTACTATACCTGCACGGTAGACTTCACTCAGTCACCTGCGGTTATCAAGAATGAAAATTATTCTCAGGGCAGCAGCAAAAAGCCCATACCCAACGTTGTCGGTCTTTCGCTTGAAGGCGCAATTTCACAGCTTGAATCAAACGGCTTCAGAAACTATGTTGTTGAACAGAGAACTGTTTATTCTGAAAGTGAAAACGGAGTTGTTCTCACTCAGTCACCCGATGCATCAACAAGCTCAATTATCGGCATCACCCAGACATATCCCCTCACAACACAGATCACTCTTGTTGTAGGACAGAAGGAAGGCATATAATGCCAAATTGTGAAGGAATAATAATTAAAGGAATCGGAGGCTTCTACTATGTAGAGGCCTCCGGAGAGATATTTGAATGCAAGGCGAGGGGAGTTTTCCGTAAGTCGGGAATAAAACCTCTTGCAGGTGATTACGTAACGATAAGTATCAACGAAAACGCAGAGAATACAATCGACAAAGTTCATGAGCGCAAAAATGCGCTTGTCAGACCTCCTGTTGCAAACGTTGATAAGCTTTTCATCGTTTCATCTGTTTGTGAACCCAAACCCGTGCTTCTGATAATCGACAGGCTGACGGCTCTTGCTGTTAATCAGGGCATTGAACCCGTTGTTGTCTTTACGAAGAACGACCTTGATTCTGCTGATGAATATGTTGAAATATATAAAAAAGCAGGTATTAAGGCGTTTTCCGTTTCTTGTGTAACGGGTGAAGGCGTTGAGGCGATAAAGGCTGAACTTGAAGGTCACATCAGCGCGTTTTGCGGTAATTCAGGTGTAGGCAAATCATCCTTGCTCAATGCAATAAACCCCGAACTTTCGCTAAAAACGGGTGAGATAAGTGACAAGCTCGGCAGAGGAAGGCACACAACGCGCCACAGCGAGCTTATCAGGGTTGACGGCGGTTACGTTGCCGATACACCGGGTTTTTCGTCTTTTGAAACCGATGAAACCGAGCTTATATTAAAAGACGATTTGCCCTATGCATTCAAAGAATTTGAACCCTATCTTGGGCAGTGTAAGTTCACGTCCTGCCTTCATATGAAGGATAAGGGCTGCCGTGTTGTTCAGGCTGTTGAAGACGGTGACATACCCTTGAGCCGCCACGAGAGCTATTGCTCGATGATGGAGCAGTCAAAGAATATCAAAGAATGGGAACTCAAAAAGAATAAGTAACGAAAAATACCGCCTTTGATTATACTGTATTAAGCAAAGACTTAAACTGTATATTCAGGCGGTGATTTTTTTGAGATGTATGTTCAGCGGAAAAACAGTAATTGCGTTCGCTCTCGGAATGCTTGTTGCAGCGCTGTTTCCCTATACATTTGCGATAGTTATAATCGCTGCGGTTTTGATTCTTGCAGGTCTGAGCCTTTGCAGATTCTACTGAAAGGGGAAGACCTGATGAAAGTTGTTGTTGTCCGCAGTCCGAAGTTACTCAGCAGTGTACTTAAATTGTTTTTCGGAATAAAACAGCAGGATAATATGAGTTAGAATATATAACGGCGGTATCTGGAACCGATACCGCCGTTCTTATTAATATTCTACCGAGCCTTCAAATACAAGCTTTGTTGTGCCTGTGAGAAGTACGCCGTCGTCTGAGTAGTTAACTATAAGGTCGCCGCCTCTTACCTTAACGGTGATGTCGGTATTCTTCTTGCAGAATCCGTTTTCAACCGCCGCAACAGCCGCCGCGCAAGCGCCCGTACCGCAGGCAAGAGTTTCGCCGTTGCCTCTTTCCCATACTCTCATCTTAAGGGTTGTTTCGTTAACAACTCTTACAAATTCAGTGTTGACTCTGTGAGCAAAAATATCAGCTTTTTCGAACTTAGGACCGATCTTTTCGGTATCAATAGTGTCAACTCTGGGAACAAATACAACGCAGTGGGGGTTACCCATTGATACGCAGGTGATGTTGTGTTCTTCGCCTGCAATGTTAACGGGATAGTTGATGAATTTGTTAACGCCGATTGTGCTTGTAACAGCGTTTTCAAGATCAGCCTTGCCCATATTTGCGCATACTGAACTAACCTTGCCGTCCATTGTGTAAAGCTCAACGCTCTTAACGCCGCTTGCTGTTTCAATGGTCATTGTTTCGCTTGTAACGTAGCCGTTGTCATAAGCATACTTTGCAACCGAGCGCATTGCGTTACCGCCCATTCTGCCTTCGCTTCCGTCAAGGTTGAATACTCTCATCTTAACGTCTGCAATCTCTGATTTTTCAACAAGAATAACACCGTCGCTGCCGATGCCGTGGTTTCTGTCACAAAGGCTTACGCAGAGACTTTCGGGGCAGGTGATTGAATTATCAAAGTTTTCGATAACGATGTGGTCATTGCCTGATGCATCCATCTTGACAAACTTGAGAGTCTGTCTTTCCGAACGCATATTGTTGATATCAACAAGCTCTGTATTCTGCTGATTGAAGCGGCTTGCAATGATATCTGCAAGAGCGTTTGCGGTATCAAGAGACGTGATGCAGGCGATTGAGAGCTGAATTGCGCGTCTGTGAAGTGCGATATAGTCGCCCATTGTTGAATCGTGAAGAGCGCCGGTATAAACAACGTAGTCAATCTTGCCGCTTTCAAGAAGCTTATATATTTCCGAATCGTCGTTTCTGCTCTGAACACATTCAACGTCAATGCCGAGCTGTGAAATAGCGTCAGCGGTTTCTTTGGTTGCGTAAATGTTAATCTTGAGGTCATCAAGTTTCTTTGCGAGTGAAACAGCATCGAGAAGGTCGTGGCTGTCAACACTGAGAAGAATGCCGATGTTTCTTTCGGCTGTGGGAAGCTGAATCTTGAAGCCTGCCGAAGTAAGTCCCTTATAAAGAGCCTCTGCAGTTGTTTTACCGATACCGAGAACTTCGCCGGTTGACTTCATTTCAGGGCCGAGAATCGAGTTAACGTCAGAAAGCTTCTCAAATGAGAATACGGGAACCTTAACCGTGTAGTAGGGAGGAGTCTTATAAAGTCCCGTGCCGTAGCCGAGGTCTTTGAGCGACTGACCGATCATTACCTTTGAAGCAATGTCAACGATGGGAACGCCGGTTACCTTGCTGATATAAGGAATTGTTCTTGATGCTCTGGGGTTAACCTCGATAACGTAAAGCTGGTTGTGATAGATAAGATACTGAATGTTAACAAGACCCTTTGTGCCGAGTGAAAGAGCAAGCTTTTCGGAAACGTCGATGATGTTTTCGCGCATCTTATCGCTGAGGTTATAGGGAGGATAAACAGCGATTGAGTCGCCGCTGTGAACGCCCGCACGCTCAACGTGTTCCATAATGCCGGGGATAAGAACGTCCTTGCCGTCTGAAATAACGTCAACTTCAAGTTCTGTACCCATCATATATTTATCAACGAGAACAGGATTTTCAATCTCACCCGAAAGGATGATATCCATATATCTTTCAACGTCGCTGTCTTCGTGAGCAATGGTCATATTCTGACCGCCGATAACGTATGAAGGACGGAGAAGAACGGGGTAACCGAGAGTGTTTGCGGCATTGAGAGCTTCCTGCTTTGTCATCACGCCCATACCCTTGGGTCTGCGGATTGCAAACTTTTCAACAAGTGCGTCAAATCGCTCTCTGTCTTCTGCGGTGTCGATACCGTCAGCCGATGTGCCGAGGATTCTGATTCCGTTTTCATCAAG
>JAZSBC010000139.1:0-3195 GCA_045602245.1 Acutalibacteraceae bacterium | reverse complement strand
GACATGGCTACGATCCGACTTAGATTGCTCCCGTTAACTTCAAGAACATCGGTGACGTTCTCGACGTTGAAACAGATACATTCGTATTTGTAAACGGTGCAAACAAGGGTAAGGAAAGAACTCTTCCCGCAATCGGTGTTGTAAACGAAGATCAGACAGATCCCGTTCCCGGTAAGGAAGGCCACAAGCTTATCAAGTGGGTAGTCAGCGGTTCAAACGAAGAAATCGATATCGAAAACTTCGAGCTTACACCCGAACTTGCAGCAAAGGCTTTCACCACATCAGAAGGCACAACAGCTATCCAAATCAACTCTGTTTGGGAAGCTCAGAGCTATGATGCTAAGTTCTATTACTGGGCAGCAGGCAGCACAATCGATAATCCTGTTTACGACATGGAAAATCCCGTTGTTATCACAGCTCCCGTTGGCACAAGCAGAGACGATATCATTAAGCTTATGAGCGATGCTGATATCGCACTTCTTGACGGTTCTGCTCCCGAAGGCATTAAGCGTTCAACAAATATGTGGAATAACGCTGAAGGTTCTGCTGAATTGGGCGGAATGAAGGTTGGCGGCACAAGCTACTATGCTGTTTACACAGCTCTTACATTCAACCTTTACATTGACCTTAACAATGGTAAAGAAAACAGCGTTGTCGTATTTGATGTTATTAAACCCATCTACGGTGAAGACGTAACGGTTGACCGTTCCGAAACAGAATGGGGCGTTAAGAACAACGCATTCAACTATGGTATCACCAAGAATGATAAACCCTCAGAATTCTACGAAATCGTTGACTGGAAGGTTTACCACGTTGAAGACAGCGCAACCGTTAAGGATCGCTCAACATGGCACGAAGGCGTTAACGATGAGGGCACAAACCTTGTTACAACTCACGTTATCTACCAGGCACAGTGGAAGCACCACAGCGAATTCCTCTTCAGAGTTTACAACGTAAGCGGCGAGCTTACCAAGGCTCTTGATAAGAACTTCAAGTGGCACTACTGGAGATACAACAGAATTACAACCAAGGATAACGCTCCTCTCAACACAGACGAAGCTATGATTATCCTCTTCCTCAAGCCTTCACTTGAGAACTTCAACATCAAGCAGTTCTTCAATGCTGAAATGTGGAAGAACGTTTCACTCAGAATCGATCCCTTCTTCCTTCCCAAGGCAATGTTCACTCCCGAAGCTATCGCAGGTCTGTTCAAGGCTCTCTTCACAGCTATCGGCACTCTTATTAAGGGTACAGACTGATAAACTTTTGGAGTAGCAAAACCCAATAATTATTTTCCGCCCCGTTGCGAAAGCAGCGGGGCGGATTTTTTGCTTTCAAAAACTTCTCACTTTGATTGACATTAACCACAAAAGAGGGTAATATATAATTGTATATTTTAATAAGGGGCGGATACGTATGAATGATGTAAAAAAGCTCTATGACCTCTGGCTTGAAAAAACAAAGGATAACCCTGAAATTCAGAATGAACTTCTTTCGGTTAAAGACAACGACGATGAAATTCTTGACAGATTTTATAAAAATCTCGAATTCGGCACAGCGGGTCTGCGCGGTGTTCTGGGCGCAGGTACAAACAGAATGAACACCTATACCGTTTGCCAGGCAACGCAGGGTCTTGCCGATTATCTCAACAGCAAGGGCAAGGGTGCAAGCGTTGCAATCGGCTACGATTCACGCATAAACTCCGACATTTTTTCTGCACAGTGTGCCGAGGTGCTTGCGGCTAACGGAATCAAGGTTTATATTTATCCCCGACTTATGCCGACACCTCTGCTTTCTTATGCGGTTATGCGCCTTAAATGCAGCAGCGGTATTGTAATAACGGCAAGCCACAACCCTTCAAAGTATAACGGCTATAAATGCTATGACCCCAAGGGTTACCAGATGACGGACGAGGCGGCGCTTGAAACTTATTCGTTCATTCAGAAGGTTGATATGTTTGAAGATATCAAACGTATGCCTTTTGACGAAGCGGTCGAGAAGGGACTGATCGAATATATCCCCGATGAAATTGTTGAGGAATTCTATGCCCTTGTTATGCAAAGACCGATTAATCCCGAGCTTTGCAAAGAGAGCGATATTAAAATTATCTACACACCGCTTAACGGCACAGGCAATATTCCTGTCAGAACAATTCTTGACAGAGCAGGCTTCAAAAATGTTGCCGTTGTAAAGGAACAGGAAATGCCCGACGGCACATTCCCGACCTGTCCCTACCCTAACCCCGAAATCAAGCAGGTTTTTGAATGTGCGCTCGAAATGACAAAAGAAGAGAAGGCGGACCTTCTGCTTGCAACCGACCCCGACTGTGACCGTGTTGGTATTGCCGTGCTTGACGGCGGCGAGTATATTCTGCTTACGGGCAACGACGTTGGCGTGCTGCTTGCCGATTATATGCTTTCTGCAAGAAAAGAAAAGAGAACTCTGCCTGAAAATTCGCTGATGACAAAATCCTTTGTGTCAACGCCTCTCATCAACAGGGTTGCGGCAAAGTACGGCTGCACGGTTGTTGACGTGCTGACAGGCTTCAAATATGTTGGTGAGTTTATTGCGGAGCTTGAAAAAACGAACGATGACCACCGTTTCATTATGGGCTTTGAAGAAAGCTACGGCTATCTTATCGGCACTCACGCAAGGGATAAAGACGGCGTTGCTGCTTCGCTGATGATCAGCGAAATGGCGGCATACTATAAGAATAAGGGAATGTCACTTGCCGATGCGCTCGACGAAATCTATAAGGAGTTCGGATATTACACAAACGACCTTTATAACTTTGCGTTTGAGGGTGCAAGCGGTATGATTAAGATGCAGGAGATTATGAGCGGAACCAGAGCCAATCCGCCCGCAAGCCTTGCAGGGCTTAAAGTGCTTAAGGTTCACGATTTTGAGGCAAGCACAATAACCGACACGTCAAGCGGTGAAGTTGAGCCTATCAAATTGCCTGAATCCAACGTTCTTGCCTATGACCTTCCCGACGGCAACTTTGCAATCGTCAGACCCTCGGGCACGGAGCCGAAAATCAAGGTTTATATCACGGGCATCGGAAAAACAAAGGATGAAGCGGAAGCGACTGCCGAAAATATCGGCGAGGCAATGAAGAAGCTTCTTAAAATAGGTGATTAAAATGCAGAAAAGGAATTTGTTTGTCAGAATAACGGCTATCGTGCTTTGCGGAAT
>JAZSBC010000138.1:0-17573 GCA_045602245.1 Acutalibacteraceae bacterium | reverse complement strand
TTTCATTTTCATGCGATTCAATCGGAATATCAAGCTGAAATTCATCATTGTCGCTTGCAGTAAGAGAAACTGCAGGCATTGACGCATTGAGAAGCATTGCTGTTTCTGTTTGTTCAAGGCCGAATATCTCCGAGAGCTCGCTTATTGTTGGCTCTCTTCCGAGTTTGATTGCTGTTTCTTCTTTTTGTTTCATAACAGCTCTTGATTTTTCTTTGATTGCTCTGCCGACTTTTACCGCACCGCCGTCACGGAATATTCTTTTTATTTCTCCGAGAATAACCGGTACGGCATACGTTGAAAACGAAAAGCCTCTTTCTTTATCAAAGTTATCTGCGGCTTTTATAAGCCCAACACATCCTGCCTGAACAAGATCTTCATAGTCAGCTCCCCTGCCCTTGAATCTGTTTGCGCAAGAATATACAAGACCGAGGTTCTCTTCAACAAGCTTGTTTCTGTCTGATTTTATTTCAAGCATCGGATTCTCCGCGTGAAATAAATTTCTTTTCAAGAATAACGGTTGTTCCTTTATCAACTTTAGAATTAACTTTAATTTTATCGCAAAAGCTTTCCATAACAGCAAAACCGAGACCTGCTCTTTCGCCGCCTGAAGTAGTAAAGAGAGGTTCCATCGCCTGTTTTATATTTTCAATTCCGCAGCCTTTGTCTTTAATTTTCACTTTAAAAACATTGTTTTTATATATAGAGGCGGTTATGTAAATTTTACCAACTTTTTCGGCGTATGCATGAACGATACAATTAGTAACAGCTTCACTTACGGCTGTTTTGATATCTGATAATTCTTCAATATTAGGGTCAAGCTGAGCTGCAAACGCAGCTACACTCGCTCTCGCAAACGATTCATTGACCGAACGGCTTTCAATCTGTAATTTCATTTCATTTATCGGTTTCATAAATTCACTTCCTTTTCTTAAGAGTTACAAGTTTTTCAAGTCCTGCAAGCTGCATCATTGAATAAATTCTTTGTGTCAGATTTATAACCTCAATATTTCCACCATAACTCTCAACAATTTTGTATCTGCCGAGAATAAAACCTATTCCCGAACTGTCCATAAAAGTTACATCGCCAAAATCAATTCGGACGTTTGGTGCAAGTGTTGCCTGAATCGCTTCATCGGATTCAATCCTGAAAACAGCAGCATTATGATGGTCAATTTCACCGCTGAGAGCAATGGTGAGCCGCATTGGTGTTGTCGTTATTTTTATTGACATTTTTTCACTCCTTAAAAATAAAAATCCCTTATCACAAAGGATAAGGGATAATTGATAAAAAATTTGTTGAATTGTAAAGAACGTTAAAAATTAAGAAGACTGTCTCTTATTTCACCTGCAAGATAAAATGAACCGCAGATAATCAGCGCATCGTCAGGCTGAAGAATATTACGTGCGGCAATAATCGCTTTTTTGGGTTCTGAAATATCATAGCAGTTTTTGCAGAATTTTTTTGCACTCTCACAAAGATCTGAGCTGCCAAGCGCTCTGGGAACATCGGCTTTTGTTGCAATAAACGTTTCAGCAAAAGGACAAACAGAAGAAAGATATGATATATAATCTTTATCTGCCATCATTGAACTGACCATAACAATCCTTTTGTCGGCAAGATGTTTTTTTATAAAATCACAAAGTGCCGCAGCACAGCCTTCGTTATGTCCGCCGTCAAGAATAATAACGGGTTTCTTTTTGATAAGTTCCATTCTTGCAGGCATTATCGACTTTTCAATGCCGTTTTTAACCGCTTCATCAGAAATTATGATTCCCAGCCTTGACAAAGAACGAATCGCTTCAATCGCAGTGCAGGCGTTATAAATCATATGTTTGCCCGAAAGCGGAAGAAGAAATTCAATTCCTTTGTAGCTTGCGGATGTTCCTTCGAGTTTTTCGTCATATATCTGAAGACAGCTAATATCGGGAATCTTCATGGAGTTGCATCTTTCAGTGCAGGTTTTTTCGATAATCTTCATCGCTTTTTCGTTCTGGAACGGATAAACAACCGTTTCAGCGCCAAACTTGATGATTCCGCATTTTTCGTTTACAATTTCTTCGATAGTATCGCCGAGGATAGCTGTATGGTCAAGCGAAATGCTGGTTAAAACGCTTACATAAGGCGCAAGAATAACGTTTGTTGAATCAAGCCTTCCGCCAAGACCGACTTCAAGAACAACAAAATCACATTTTTTCTTTTCAAAATAAAGAAATGCCGCTGCTGTTACAGCTTCAAATTCAGTTGGCTGAATCCCGTCTGCAGATATTTTTTCTATGGCGTTTTTTACTGCTTCAACACATTCGGCAAGTTCATTTTTTTCAATCATATTGCCGTTATACTGTATTCTCTCTCTGAAATCGGTTACATACGGCGAAATGAAAAGTCCCGTATTATATCCGCTTTGCCTGAGAATATTTGAAATCATTGTTGACGTTGAGCCTTTACCGTTGGTTCCCGCAACGTGAACAACCTTCAGTTTTTCCTGAGGGTTGCCGAGTTCGGCGCAAAGAGCACGTATTCGTTCCATTCCGGGTCTGATACCGAATTTTTCAAGCGAATGAAGATAATTTATTGCTTCAACACAATTCATAAAATCACCTTAAAGACCCCGAAGAATAACTTCGGGGTCATGTTAATTTAACCTAATTTTGCGATGCTTTCTTTAAGCATTGCAATTTTTTCGGCATATTTTTCAGCCTGCTCACGCTGTGCCGCAACAACATTCGCAGGAGCTTTTGCAACAAAGTTTTCATTTGAAAGCTTATTGTTTACAAAATCCAGATCCTTCTGAACAGCTGCAAGCTCTTTGTTGAGTCTTGCTTTTTCAGCTTCAAAATCAACAAGTTCTCCCATAGGAATATAAATCTTCGCATCCTGAGTAACAATGCAAACTGAACCGTCAATTTCAAAACTGTCAGCAATTTCAACCTCGGAAGCGCTTGCGAGTCTCTGCATAAATACACCGCCCTGCTTAAAAGTTGCCTTGTGAGCTGTTGCGATATATACTTTTGCTTTCTTTGAGGGAGGAACGTTCATTTCCGCTCTGCGGTTACGGATTGCACGAACAGCAGTCATAATTCTTTCCATCTCGGTTTCTTCTGCGGCAAATGAAAGAGCATCATCAAACTCAGGCCATACGGAAATCATAATTGATTCTCCGTTATGAGGAATTGTCTGCCATATTTCTTCAGTGATGAAAGGCATAAAGGGATGAAGAAGTTTAAGAATCTTATCCATAACCCAAACAAGAACCTGCTTTGCAGTCTGTGCTTCATCGCCGCCATTCTGAAGACGGATTTTAGCAATTTCAATATACCAATCGCAGAATACATCCCAGATAAAATCATAAAGCTTTGCAATAGCAATACCAAGCTCGAATTTTTCAAGATTATCGGTAACTTCTTTTGCAAGTTTATTAACAAGGCTGATTACCCATTTATCTTCAAGAGCAAGTTCAGCGGGAAGTTCACAGGGAATTTCGTCATCACCGATATTCATAAGAATAAATCTTGACGCGTTCCAGAGTTTATTTGCAAAGTTACGGCTTGCGCTTACCTTTTCATCGGAGAATCTCATATCGTTTCCGGGGCTGTTACCGGTTGCAAGAGTAAGTCTGAGGGCATCAGCACCGTACTGATCGATAATTTCAAGAGGATCAATACCGTTACCGAGCGATTTTGACATTTTTCTGCCCAAAGCATCCCTTACAAGACCGTGGATAAGAACGGTATCAAACGGAACTTGACCGGTATATTCAAGCGCCGAGAAGATCATACGGCTTACCCAGAAACCGATGATATCATAGCCCGTAACAAGAGTGCTTGTGGGATAATAATGCTTAAGGTCTGCAGTTTCATCAGGCCATCCGAGCGTTGAGAAGGGCCAGAGTGCCGATGAGAACCAAGTATCAAGTGTATCGCTGTCCTGCTCAATATTTTTACTTGAACATTTGGGACAGCAATCAATATCTGTTTTTGAAACAGTTGCAGCGCCGCAATCTGCGCAATACCACGCAGGAATACGGTGACCCCACCAGAGCTGACGTGAAATACACCAGTCGCGTGTACCTCTCATCCAGTTCATATAGTTCTTTGTGAATCTTTCGGGAACAAATACGGTTTCGCCCTTTTCAACAGCCTCAATAGCAGGCTTTGCAAGGGGTTCCATTCTAACAAACCACTGCTTCGAAACCATAGGTTCGATTGTTGTGTGACAACGGTAGCAGGTGCCGACCTCGTGCTTGATAGGCTCAATATACTTGATATAGCCGCCTGCTTCAAGATCCTCAAGAATTGCCTTACGTGCCTCCATTGTTGTCATACCTGCGTATTTGCCGCAGTCAAGAACTTCGGGTTCATCCGCAGCAGCCTTGCCGCTTGCAACAAGTTCTTCGTATGCAGCTTTATCTGCCGCACCCGTCATATGACCGTCATATGTGAATGTTCTTACCATGGGAAGGTTATGACGTCTGCCAACCTCAAAGTCATTGGGATCGTGTGCGGGAGTGATTTTAACAACACCCGTACCCTTTGTCATATCTGCGTGTTCATCGCAAACAATGGGAATTTCTTTATTAAGAAGAGGAAGAATAACGTGGCAGCCGTGAAGGTGTGCATAGCGTTCATCCTCTGCATTGATTGCAACTGCGGTATCACCGAGCATTGTTTCGGGTCTTGTTGTTGCAAGTTCAAGCTGCTCGCCTGTTTCCTTAACGGTATAAAGAAGATGCCAGAAATTGCCGTCCTGCTCGCTGTATTCAACTTCAGCATCCGAAATTGAAGTCTGGCAATAAGGGCACCAGTTAACCATACGGTTGCCTCTGTAGATGAGGTCTTTTTCATAAAGTCTTACAAATACTTCACGAACAGCTCTGCTGCAGCCTTCGTCAAGAGTAAAACGCTCTCTATCCCAGTCGCAGGATGAACCGAGCTTCTTGAGCTGTTCAATAATACGGCCGCCGTATTTTTCTTTCCAATCCCATGCACGAACAAGGAAACCTTCTCTGCCGAGATCGTCTTTGGTAAGACCTTCTGCAGCCATTGCTTCAACAATCTTTGCTTCTGTAGCGATTGATGCGTGGTCGGTGCCGGGAAGCCAGAGGGTATCAAATCCCTGCATTCTTCTCCAACGGATAAGGATATCCTGGAGAGTGTTATCAAGGGCGTGACCCATATGAAGCTGACCCGTAATGTTGGGAGGAGGAATTACTATTGTGTAAGGCTTTTTATCAGGTTCGTTTTTGGCGTGAAAATACTTTCCTTTAAGCCAGAAATCGTAAATACGATCTTCAACGTTTTTGGGATCGTACTGCTTGGCAAGTTCTTTTGCCATAAGAAATCATCCTTTCTTTTAGTGAGACAATAAAAAAATCGCCTCACCGATTTAAAATAAATCAATGAGACGAGTAAATTTACCCGCGGTACCACTCAAATTGCACGTAACGTGCCGCTCTTTGGACTCTGACAAGCCCTATGCATTGACGCAGCAATCACGGAAAGGTTCTACTGATGCATAAGCACTTTCTTCCTTTCGGTTCAGGGGCTACAACTGACATCTGACACTCATCGGCTTTTCACCAACCGCCGACTCTCTTTGGAGCACTTTTATGCCGCCCTCCCCGTCAAAACCTTTATATTAAATTTTGTCTATTTTAACATAGTTAAATTTTGTTGTCAATATAAATAATTAAAGAAAACTTTAATTTTTATGCGGTAACACCATAAAAATCAAGCAATGCAGGGTTAATTATCGTATCGGTAAAATCAAAGCAGGAGCTGTGACCGCCGCCGATAATCATTATTTCTTCTGCACCTTCGATTGACTTTGTAATCTTCTTTGAATGCCAGCGCTGAATCATATCGTGTTCACCGTAGATATTGAGAACGGGAACTTTGATTGCGGAAATATCTTCAAAAGTGAGGTCAGGCTGACCGACCATCATTCCCTTGATATCGCGTCTGATCTTTGTTTCTTCATCGCCGAAAAGCCAGGCTTCAACACAGAGAACAATATACTGATAAGTGATCTGAATCTGATCGAACGTGTTTGTTCCCCAGGTGTTGATATTCGAACCCATAACAGCAAGAGTTTTTACTCTATCCTGATATGCAAGAGTGAAAACAATACCGAGATTGCCGCCGTCGCTGAATCCGAAAATATTGGTTTTCTCAACCCCGAGGTAATCAAGGATTATAGCAAGGTCATCACTCATAGTTTCAAAATTCATTGTGCCTTCAATCCAATCGGAATTGCCTGTTCCTCTCGGTGAAACGGTAATAACCATAAAATGCTTCGCCATTTCGGGCAAAATACTGCCGTCAAAACAATGCATATCGCCGCCGTTGGGAGGCAGAAGAAGCAGAGGCTCGTTTTCTTTTGAACCGTAAATACCGTATTCGATATTCGCGCCGTTGCAATTAACAAAACCGTATTCTGTCAGTTCAGGCATTTCGCCGCTTGCATATGAAACGGGATAAACACATAAAAGCATTGAGATAACAAGGATAAACGATAAAATTTTTACTGTTTTTTTCATAAAATCACCCACATGAATTATATTACATACATATAAAAAATTCAAGCCTGAAAGAGTGAATATGATGAAAATATCGAATCTTATGAAACATACGTTAATAATGACTGCGGTTAACCTGATTATGAGGGGAGCGGCGGTTGGTTTCAACGCATTTCTGACTTCTAAAATCGGATCAACGGGAATGGGTCTGTTTCAGCTTGTGATGACAGTTTATACTCTTGCAACAACGTTTTCATCGGCAGGGATTAAACTTGCAACAACGAGGGTTGCCGTTGAAATCAGCACACTTAACAAAAACGATATGAACAAATCCGTTTCAACGTGCGTCACCTATGCCGGAATCTGCGGATGTATAATAGGAATAACACTGTACGTTTTTTCAGACTTTATTGCCAAGCATTGGATATCTGATTATCAGACTGCATTACCTTTGCGAATCCTTTCTCTGAGCCTTCCCTTTGTTGCAATGTCATCTGCATTGGGCGGTTATTTCACGGCAGTTGAAAAGATACCTCAATTTTCATCTGTTCAGCTTGCAGAGCAGTTTTTCAGAATTGCTGTTGTTGTATTCCTTATTACCAATCAAAAAAACACAAATGCATTTTATTCCTGCATTTATATTGTTGCTGGAATGACGGCGGCAGAAATCTTTTCTTTTACTCTTTCATCATTACTGAAAAAGAAGACTGTTTCTCCGAAAACAAATAAACCTCATATTGATTTATTAAGAATACTTCGAGTTGCTTTACCTGATGCAGCAGGCACTTGCGTAAGAAGCATTCTGCTCACTATTGAGCATCTTTTAATTCCGAAAGGTTTCAGAAAATCAGGCGACGGTGCTGATTCGGCACTTGCGGCATACGGAAATATTCACGGCATTGCACTGCCTTTGTTACTTTTCCCGAGTGCGGTTTTATCCTCTCTCGCATCTCTGCTTATTCCCGATCTTGCAAAGAAATATGAAATCGGAGATAAAAAGAACATTGATATAACAGTATCAAAAAATCTGAAACGAACCTTCGCTTTTTCTGTTATTTGTGCTTTATTCTGCGCTGTGTTTGCGCCGTCGTTATCACAGATTATTTATAAATCAAACGAAGCGGTGATGTATATAAGAATACTTTCACCGCTTGTTCCCGTAATGTATATGGATATGATAACCGACGGAATGTTAAAAGGACTTGACCAGCAGATTCACGCAATGAGATATAACATTATAGATGCGGCTTTCTGCATTGTGATGGTTTATACTCTTTTGCCGATTTATTCCGTAAAGGGTTATATTTTTATTTTATATGCGAGTGAAATAATAAATTTTTATCTCAGCCTCGGAAGACTTTCAAAAATATGCAATATCAGATTATTTCAAGAACACGCAGGAGAAAATTCCAGACTCTTTCACAGGAAGAAATACAAAGACGTTCTTCAGGAGTATGGATATCATACATATCAGGGCCTAAAGAAACACAGTCAAGCCCGTCAATTTTACCGCTGAAAATTCCGCATTCAAGGCCTGCGTGTATGGCGGTAACCTCCAATTCCTTGCCGTACATTTCACGGTAAACGGATATCATTGCGTCTCTTAAGTCGGATTCGGGTTTATATTCCCACGCAGGATAAGAGCTTCTGAAACTTATTTCGCAATTATTCTTTCGGCATATATCGGTGAGTGTATCACAGAGCTTTTCTTTTTCGATATCCTTACCGCTTCTGAGCGAAAATACAAATGAAACAGATTTTTCTTCTGTTATTATTCTGCCGAGATTCAAAGAAGTTTCAACAAGTCCGTCCATATCCTTACTCATTGCAACAACACCGCTTGGCAAATCATTCAAAAGTTTTATCAATAAATCCGTGCTTTGTTCCGACATTGAGATTTCCGTCTTATTGCACGGTAAAATTGAAAATTCGATATCGGGATCGGATGATTTATAATCCGCTTTTATTTCTTTTGAAACGCTCGAAAACGCGTTACATATATTGTCATCGGAACAAATAACACAGCAGCATTCTCTTGTTATTGCATTATCCATTGTACCGCCGTTAATTTTGCTGATTCTGAATTCACATTCAGAAGCAAGTTTTTCAAGCAGTCTGCCCATAACTTTGTTTGCGTTTGCATAACCTTTATGAATTTCAGTTCCTGAATGTCCGCCGTGCAAACCTGAAACGATTATTTCAAAGGTATTATTAACATTGGAAATAAATTCTGCATCAAACACTATATCCGCTCTTGCGCCGCCTGCACAGCTTACCCAGAGAACGTTTTCCGCTTCGGAATCGAGGTTTATCATTCTTTTACCTTTAAGATTTGATGCGTCAATCCCTTCAGCTCCCGACATACCAACCTCTTCATCGGCAGTGAAAACAATCTCAAGCGGTGGATGAATTATATCGTCGGAATCAAGAATCGCAAGCCCCATAGCAACGGCTATACCGTCATCACCGCCGAGGGTAGTTCCGTTTGCACGGATATAATCTCCGTCAACAATAAGTTCAAGACCGTCGGTTTCAAAATTAATTGTGCTTGTTTCACTCTTTTCCCAAACCATATCGAGATGACCCTGAATTATAACGGGTTCTGTTGAATTGCTTTTATTGGCAGGCTTATAAATAATAATATTTCCTGCATTGTCTGCAACGTATTTCAGCCCTCTTTTTTCAGCGAAATCAATACAGTAGTTCCTGACTTTTTCCGTATCACCCGATCCTCTGGGAACGGAAGAAATATCCTCAAAAAATCCAAAGACTTTTTCAGGCTTTATGCCTTCAAGAATTCTCATTTAAATCACCTCTGATTATTTTTATGCAGTCGGGAGCATTTATAACCGCCTCTCTCCCCTTTTCTGCATAAAATTCAATTATACCGTATTCAGTCGGAATATTGATTCTCGCAAATTCAAGTCCGTACAGTTTAGGTGTAAATTTAAGTATTTTCATTCCCGGCTCAATAATTTCCATTCCTGTTATTGCAGCAGGCATCTGATATGCAGGTGTTCCGCCCCAAGCGTGAGAATGGTCAAAAGAATAGCCTTCTTCCGGTGCAATCCAGCCTTCCTTGAGACCTTTGCTGCATTCATTGACAACATCTGCCCAACGGGAAAGCAATTTCATTCCGTATTTTTCAAACAAGCCGTGTTTTCTGAGGGCGCAGAGGAGATAATGCATAAAATACGGCTGAATATCCTGCAACGTATCATCAAAAATAATTCTTTCAAGAATATCGACTGCAAGTTCATCATCAAAAAGACCGTAAAGAGAAGCGAGAATATTGGGATATTTCGAAAAATATTTTTTGTTGACGTTTGCGGGATGATAATGCTTTTCACCGCCGTAAGGCGTGCCGAGACCGTCAAAACAAAGCTGTTTATCTGTATCAAAAAATACTTCGTTAAACTTAACTTTGAAACCAGAAGCATTTTCATTCATCATATTTGCTTTCAAAGTTTCACCGATAAACGAATATATTTTTTCGGCATCAGTTAATGCCTTATAATAAAAACAGTTCAGAACAGTCTGACCAAGAGCTTTTGGGGGATGGTGCATTGAAAAGCCGTCAATTACAGTCCAGTCAACAAACATAAAATCAGGCGGATTATCAATTATTCCGTTATCTCCGATATAACTTTCAAATCTCGAAAGTAAAATATCGAGAGCATTTTTACAATATAACAGAAGCTCTTTTCTGCCCGTTATCATATATACATCGTGAAGCATCTGCACCCATATAAGGCTGTAGGTTGTGTGGAACATCACACCGTTGTTTGCAACAAGCCAGTCAGCTGTACGCATAAGGTCAAATTCCGCAAGGCGCATATCGCCGTAGCAGAACATTGTCATAAGGCTCTCGATATAGTAATCACCGGTACAGGCAAGCAATTCCTGATGCTTTGTGCTGTCAAGATGAATTGACTGACGGCAGATTTTAAGCGTGTGTTTGCAAACGTCATAAATCTTGTTAAGCTCGGGATTATCGGTTACAAAACAGCCTTCGCCATCAATCGGATACCATGGTGCAACAAATGATATATCAAGCTTAATATCTTTACTGTCGCAGTTTTCAACAGAAAGAGTTACCGAGCCTGCGCTGTGCATACGGAATGAAAAATATTCACCTTCTGAATCAAACAAGATGTTTTCTTCGGTTTGTTCCTGACCGCGAAGTTCAAAGCTTTTCAGTGTTATTTTACACTTGCCGCTTGATTTAATAACGGGATGCACGCCGTATATCTTATCAAATTCAAACTCAAAATTTTCTGTTCTCCCCTCAGATACTTCCGCGAATCTTTCAAAAATTCTGTTGAATGATAAGGTCGGAATATATGAATCTTCGGCATTCCATATATCATCAATTTCGCAGGCATTTGAATATTCGGTTTTATCTGCAAATTCTGAATTATAACATCTGAAATCATAATATGACAAATCGGGTTTGATAAGCCACGATGAATTTGATTCAACATCTTCGGTTGTGCCGTCTTCAAACATAACAGTTCCGGAAAGATAAAATCCGCCCTTACCCCTTGAATAATACGTCAACGTCTCAGGCTGCAGGCAAACCTTTGCAGAAATATCAATACTTTCACCGTAAAAATCAAATTCATAATTATCAACATAATGTTTCGGCGTTTTACCCGTGCAGAGAAAATCGCCGCCCGACGATGCGGGACCGATGCCGATGAGTTTGCCGTTTATATGAAGAATATACTTGTTATCTGCACTTACACGGAATTTTATTGATTTAATTTTCTTATCAAACTGATATTTTTTTGAAATATCCGCAACAGCATATTTATAATCTTCGGTATTTTTATTAGAACAGTCATAAAGAATGTTATATTGATTTTTCTGATATTCGGGATAGTAATTCGGGTCAAGCCATATCCAGGGCATAAATTCACCGCCTTTTTTTATAAATGATAACACATTTAAAACATGTTTTCAATATAAAAGGGTCATACCATTTGGTACAACCCTTAATAAACTAATTTTGCCAAGTGCTGAAAATGCTGCCGTCTGCCATCTGATAAACAGGATATCTGTTTGCAACTCTGAACATCTCGCCCGTAACAGCATTAACACATAAGTCGTTAGTATCATTTTCTTTTTGAATATCAACATTCATTTTTTTTAACTCGGTTTCATCTATACAAAAATGCCAGCAAGGAACAAGTTCAAGAGTACCGTCGGCAAGTTGGTCAAGCATATATTCCAATCTTATCTCAACAATCGGAGCATATTCCGAAAGCCATAAATCCGACAAAGAATTTTCAACAATTTCAATAGCTTCATCAACTGTCATCAATTCGCCGTTTAACCTCTTTTTTTCCGTAATATCCAATCCGCACATACGAAGATAAAAAATACCGTTATCATCAACGTATATACTCAGCTCGGAAGAAACTCCGCTGTATACATCAGAAGTAACTGTTTGAACGGGAAAACCGTCTGTATACTGACAATAGCGGAAAATATAAAAGCCTGTATTCGAATATCCGCTTCCGTAAAATTTGCGGTCAGCTATTTCACCTTTTAAAAAGTAAAATTGTTCAGCATTTTTTCTTTTCAAAAATTCATCTGCTATTTTCTTTGCATCATTGTATGATAAATCACAGCCTTCAGCGTATCCCTCACCTCTTGAAATCAATTCTTTTTCTTTGCTTTTCTTATCAAAGCTTACACCAAAGTTTATTCCGCTTCCGTCAGGAAACATTACGCTTGCATCTTTCAAATCGCCTTTAAACAAACTGTCTTCTCCGCATATGATTTCCCACATTTCATCTGCAGAAAATATCGTTTCTTTCGCTTCATATATGCACATATCGTTAACATTGCCTTCAATAATTATTTCTGCATCCATCGGAATATTTTTTTTGCCGTTTAATAATTTTTTTGAAATATGATAATTGACTCCGTCGTTTTTTTTCATTTCATATGCAACAATCAAATTTACTGCATCACTTTTTTTTACCATATCATCTGAACAACAAAAATAGACTGATAATCCTATAACAGAAACCAAAACAATCACACTGCATACTGCAAGAACAGGTTTATATGTTCTTTTTTTGCTTTCAAACGAAAGTACCGAATCAACAAGTTCATCACTCGGGGTTATTTCGTCAAATATTTCTTTATAACTATTCATTATAGTTGCTCCTTTCGAGTATTGTTTTGAGTGAACGCCTTGCTCTTGTTAAAAGCATTCTGACGTTTGATTTGCTTGTTTTTAAAATTGCCGATATATCGTCTATATTTAAGTCTTCATAATAAAACAAATGCAAAACCGCGCAATATCTTTTTGGAAGCTGCTCAAGTGCATATGAAAGGTCATCCTTTTCAACATTCGGAATCTCTGTATTTTCATCAAACTCAATAACTTTTGTGTTCCAAAATGATTTCATAACTGTTTTACTGCAATTAAGAGTAACTCTGATAAACCAAGCTTTTTCGTGTTCAAAAGAATCAAAGCAAGGCTTTTTCTTTATATATCGGCAAAAAACATCTTGATAAACATCGTCGGCATCATCTTTATTTTTCATTTGCGAAAAAGCAAGTCTGTAAACCATATCACTATTTCTTAATATAACAGACTTTACTTCATCAGATATGCCATCCTTTTTTACCATACGTTTACCTCCTTTCACTCTTAATACTTTTAAACACACAAAAAAGCAACACAAAAAATAAAAAAAGCCCGAACTCATATGAATTCGGGCTGAAAATCAATCCTCAACAATACCTTCAAGATAATTTGTTTCTTTTACATATCCTTCGCTGTCAATACGGAAGGTTTTAACTTCAAACTTTCTGAAATCAGCATAGAAGCCTGCATCTGCTATATCGCAAACTACGGCAACTCTGACAGGCTTGCCGTCTGTTTCACAAAGTCGCATCACAATATCGCCCGAGCCGTCTTCGCAGAATTTGAAAGCTTCAAGTCTGATATTAGGTTTATTTATGCTTATAAAGCTCTTTTCTCGGGGAAGCTCACCTTTATGATATCCTGCAGGAACGGTAACAAGACGTGAATTGAACAAAGCAGAAAGCTTTTGAATACCGCTTGTTTCAGCTTCGCCCGAATGAGGATAAACCGCATATTCAAATCTGTGCAAGCCTTCATCGCAATAGCTGAAATCAGCTGCAGGTCTGTGTGAATAATGGTCTGCAAAAATTGAGTTTCTGAGCATTGTAAGCCTTAAAGTGTTATCAGCACAGTCATAGCTGTATTTTGCATTACTGATAAGAGCAACACCTTTTCTGCATTCAGCACCTGCGGTAATATCGCCCCAAGTGAGAGCAGGCTCTTCTTCACCGTTGCAGGGTCTCTTGATATATCCTGCAGGAATCTCGTAGGTTGAAATCGGATTATCGCCGTCAACCGTTACGGGCATTTTAAGAATTGTTAAAGGTTCTTGCCATAAAACTCTGCATTTAACCCTGAGAAGCTTGCTGTCCGTATCAAGAACGAAATCCTGAGTGAGATATGAATTGCCGTAGATATGTTTCACTCTCACAACAGCTCTTGCAGGACCGTTTTCAACAAGTTCGATTGATTTAAGAGTCATCTTGCCGATAACTTTATCAAACTTGAAAATGTTATGCGCCCAGGTATCAGGCTCAGTGTTATCAACAACGGTGGGAATACAGAAATCGCCGCCAACATATTCAACGCCGTCTGCCTTGGTTACAAGGCTTTTTATTCCGCCTGTTTTATCGTCAAAAACAACCTTGAGATGTTTATTCTCAACAGTAAGTTCATCAGCGGAAATATCACTTTCAAATACAGCTTTTTCAATATATTCCGAATCTTCGTGCCAGAGCCAATAGACGGCATATCCGAGCGCGGGAACTTTTACACTGAAAACTGTATCGAGATGAGAATCATTAGAACGTGATGAACGCACATTCTGGAAAACAACACTGTTGCCGTTGCAGTCTTCAACCTTTTTTGAAGGATGATAAGTTCTTACCGTTGTTTCAGCTTCAAACGAGTTGGGATTAAAAACAATAATCGGTCTGGGGAACTTAAGGTTTCGGCAATGATGGCGCGCAACAAGCGACTGCGCATCAGTTACGCCGTCAAGCCAGGTATCAATATTCTCAGCAATTTTAAGCATTGCCTTGTTTTCTTCATTGGCGGCAATTTTCATTGCATAGCCCATTGAATCGCGAACGTCGTCATATGCTTCCATAATCGAACATCCGCAAAAGATGTCGTGGAACTGATTGAAACAAACCTCTTGCCAGGCTTTGCCGAATTCTTCGGTCGCCTTGGGAAGATTTGAAATTTTAGCAGAAATTGTATTCCATTTTTCGGCATTTCCAAGCCAGTACTCGGCTTTTCTATTGAGCTGTTTAACAAGAGACGTAGCCGAATAGCAACCGCTTGCATGGTGCTGAAGTTCGTCGCTCCAAACAGGCAGATCAAGTCTGTCGGCGCACATTTCCTCAAAATAATCATCGGGAGATGAATATTCAAGCTCCTCGTAGCCGTTATCCATAAGTTCAAGGATATAATCCATATCACCTTTTGTCGGACCGCCTCCGTGATTGCCGACACCAAAGAAGAACATCATACCGTGACCGTTATTTTCAACACGTTCTTTAAGAAGAGGAAGCTCTCTGTCTATATCTCTTTTTCCGTTTACGCAATAGCAGTAAGGGATTCTGTATGTAAGCACACGCGAACCGTCAGCGCTGTCCCACCAAAAAAGATTCTCGGGAATCTCTGCATTTTCATGCATACCGGGACGCATCATAACATAGCAACGCATACCGCCGTTATTAAGAAGCTGAGGAAGCATTGCGTTGTGTCCGAATGAATCAACGTTATAGCCCGTCTTACAGATTTTTCCGAATTTTTCATAGTAATAAAGCTGGCTGTAAAGAGCCTGACGTGCAAAGCTTTCTGCACTCGGCATATTGCAGTCGGGCTGAACCCACCAACCGTTTACGGGAACCCATTTGCCTTTTTTTACAAGCTTTCTGATTTCCACAAAAAGTTCGGGATCAATTTCTTCAACCCATTTATAATACGAAGCCGATGAGCAGGTAAAAACAAAACCTTTATATTGCTTTATTCTTTCAACGGCACAACGGAAGGTCTGAAGCACCTCACCGCATCCTTCCTGCCATCTCCAGAGCCAGATAGGGTCAAGATGGGCGTTGCCGATAATATGTAATTTATTATTCATTGCTGCACCTCATTATTCAAAAAATCCGTAGTATCTGCCAAACCAATATGCAAACGTATAAACATAGCAGCTTTCAACAACCATAACTCCGCCGGAATCTTCGTTTTTATAATCAAGAGGATTACGGTCATATTTTGAAATAAATCTTTCATCGGGAGGAAGAAGAATTGATATTTCTTTGCCGCCGAGTTTCATATCCTTAACCGGAACGTCATGTCTGCCTTCAAGGGATACACCCGCGGCAAGACGGCTTGCATTTGTTCTGTAGAACCATTCAGCCATACGTTCAAAATCAAGTTCTTCATCGGGACACGATATTGCATAAGGCAGGTCATATCCGGGATTATGTTCTCTTTCAAGCGAAGTTCTCCAGGCTTTGAAGCCCTTTCTGTATTTTGAAAGAAGTTTTTCGTCCTTTTCAAGAGTGCAAAGACCCGTGAATGCAAGAACGGCAAGCATATGGTCGCCATACATTATATCTTCAACAAAAATGAAATCACCTGAAAGGCTCGCCTGATAAAGTCTGTCAAAATGCTTTTCGGTCATATCGGCATAGCCAAGGTCATTTACAAGATGATCATAATGTTCTCTCCATTTACCCTGCTCACCCGTAATCTTCATTGTAACAAGAAGATACATAAGAAGCTGTGCAGAGTTGAGAGCACCGTCAACCCAGCCGAATTCAGTGTTGAAATATCTTGTGCTCCATTTCGCCCACGAAGTAGGCTTACCTGTAAAATCATGAAGTTCATAACCGTGGTCGATAATATGATTCATAAGACCGACCGCCGACATCTTTATGAGTTCACCAAGTTCGGGGTCATCGCCGGCAAGATGCTCATAAGCATAAAGCATATGAAGAAAATGATGTGTTATTTCGTCACTGCTTGTATCTGCTTTATAAATAATATCATTTATAGTATAACCGAGGTCGGTATAAAGTTTTGCGAGCCTTGCAGGAACTTCAGCAGAAGCATCAATAACAACACCGTTAACACCTTTGTTTTTTGAATCGGTTGTTTCAAGGCAGGTTGCTTTGCCGTCTGTTATTCTGAAGAAAAGGCCGTCATCGGGTACGGGTTCGTCAGCGCAAAGATACGTTCTTGCCGCAAAACCGTTACCTCTTGAATGAATATGAAGAAGAAGAAGATTTGCTTCAACGGCATTTGTTGCTACGGCTTTAGCTTTTAACGTATCAGGATGATCAGCGCCTTTTTCACGTTTGAAAGTAGCGTATCTGAGAATTTCACCAATTGCATAACCTGAAGTAAAGCTTCCGTCATTATCAGAATGACCGTAAGGAACAGCAGAATCAAGATTTCCGGCTTCTTTAAGCTGTTTCTGGCTTATCATTCCCCTTCTGCTGACAATTCTGAGAGTTTCATCAAGAAGAATATCAGCCTTTTCCTCTGCGCCGATCATTTTCATTTCAATATATGCGGCACCCGTTTCGGTAAGCACCCAAACGTTTTCGCCGTCAGGCAAAATTGCTTTGATATTATTATCGAGCAAATCTCTGGGGGCGCTGAAATACATTATAATATCTTCTTCTCTTTCGGCGTTTTTATCATAACGGGTCAATCCGTTTGAAGCACCGAACCATTCAATTTCACCCGTTTTGGCAAAAACGGTGTAATCACTCTTTTTTGAAGGAAGAGGATAAGGGAATCCTTCAAGAGACGGTTTTTCATTTTTGTAATTTATAAGTTCAGCAGGAATTTTTGAATCTCCCGACTTATAAAACGAAGAAAATCTGCACAAATGCGGTTTGAGTGTATAAGGCTTTATCATATCTGCACCTCATTTTATAAATATATATTTAATATAACAGATGGCAAAA
>JAZSBC010000137.1:0-26461 GCA_045602245.1 Acutalibacteraceae bacterium | reverse complement strand
AAGACCGTCAACGCAGAAGCAACCGTCATGTCTCCATTCGCCGTGGTCACCGCCATAGGTGAATTTAAGTTTTCCGTTGGGATGATAATAAGCGTGATCTGCCCATTCCCAGATGCATCCGCCCATAAGATTATCATACTCATAGAAGAGTTTCCAATATTCTTCAAGCCCGCCGGGACCTACGCCCATTGCGTGCGCATATTCGCAAAGGAAGAACGGCTTGGGAGTATATTTCTTTCCGCGCTTATGCTTGCCCGTTTTTTCAACGTCAGCGTGATCCGTATACATCTCCGAAACAACGTCATACGAATGCCTTTCATTGCGTACAACGCCTTCATAGTGAACGGGGATTTCGGGGCATACGTCGTGGAGATATTCGTAGCAAACGTCCTGGCAGGCATATCCGCCGGCTTCATTGCCGAGAGACCACATAATAATACCCGCTCGGCTTCTGTCACGGAGATACATACGCTTAACTCTGTCAAGATATCTGGGAGCCCATTCGGGGTTATGACTGATAAGATCAATATTTCTGTGAGGATCGCAACCGCAACCGTGAGTTTCAATATCCGCTTCATCAACAACGTAAAGACCATATATATCGCAAAGCACAATAAACTGGGGATCAGGCGGATAATGAGAAGTTCTTACGGAGTTTACGTTGAGCGATTTCATAAGCCTGATATCCTTTTCAAGGTCATCAAAACTCATAACGTAGCCGTTTTTATAATGTGTATCGTGATGATTTACACCTTTAACCTTAATCTTTTTGCCGTTAACCGTGAATATATCCTTCTTAATCTTTACTGTTTTGAAGCCGATATAGTTACGGATTGTCATAACTTCATTTTCACCGTTATAAAGAGTCAGGAAAGCTGTATAAAGAGTGGGTATTTCCGCATTCCAGCTCTTAACGTCAAGATTTTTAAACTCAATCGAAGATGCCGATGCATCGCTGCATTCCTTTGCAATGAGCTTATTTTTGTAATAAATTTCAGCACAAAGCGAATATCCTTCTGTTTTACCCAAAACTGATGTGTTGATGCTCAGATTCCAGCCGTTTGAAGTTTCTTTTGTTCTGTAATATGCATCATTGATATATGTAGCAGGCATTTCATAAAGAAGAACATCTCTGAAAATACCGTTTTCTCTGAACATATCCTGACATTCAAGAAAAGTTCCGTTTGACCATTTATGGATAACGGCAAATATTTCGTTTTCACCGTTCACAACATACTTTGTAATATCAAACTCCGCTGTGTTATGCGCGCCTTCGCTGTAGCCGACGAATTCACCGTTAACATATAAATCAAGGCAGGAGATAACACCGAGGAAAGAAAGAATATAAACCTTGTCCAAAGATGAAATATCAAAAGTTTTTCTGTAAATACCAACGGGCTGTTCATAAGGAACGTAAGGGGGCTTATCGTCAAAAGCATAGGGGCAGTTGATATATGCGGGTGCATCATAACCCGTTCTCTGCCAGGTCGAAGGAACTTTTATTTTATCAAATTCTACCTCTGCAGTGTCAATTACATCAGGAAGATTCTTGTTCGATTCAAAATATTTGAACTGCCATTCGCCCGATAATACTTTAACAATATCCGAAGAAACTCTTTCTTTTTTGAAGGAGATTTTTTTCAATGTTTCTTTTGAAGAATAGGGGATAGAATAGCCTCTGCCTTCAAGCTTGTTGATTTCATAAACAGAAAAATCATTAAAGTTTGTTTTGTTTATATTGTATTTCACTCGTAATCACTGCCTTTCATTCAGCATATTAATCATTATTTTAGCCGCCTTATATATATCACCGCATCCGAGAGTAATTATCAGATCACCTTTTTCGGCATTATCAACGGCATACTGCGCAACTTCTTCGAAAGTATTGAACCATACGCTTCCGGGGATTTTTTCCGCAAGCTGAGACGTATAAATATCATAGGTATTGACTTCTCTTGAACCCATAATTTCCGTCATGATACATCTGTCAGGAATTTTGAGAACGCGGACAAACTCATCAAAAAGAATGGCTGTTCTAGAGTAAGTGAACGGCTGAAAAACAGCCCAGACTTTATTATAGCCCATCTTCATAGCAGTATTGAGCGTTACTTCAAGCTCTTTGGGATGATGAGCATAGTCATCGGCGATTGTTATTCCGTCAATTTCGGCAAGAATTTCAAAACGTCTGCCTGCACCTTTGAAATCTTCAATTCCTTTTGCACACTCTTCAAAGCTGACTCCCGAATACATTGCCGCAGCAATAACCGCAAGTGCATTGCTGACGTTATGCATACCCGGCACAGACAGTTTAACCCTCCCGAGATTAACACCGTGTTTAATCAAATCAAAAGAAGCATATTCATTATCAAACGTTATATTTGAAGCAGAATAATCGTTTGAATCGTTTAATCCGAACGATATGGCTTCTTTACCGCTTCCTTTTATTGCAGGCAACACGCAATCAAGTGTATTTTCATCGTCGCCGTTATAAATTATTGCTTTTGTTGCCATAGAAGAAAATTTCGTAAATGATTTTTTCAAATTTTCAAACGTTTTGAAATAATCGAGATGATCTTCGTCAACGTTCAGAACAACCGCAACGTCAGGTGATAAATCAAGAAACGTATCAACAAATTCACAAGCCTCGCAGACCATATGCTCGCTGTGGCCGACAATGCCGTTTGAACCCGTAAGAGGAAGCTTGCCGCCTATAACCGCAGTAGGGTCGAAATCGGCTTCAATAAGCACCTGAGTAAGCATAGAGCAGGCTGTTGTTTTGCCGTGTGTACCGCAAATGCAGATGCTGTTGGGGTAAATCCTTGTAATCGCACCAAGCAGCTTGCTTCTTTCAAAAGTAGGTATGCCGGAAGCTTTTGCAGCAACAAGCTCCGGGTTATCAGGCAAAAGCGCCGCTGTGTAGATAATCATTTCAGCGCCTTCGATATTTTCTGCTTTCTGACCCATTGCAACGGGAATACCCATTGAACGGATTCTTGCAAGCGTATCGGTTTCGTTATTATCAGAACCGCTTAGGATATAGCCTTCTTTATGAAGAATTTCAGCAAGAGGACACATTCCCGAACCGCCGATTCCGATAAAATGAACACGTTTGATTTTTTTTAACAATACGTCTATTTCAAACATACATTTTCTTCCTTTCAAAATATCATTTTTATTATATAACACAGTAACAAAAAAATAAAGACTTATTTTATAATATTTTCAATGTAACAGCATTATGTTTTTTTCATAAATTGATAACACAGGGAGGTGTAATTTTGAAAAAACCAAACAGCTTTATCATTATAGGCGGCGACAACCGTCAATTATATATGACAGAATATCTTAAAAGTCTCGGTTATGAAGTATCAACCTATGGCTTAACCCCTAATTCAATCACAGATTTAAAAGCAGAAATCTCATCAAAAGATGCGGTTATTTTGCCATTGCCCGTCACAAAAGACGAAAAGAAACTGTGTTCCATTATTCCGATAAAAGAATCAATCGACGATATCATCTCATTTATAAAACCGGAACAACCGGTTTTCGCAGGAATGATAAGCAAAGGAACAGAATCAAAAATGAAGAGAAAAAACATCAAGCCGTATGATTATTTCAAGCGTGAAGAAGTTACAGTTATGAATACCGTGCCTACTGTTCAGGGGATTATTAAAGCAATTATTGATAATATTGATTATACAGTTTTTTCAAGCAACTGCGTTATTTTCGGATATGGCAGAGTTGCAAAAATAACAGCCGATTCACTTGCATCGCTCGGAGCAAAAATTACCGTATGTGCCAGAAAATACGGCGATATCGCTCTGGCGGCAACCAAAGGATATCAAGGCTGTTTAATTAATGAGTTTTACAAAACGGCAAAAAATGCCGAAATAATAATCAACACAGTTCCTTCGCTTGTTATTGACCGAAAAATTCTCCAAAACGTCCGAAGCAGCTGTCTTATAATTGATGTTTCTTCAGCGCCTTTCGGCGTTGATTTTACTTCCGCTTATGAACTCGGAATAAAAGCTCTTCAATGCCCTTCTTTGCCGGGTAAAGTCGCGCCGAAAACAGCTGGCAGAATAATTGCAGACGGCATTCTGAATATCATCAGGGAGGAATACGATGGATAAATTAACAGTCGGATTTGCGATATGCGGTTCGTTCTGCACTTTCAAAAAAATAACAGAGCAGCTCGAATTTCTTAAAAGCAAGGATATTGAAATCGTGCCAATTATGTCTTTCAATGCGTTTTCAACAGACACACGTTTCGGTAAAGCAAGCGAGCATATCGAGAGAATAGAAAAAATATGCAACAATAAAATAATATCAACAATAGCCGATGCCGAGCCAATCGGGCCAAAAAAATTAATTGATATTCTTATAATCGAACCATGCACGGGTAATACAATAGCAAAACTTTCATCGGGAATAACGGATACGCCCGTTACTCTTGCAGCAAAAGCTCATCTCAGAAACGAAAGGCCTCTTCTTATAGCGGTATCAACAAACGATGCACTTTCGGGATCTGCTTCAAACATCGGAAATCTGATGAACCGCAAGAACGTTTATTTTGTTCCGATGAGGCAGGATGACCCGATAAATAAGCCCAGATCGGTTGTTGCCGATTTTAAAAAAACATATGACTCAATGTTATATGCGTTAAACGGCAAACAAATTCAGCCGGTCTATATATAAACGATACGGAGTGCTGATACCTGTTCAACACTCCGTAAAAATATGCAAAAACGGTTTTGTGATACAAAATGTTTTGTATTGTACTTGAAATATACATTTTTTGTTGATATAATGTTAATAATTATAGTATAAAATGGAGGAAGTATGAAAGGAAATCTCATTGTTATTGAAGGTCTCGACGGAAGCGGAAAATCAACACAGGAAGAGCTTTTGAAAACAAAGCTCTCTGATTCCGGTGTAAAAGTCAATTTCATTAAGCTTCCCAATTATGATGACCCGGCCTGCGAACTTGTAAAAATGTATCTCGCCGGCCGATTCGGCAAAAACCCCGAGGACGTCAATGCTTATGCCGCATCATCATTCTTTGCCGTTGACAGATACGTCAGCTATAACTGTTACTGGAAAGATGCATATCAGAACGGTGAAATTTTCCTTGCAGACAGATATACAACCTCCAACGCCTATCATCAGCTCACCAAAACAGACAGAAAAGACTGGGATTCATACCTTGAATGGCTTGAAGATTTTGAATATAACAAAATGGGAATTCCCAAACCCGACGCCGTTATTTATCTCGATATGCCTATTGAAGTATCACAAAAGCTTATGACGGGTAGATATAACGGAGATGAATCAAAGAAAGATATTCACGAAAAGAACGTTGAATATCTCAATAATTGCCGCGAAGCTGCAGATTATGCCTGCTCAAAACTCGGCTGGTACAGAATCAAATGCAGCAAGGACGGCGAACCTCTGCCCATTGAAGTTATTTCAGAAAGCGTGTTCAATGCTGTTTCAAAGGCAATCGGACTTGATTTATGATAAGATACTCAAACGAAAATGATATTAACAATATGACTTTTCTTTGGAACGAAGCATTCGGTGATTCCGAAGAAGATATAATGTTTTTTATCAACCAAAAATTCAACCCCCAAAATACACTTGTTTATGACGTTGACGGTAAAATTGCATCAATGCTTTTTTTGCTCGAGGGTAATATGAGGATAAATAACAAAATGTATCCTTCATATTATTTATACGCCGCGTGTACTCTCAATGAATACAGAGGCAGGGGATATATGTCCTTGCTTCTCGATTTTGCTAAAAAGACAGCATCTGACAGAGGATATTTTTATATATGTTTGTTACCTGCAAGTGAATCATTGTACGGATATTATGAAAAATACGGATATAAGCCCGTATTCAAAAAGAAAATTTTCACTGTCAGCTCTGATAAAATAATTGAAATGCCCTTATCTGAAAATTATGATTCAAACAACTTGTTCAGTTTAAGAGAAAATGCATTTAAAGACATTGATATGTTTGTTTGGGATAACGAAAGCATAAATTTTGCTTTTGAACATCATAAATTATACGGCGGACAAGCCCTATCGAGCCGTAAAGGGTATATGCTTTACAGCGCAAACGGCAGCAAAACAGTTGTAAAGGAATATTGCTTTACAGAGTTTTTTGGCAGTTTTAAAAATACAGAAAACGTAACTTTTTATCTGCCCGTTGATTGTTCGGTTAATTCTGAAGATTTTGAAATCGTCAATTCAGGAATGATTCTTCCGATTAATAAAAAATCTGAAGAATTGTTAAAAATTATCAACAATCCATATCTCGGGTTAACTCTTGACTAAAGGAGAAAATGCAATGATATATATGTTTTTCGCAGACGGATTTGAAGAAGTTGAAGCTGTGGCAACTCTTGACGTTATCAGACGCGCAGGCATCGAAATTCAGAGCGTCGGCATAGGTTCGGACATTATTCAAGGCTCACATAATATGAAGTTTATATGCGATAAAACCGATACGGAAATTTCTGCTGATAGTAATTTATCGGGCATTATTCTTCCCGGGGGAATGCCGGGAACAACTAACCTTATGAATAATTCCGTTGTCAACAGTTTTATAGATTATTGCGATTCAAATAATCTTCTCATTTGCGCAATCTGTGCCGCACCGATGATTCTCGGAAGAAAAGGTCTGCTTAAAGACAAGGAGGCCATATGTTTCCCTGGATTTGAAAATGAGCTTACAGGCGCAAAATTATCCGATAAATTCGTTTGCCGTGACGGTAACGTTATAACAGCCAAAGGCATGGGCAGCGCAATCAACTTCGGACTTGAAATCGTAACTGCTTTAAAAGACGAAAAAACAGCAAAGGCGCTTAAAGCTACTCTTCAATGTTCATAATTATGGATAAAAAACTATCAAGAAAACTGTACAGAAACATAAGGAAATCGTTTTCCGAATCTGAAAAGACTTTGTTTGACTGCCGAATAACAACTGCACTTATTAATTCAGATTTTTATAAAAATTCTAATCTGATTTTAGTGTACGTTTCAGTTTCGGACGAAATTGATACACTGAGTTTTATCAGTTACTCACTAAAAAACAACAAAAGAATTGCCGTTCCGTACTGCATAAATGAGAATATGTATTTCTGTGAAATACAGTCACTTGATGATCTTTGCGAAGGGAAATACGGCATACCCACGGTAAAACCAGGCAATAATATTCCCGTAAATATTACTTCAGATTCATTATGTATTGTTCCTGCTCTCTGTTTTGATTTTTCAGGCAACAGAATCGGGTACGGCGGCGGATATTATGACCGATTCCTTTCGAATAATCAAATCAAAACAATCGGACTTTGCTACGAAAGATGCATTTGCAACTTTATAAATTCAAGCAATTTCGATATACCTGTAGATTGTATTTTAACAGAAAATTGTTTTAGAAACTCTAAAAGCAAGGAGGTTTCTGCGTGTGAATAACGATTTAAACAATTCCAACAACCCTAAAAAGCCTTTTAAGGTTAATATTGAAGATGATGGCTTTCTGAATCCCGAGGACCTTAATAAAGCTAAATCTTCGCCCGTTACTCCGCCGAAGAAAAAGTTTGAAGTTCATATTGACGATAATGCGTTACCTCAGAATTATGAAGATCAGACTCCGAAATATAAGGGCGAGGTATATTTTTCAAACAGAAGACCCCAAAGAAAAACATCTCAGCAGAGAGCTCCTCAGCAGCCACAGTTTGTTGATAACAGCAGTGAACCGTCAAATGAACGTAATGAAAAAAAATCGAAGTTATCATTTTCAGCTGCGGTGTGGATTATTGTTGCTGTTTTTACAATTACACTTTCTGCTCTTTCAATCACCTGCATCAACGATGTTCTCGGCATGAACAGAAGCGATGAAATTGTAAAAATAACAGTTCCTCAGAATTCAACAACAAACAGCATTATTGATTTGTTGGACGATGAAGGTCTTATCAAACAAAAGCTTTTCTGCAAAATATACTTTAAAGCTATTGACGTTGTTAAGAACATTAACAAAGACAAAAAACCTGCTGATCCCGTATATCTCAGCGGTGTATATTACGTTCAGAAAAATATGGGACTTGAAGGATATCTTAACGAATTCAGAGAACATCAGAAAACTGCAGATACAATAACACTCGTTTTCCCTGAAGGATGGACAATTTATCAGATTATTGATAAAATTGCCGAGTTCGGCGTTTGTTCAAAAGAACAGCTTCTTGCATCCGTAAAAGAAACGGATTTTGAATACGGTTATATAAGCGAGATTCCCGTTGATTCAAAAAGAACTTTTGCTCTTGAAGGCTATATTTATCCCTCGACCTATGAGTTCTACGAAAAAAGCGATGCTAACACTGTTTTAAGAAAATTCCTTGATGCTTCGGAAAATAAGTGGACAGAAGAATACGAAGCTCAGCGTGTCGCTCTCGGGCTTACCAGAGATGAGGTTATCATCATTGCATCAATTATTCAGAGTGAAGCTGCAAACAAAGACCAGATGGGTCTTGTTTCATCTGTAATTCATAACAGATTGGATAATTCTGTTTCATGGCCTCTTCTCGGTTGTGACTCAACCAAAAACTATGTTACCAAATATGTTGCGCCTAACGTTTCCACAGCAGAAGCCGCTTCATATCAGAATAACTACGACACATATACACAGCCCGGTTTACCTCCCGGACCTATCTGTGATCCCGGCCATGATGCCATTCACGCCGCGCTCTTCCCCGAAGATACAGATTATTATTATTTCAGACACGATAAATACGGTAAGATTTATATGGCAAGAACTCAGGCCGAGCATGACCAGAACGGCAGAGAGGTTCTCCGTGTAAATAACCGTTAGGAGATTTTTATGATTCAGATTTCAAAGCCCGAATTACTTGCTCCTGCAGGAGATTTTGAAAGACTCTGCGCCGCTGTTGAATACGGCGCAGATGCAGTCTATCTTGGTTCCGACTGTTTCGGCATGAGAACTGCAGCAGCAAGCTTCGGCGGTGATGAATTAAAAAAAGCTTGTGATTATGCGCATTCAAAAGGCGTAAAAGTTTATCTCACCTGCAATACCGTTCCGAGAAACGACGAACTCAGGCTGCTGCCCTCATTCATTGAATTTGCTGCTCAAAGCGGCGTTGATGCATTTATTGTTACCGATATCGGAGTAATGAAAATCATTCAGAAATATTCGCCCGATACCGAAATCCATATTTCAACTCAGGCAGGTATAACAAATTACGCTGCAGCAAACGCTTTCTTTGATATGGGTGCAAAACGCATTGTAACCGCCAGAGAACTTTCGCTTGATGAAATTGCACAAATCAGAGCAAACACACCGAAAGAGCTTGAAATCGAATGTTTTGTTCACGGCGCAATGTGCGTTTCGTTCTCGGGCAGATGCTTGCTTTCAAACTATATGACAGGCAGAGATTCCAACAGGGGAGACTGCGCTCAGCCTTGCCGCTGGCGCTACTCATTGCTTGAAGAAAAAAGACCGGGTGAATATTTTCCGGTTGAACAGGATAAAACAGGTACTTATATTATGAACTCACGTGATATGTGTATGATTGAACACATATCAAAGCTCACTGAGGCGGGAATAAACAGTTTTAAAATAGAAGGCAGAGCAAAGTCGGCTTATTATACCGCCGTTTCTGTTAATGCTTACCGCTGTGCGATTGACGGCTATGAAAAGTCAGGTTTCGATAGCGATTACATACCTGAACAGTGGATACTCGATGAAGTCAGAAAAGCAAGCAACAGACAGTATTGCACGGGTTTTTATTTTTCAACGCCGATGGACGATGCCCAGATTTTTTATAAAGGCGGATACGTCCGCGAATGGGATGTTGCCGCTATAGCAGAAAAATGGGAAAACGGTATCCTTTATGCTTCACAGCGAAACCGTTTCTTTGAAGGCGATGAGCTTGAAATAATGGTCAAAGGCATTGAACCCGTAAGAGTTACCGTTAAAAATCTCAGAAATGAAGATGGAGAATTAATAGAAAATGCTCCTCACCCAATGATGAAACTCAGCTTTGATTGCCCGATTGAAGTTCCCGAAGGTGCATATCTCCGTATGCAGAGAAAAGGAAATATAATACTTTAATGAACACCCGAAAAATCGGGTGTTTTTTTCAGTCCGTTTTATTGTTCATATTGAAGAATATAATAGTATTATGTTGAAATATGTCATCAACAGATTGTATCGAAACTTGACATTGCGTCAAGATGTGGTATAATTGTATTGGTAAAATTTGCGTTTTGGGAGGATTTATCCTTATGGCTAAAAAACCCGGATATAACGACGAGAGTATTGTTGCTCTTAAAGGTAAAGACAGGGTCAGAAAAAAACCTGCGGTTATCTTCGGCTCAAGCGGCATTGACGGCTGTGAGCATTCTATATTTGAAATTGTATCTAACTCCGTTGACGAAGCAAGAGAAGGCTTCGGCGATAAAATAGTTGTTACCCGTTTTGCAGATAATTCAGTTGAAGTTCAGGATTTCGGCAGAGGTATACCCGTAGATTATAACGCTAAAGAAGGCAGATATAACTGGGAGCTTGTTTTCTGCGAACTTTATGCAAGCGGAAAATATAACAACGGTGAAGACGGTAACTATGAATTCTCGCTCGGAACTAACGGACTCGGTCTTTGTGCAACTCAGTATGCATCAGAATATATGGAAGCAGAAATTCACACGGGCGGATACCGTTATCTTCTCAATTTCAAAAAAGGCGATCCCGACGGCGAAATGATAAAAGAACCTTACAGCAAAAAAGATACGGGTTCAAGAATCAAATGGAAACCTGACCTTGACGTTTTTACGGATATTGATATTTCTCTTGAATATTTTCAGGAAATGCTGAAAAATCAGTCTGTTGTTAATGCAGGAGTAAAATTCATTCTCAGGAATCAGGTCGGTAAATCTTTCGAAACGTTTGAATATTTCTACGAAAAAGGTATTGATGACTATATCAAAGAATTAGTCGGTGAAAACGCTCTTACAAGTTATCTTTCATGGAGCGGAGATGCAACCTGCCGTGATCGTGAAGACCTCGGTGAATACAAACTCAAAATGAGCTTTGCAATAACTTTTTCAAACAAAGTTCAGGCAAAAGAGTATTACCATAACTCAAGCTATCTCGCTAACGGCGGTTCGCCTGACAAAGCGGTTAAACAAGGTTTTCTTTCGCAGATTGATTCTTTCATCAAACAAAACAATAAATATCAGAAGAGCGACAGCAAAATAACATTCCAGGATATCGAAGATTGCCTTGCTATTGTTGTTTCGTCGTTTTCAACCTATGCTTCCTATGAAAACCAAACAAAAAAATCAATCAACAACAAGGGCATTCAGGATGCAATGACTTCGTTCATCAAGCATCAGCTTGAAATATATTTTATTGAAAATCCGATTGAAGCAAACAAAATTGCCGAACAGGTTCTCATAAATATGAGAAGCCGTGTAAGGGCTGAAAAAACAAGACAGGGTCTCAAAGAGTCACTCATTCAGAACGTCGGTAACCTCACAAACAGAATTCAGAAATTTGTTGACTGCAGAAGCAAAGACGTTGAAATTCGTGAACTTTTCATTGTTGAGGGCGACTCGGCTTTGGGCGCTTGTAAACAGTCAAGGAACTCTGAATTTCAGGCAATTATGCCCGTAAGAGGCAAAATTCTCAACTGTCTCAAATCCGAATATGACCGCATTTTTAAAAGCGATATCATCACTGACCTTATCAAAGTTATCGGTTGCGGTGTTGAAGTTGACTCAAAGCAAAAAAAGGGTAAAGATATGATATCTTTTAACCTTGATTTGCTCAGATGGAATAAAATCATTATCTGTACCGATGCCGATGTTGACGGCTTCCATATAAGAACTCTCATTCTCACAATGATTTACCGCCTTATGCCTGCTCTTTTTGAAGAAGGCAAGGTGTTTATTGCAGAATCTCCGCTGTATGAAATAACCTGCGGTGATGAAACCTGGTTTGCATATAATGAGAGCGAAAAAACAGATGCGCTTGCCGAAATCGGCAACAAGAAATACACCATTCAGCGTTCAAAAGGTCTTGGCGAAAACGATCCCGATATGATGTGGCTCACAACAATGAATCCCGCTACCAGAAGACTTATTAAAGTTGAACCTTCATTCGCTCAGGAAACATCAGAAAAATTCGACCTTCTTCTCGGCGATAATCTTGCAGGCAGAAAAGAGCATATTTCACAGAACGGTCATCTTTATATTGATATGGCCGACGTTTCATAATTAATTAAACGGAGTTTATAATATGGCTAAAAAATCAAAAAAAGGAACAGATATTCAGGTTGAAAAACTCGATAACAAAACCCATATTCTCGGTGCGGGTGAAATCGTAAACCAACCTATAACAGACACACTTGAGCTTAACTTTATGCCTTATGCAATGAGTGTTATTATGTCCCGTGCCATCCCTGAAATAGACGGTTTCAAACCCTCACACAGAAAGATTCTCTATACGATGCATAAAATGGGTCTTCTTACGGGAAACCGCTCCAAATCCGCAAATATCGTAGGCCGAACAATGCAGCTCAATCCTCACGGCGATGCGGCTATATATGAAACAATGGTTCGTCTTTCAAAAGGCTACGAGGCTCTTCTGCATCCGTACGTTGATTCAAAAGGTAACTTCGGTAAAGCTTATTCAAGAGATATGATGTGGGCAGCTTCAAGATATACAGAAGCAAAACTCGATAAAATCTGTGCTGAGCTTTTTTCAGACATTGATAAAGACACGGTTGATTTTGTTGATAACTATGATAACACAATGAAAGAACCCGTTCTTTTGCCCGTAACATATCCGAGCGTGCTTGTAAACGCAAATACGGGCATTGCGGCAGGTATGGCAAGCTCCATTTGTTCGTTTAACCTTGAAGAGGTTTGCAACACAACCATTGAGCTTCTCAGAAACTCAAAACACGACGTTACCGAAACTCTCAAAGGACCTGATTTCGCAGGCGGCGGCTATCTTGTATATAACCGTGAAGAAATTGAATCAATTTACAAAACGGGCAGGGGAGGATTCAAAGTCAGGGCAAAGTACAGCTACGACAAATCCAACAACTGTATTGATATAACCGAAATTCCTCCAACAACAACCTCCGAAGCGATAATTGATAAAATCATTGAAAAAATCAAAGCCGGTTCAATCAAGGAAATCAGCGATATCCGAGATGAAACCGATAAAAGCGGTTTAAAAATCACTATTGATATCAAAAAGGGCACAGACCCCGAAAAGCTGATGAATAAGCTCTATAATTCAACACCGCTTCAGGATACATTCTCTTGCAACTTCAACGTTCTTATCAAAGGAATGCCCAAAGTTCTCGGCGTTGCCGACCTGCTGAAAGAATGGATTGAGTTCAGAAGCGAATGCGTCAGAAGAAGAACTGCATTTGATTTGAAGCGCGCTTCAGACAGACTTCATCTTCTTCGCGCTCTTGAAAAAATTCTTCTCGATATTGATAAAGCAATCAAAATTATCAGAAACACTGAAGAAGAAGCTGAAGTTGTACCTAACCTTATGATCGGCTTCAAAATTGATAAAATACAGGCAGAATACGTTGCGGAAATTAAACTTCGCCATCTTAATAAGGAATATATTCTCAAACGTTTGCAGGATATAGAAAAGCTTGAAGCGGCTATAAAAGACTTGAATGATATTCTTGAAAACCCCAGAAGAATCAAGCAGATAATAATTTTTGAACTTAAAGAAGTTATCAAAAAATATTCTTCACCCAGAAAAACACAGATTATTTATTCAAATGAAATAGACGATTCTCCGATTGAAGAAGAGGTTCCCGATTATCCCGTTCATCTTTTCTTTACCAAGGACGGTTATTTCAAAAAGATCACTCCGCTTTCACTCAGAATGAGCGGTGCAAACAAGCTTAAAGACGGTGACGAAATAGTTCAGACGTTTGAAACAACAAATGCAAAAGAACTTCTTTTCTTCACAAATAAATGTCAGGTTTATAAAACGACAGCAGCAGCATTTGAAGATTCAAAAGCAAGTGTTCTCGGCGATTATATTCCTGCAAAGCTCGAAATGGAAGACGGAGAAACACCTCTTTATATGCTTGTTACAGCCGATTACAGCGGATATGTATTGTTCTTCTTTGAAAACGGCAAAGTTGCGAAGGTTGACCTTAAAGCATACCAAACAATAACCAAGCGCAAAAAACTGATAAAAGCATTTTCCGATAAATCTCCCGTTTCAACGATTATGCATATTGATCAGGATAAAGAACTTGTTATTATTTCAAGCGCCGGCAGACATCTTCTTATCAATACTGCCGTAATACTTCCCAAAACAACAAAAGATACTATCGGCGTTAGTGTTCTTACCTTAAAAAAAGGACACAGACTTATATCAGCCCGTGATTACCGTGATGGCGAATTTTCAAAACCGTACAGATATAAAGCAAAAAATCTTCCTGCGGCAGGCGCTCTGCTCAGCAGCGACGACGAAGCCGAGCAAATAACGTTCAGCGAATAAACGCATAACCGTTCAAAGTCGGGCATCCCCACCTTGAACGGTTTGAGTTTTATAATTTTTTCATTTGTCTGTTCAGAAAATCCGTGAAAAGCAAATCGAATTTTTGATAATAAACACACAAAAGAACCTGAATATAAAACTCACGGCAAAGGAATTAAGCAAACGCACACATTCATTTCCCTCGCAATCATAGTATTTGCAACTGTATTTTAATATAAACCATGCAAATTTTTACAAATAAATAAAAAAAACACTTGCATTTATTAATGATATGTGTTAAAATCCATTAGTAAAATATTTTTTGGAGGTCATATACCTATGGCGTGGTATGAAATAGTAATAGGCGTTCTTCTTATTCTTTCTTCACTTATCCTCGTAGCATCCGTTCTTCTTCAGGAAAGCCGTTCACAGGGTCTTTCAGGTGCTATCGCAGGCGGAGCTGAAACATTCCTCGGTAAGGGTAAGAGCAAAACTGCCGAACAGAAGCTCGCAAAGATCACAAAGATTGTTGCTATTGTATTCTTTGTTCTTTCGCTTGTTCCATCAATTATTGTTCTTTTTTTTGACAAATAATTTAACACATTAAAAAGCTGTTCCGTCAGGAGCAGCTTTTTGCTTTTCATTAAACATTTTTCTCAGTTTCTCAATAACCTTCTTCTCAATGCGACTGACGTAAGAACGCGATATTTTCATTTTATGAGCGATCTGTTTCTGAGTAAGGGGATTGCAGCCGTATAGACCGTATCTTAGAATAATTATTGTTTTTTCTCTTTCATCGTCAAGCCGTTCAATAAATTCATATAATAAACCTGTTTGGATTTTATTATTAATTTCATCTGCGATTGTATCTTCAACGCATATTATATCCATCAAAGTAAGCGGATTTCCGTCGCTGTCTGAATCAATCGGCTCATTAATCGAAATATCCTGAGCTGATTTTTTTTGATTTCTGAAATGCATCAATATTTCATTTTCAATGCATTTAGATGCGTATGTAGCGAGTTTTATACCTTTAGATTCATCAAATGTATTTACTGCTTTTATAAGTCCTATTGTACCCGTTGAAATCAAATCATCCTGCTCGTTTTTATCGGAACAGTATTTTTTGGTAATATGAGCAACAAGCCTGAGATTATGTTCAATAATTTTATTTTTTGCTTTCATATCGCCTTTTCTTAATTTTTCAAGACACTCTTTTTCTTCTTTTAACGTTAACGCAGGCGGGAAAGAACTTCCGTTATCAATATGCAACGCAAAAAACAAAAATCCCTTCGAAATGATATCCATCAAAATATTAAGCAAAAAATCACCTCATCATGTTATATATATTGGGATTTTAATAATAAAATTCACAAAAAATACATTTTCAATCCATATATAAACAAGATAAATCTTGCATAATATAGTAAAAAGTAATATAATATAATAAATATACTGTGAGGTGAACAAATATGAGTTCAATCAAACTCGGCGCTCAGCTTTATACTCTTCGTGATTATATAAAAACATACGAAGACTGCGAAGAAACGTTTAAATATCTTAATTCAATCGGTATCAACGTTATTCAGATTTCGGGTATAGGTCCTATTCCTGCAGATAAAGTCGCTTATCTTGTTGAAAAATACAATATGGATGTTTGCGTGACTCATACTTCGTTTGACCGTATGAAATCAGACCTTGACACTGTTATGAAAGAGCATAAAATGATGGGTTGCGATACTCTCGGTATCGGCGGTATGCCAGATGAATACCGAAACGACGTTCAAGGCATCAAAGAATTCATTAAAATCACAAGTGAAATCGGAAAAAGAATGCACGATAACGGACTTCAGTTTGCGTATCATAATCACGCATTTGAATTTGCAAAACTTGAAAACGGAAGACGCATTTTTGATATGCTTATAGAAGATACCAAACCTGAAGAATTCAGTTTTATCGGCGATACTTACTGGTTCCAGTTCGGCGGAGTCAATCCGTGCGATTATATTGAAAAAATAACAGGCAGAATGAAAGTTTGTCATTTCAAAGATTACGGAATAACAAATCACACTCCGAAGTTTGTTGAAATCGGAACAGGCAATCTTAACCTTGACGCAATATATAATAAATGTAAAGATGCAGGAGTCAAATATATTGTAATTGAGCAGGATATATGCGAAATTGATCCCCGAGAATCAATGGCAATAAGTTATAAAAACCTTGTTGAAATTGCCGAAAGGAATGAAAAATGATGAACCGTCAGCCTCTTACCGTTACGGTTTTAACTGATACTCATTATTACTCAAAAGAAAACGGGACAAGCGGAAAAGCTTATGATTTTGCTAACTTAAAAAGCCAGAAGCTCCTTGCCGACAGTGCTGAGGTTTTGCAATCTGCTTTCGACCAGATTTCTGAATTCGAGAGTGACATTGTTTTAATCAGCGGTGACGTTACGAATAACGGCGAACTCAATTCTCATTCGGAATTTATTGAAATGCTCCGTAATCTTAAATCAAAGGGTAAAAGAGTATACGTTATAACTGCTACCCACGATTTTCGTGAAGGCGGAGTGACGGCCGGTTATGACGGTGACTCAGTTTTTGAAGTTAAAACAGCCAGAAGAGATCAGCTTTTTGCTATGTACCGTGAATTCGGGCCTGACGAAGCACTCTCCGTTCATCTGCCGAGTATGTCCTATATTGTTCAGCTTGCAGAAGGCTACAGATTGTTTGCTCTCAATGACGATACAAATCTTAACGGAAAAAGCGGTTTTTCTGACGAATGCTTTGAATGGATTACAGAGCAAGCAAAAAAAGCCAACGAAGATAATCAAGTTATTATTGCAATGACCCATCATCCGCTTATAGCTCCATGTCCTATTTATGAAATAATCGGAAGAGGGGATATGCTCGGTGATTATCAGACGAGAATAAAACAGCTTGCAGATTTGGGTGTTCAGTTTATTTTTACGGGACACACGCATATACACAACGTATCGGCTTATCAGAGCGGGCAGGGGAACGTTCTCTATGATATATGCACCGCATCGCCTATAGGTTATCCGGGCGCAATCAGAACAGCAACGTTTGACCCTGATAATAATAAAGTATCGCTGGATACAGTTCTTGTTAATACCCCTGAATCATTCAAAGAAAAAGGCAGAGATTTGCAGGACGTATTAAAGAAGCAGCTTACTGCCGTTATAATCGGAATGATAAAAACAGCAGGCTCCGATATTGATTCACTTGCACAAATGGTAAATGCAATCAGCATTAAGCCGAAGCTGGTTTATAAATTCGGCTGGATAATCAAACCGATTTTTAAAATGTTGAATTCACTGAAAATCGGAACGGTTGCAAAATGGACAAAGCGCGAAACAGGTTTAAAGAAAGCTGACTATGCAGATATAAAAGATATCAAGGTTGTTGATTTTATAGCAGAGTTGTTTATGAATCTTTTCGGCGGTGAAAGCAAGTATTCACCGTTGACTCCGCAGTACAAAATAACAATCGGTCTTCTTAATATCATTGACAGTATTCTTAACGTGCTTCATATAGACCTTATGAAGATTACAAAGGTTTCTTCAAGCACGGCTGAACTTGTTGAGCCTCTGCTCTATAATTACAAAATCGATTCTTATAAGGCTGACCTGAAAATTTATCCTTTTAACCCTGAAGATGATATTCAGAAGCTTGAGTGGCAGAGAATTGAATCAGGCGTTAAAAAGAGCAAAAAAGGTTTGCCGATAATAATCGGGGCGGCAGCATTAATCCTTTTGTTCTTACCGCTTTGGCTTATAATTGTTTTATTTATGTTCATCTCAAACCAAATCAAATTCAAAGATAAACTTAAATAATTACATAATCTTCAAACAAGGAGGTTGAAACGTATTGGCTAAAAAATCCAAGAAACAAAAAACAAAAAAAGTTTTCGGTAAAATAGGTACGGTCATTTTCGGAATTTTAAGTGTTTTTGCTTTAACTGGTATAATTATTGTTTCATATGTTTTTATCAACGTTATTACTACTGCCAAGGGAGATTTAATAATTAACCTTGAAGAATATAAAGCAAATCAAAACCAGACGTCGTTCATTTACGCGTATGATAAAAACGGCAATACCGTTGAAATAGCAAGGCTTCACGGTGAAGAAGACAGAGTATGGGTTGATCTTGACGATATGTCGCCTTATATGTCAAAAGCTTTTATTGCTCTTGAAGACACAAGATTCAATACCCACGGCGGCGTTGACTGGATCAGAACCATCGGCGTTATTGTTGTGCCCGACAACCTCGGTCAGGGCGGTTCAACAATAACCCAGCAGCTCATCAAGAACCTTACAAACAACAAGGAAGTAACGGTTGTTCGTAAATACAACGAAATTCTGACCGCGCTTAATCTTGAAGAGCATTACGACAAAGACACCATCATCGAAGCATACCTTAATACTCTCTATCTCGGCAACGGCTGTTACGGTGTAAAAACGGCAAGTGAAGAATATTTCGGCAAAGACGTCAGCGAACTTAATGCCGCTGAATGCGCCGTAATCGCTTCAATTACTCAGGCACCCACCAAATGGAATCCTCTTCTTAACCCCGAAAATAACAGAGAGCGTCAGCTTAAATGTCTTGAAAAGATGAAAACTGACGGTTATTTGACAGAAGAAGAATATAATGAAGCAATAAATTATGAGCTTATTTTCACTAACAGCGAAAAATACGTTCCCGATGAAGATGAAGAAGAAAAGAAAAAAGATACCGAAAACACCGTTGACAGCTTCTATGTTGACTATGTAAGGCAGTGCGTTCAGCAGGATCTTATGGAGCAATACGGTTATTCAAAACAGCAGGCTCAGGATAAAATCCTTTACGGCGGTCTCAAGATTTACGCCGCTGTTGATCTTGACGTTCAGGAAGCGTTGGAAGACGTTTACGTTAACCGCAAATCTTTTCCTGACATCTACAGCAAAGACGACGATCATGAAGGCGAACCCGTTCAGTCCGCAATGACAATCATGGATTACAACGGCAGGGTAGTTGCCATTGTCGGCGAAGCAGGCGAAAAATCGGGTGCATTGTGTCTTAACAGAGCCGCTAACGCTTACAGACAGCCGGGTTCAACAATCAAACCTCTTGCAACTTATGCACCTGCCATCGAAATGAATATTCATAATTATTCAAGTATGATTAAAGACTATGCTATTCCTGTTAACGGTAAACTCTGGCCTCATAACGTTAATCAGACCTACGGTTCAGGCAAAAACGTTACCGTTGAATATGCTATTCAGCAATCACACAACACAGTTCCTGCAAGAATAATCAATTACGACGTAGGCATTGATAATTCTTTTGAATTCGTCAGAGACAGATTTAAACTCTCAAGGCTCGATGAGAAAGAAGACAGAACACTTGCGCCTCTTGCTACCGGTGCGCTTACCAACGGAACAACAACCGTTGAAATGGCAGCGGCTTATGCTCCTTTCGGTAACGGCGGATATTATTATAAGCCGTATTCATACTACAAGGTAACCAATAGCAACGGTACTCAAATTCTTCTGAGCAACGAGAATACGTCGCTTAAAAGAGAGCAGGTTCTTTCCGAAGAAACTGCAGACATTATGTGTGAACTTCTTCAGACTGTTGACACCAGCTATTACGGAACTGCATCAACCGTCAGAAAATTCCAGATAATGGCTAAAACGGGTACAACAACAAGCGATAAGGACCGTTGGTTCTGCGCGGGAACACCTTATTACGTTGCCGCTGTCTGGGTTGGTTTTGACCATCCTGAAAGCCTTGGTGTATCAGTTAACCCCGGCGGAAAAATATTTATGAGAGTTTTCGATGAAATACACGAAGGCTTACCCGAAAAGAGTTTCCCGAAGAGTTCAAAAACAATCGAAAAACGTTATTGCAGATCCACGGGTAAAATTGCAGGTCCGAATTGCGGTTCAACGGGTGTAGGTTGGTATAAAATCTCATCTATGCCTGCAACGTGTACTTCCTGCACATACACTCCACCGAAAAACGATGGAAATGTTGATGAAATTGTAGATAACCTCGAAAACATTCTTAACGGAATCATAGAATAATAAATTTTGCGGAGTTTGTTTTTCAGACTCCGCAATTTTAAAAAGGATTGATATTTTGGTAATAATGGCGATTGATTACGGCGATGTCAGAACAGGTATTGCCGTATGCGATAAATTTGAAATGCTCGCTTCTCCCGTTTGCGTAATCACTCAAAGAGACGCCGAAAAACTGATTGATGAAATCAAAACATTGGCTGATAAATATAAACCTGAACTGTTTGTTGTTGGTTTACCCAAAAATATGGATTCATCAATCGGTTCAAGAGCTGAAAAATGCACTCAGTTTGCTGAAGCGTTATTTCAGAAAACCGGCATAGAATTCGTAATGAGAGACGAAAGACTTTCAACCGTAAGTGCACATAACGCTTTGAATAACACAAATACAAGAGGAAAAAAGCGAAAATCAGTTGTTGATCAGGTTGCTGCAGTTGTTATTCTGCAGGACTATATTGATTACAGAAAAAATCAGCAAAATTAATTTTTTTTCTTAATTCCGCATATTATTTATAAAACTAAATATGCGGAGTGGTTTTATGAGAATTATTGCACCTAAAAAACTTAAAATCAGGGTATATTTATCAGCTGCATTATTATTTGTCTTTTCAACGCTTGCTGTTTTATCAAGAATTGCGTTCTTTGATAAAGCTGTAAACGTTTCGGCAGATAACAGTCAGTTCAAAACGGTTATTATCGATGCTGGTCACGGCACGCCTGACGGCGGAACGTCGTCAAGCGACGGAACTCTTGAAAAAGATATCAATTTAGAAATTGCAGTTAAACTGAACAGTATTCTTCAGTCAATGGGATATGAAACTGTAATGACACGAAGTGACGACAATTCAATTCACGATGATTCTGCCGATACAATAAGACAAAAGAAAATCTCTGATTTAAGAAACAGACTCGATATTATAAACAATACTGACAATGCAGTTTTTGTGAGTATCCATCAGAATCATTATTCAGACCCTCAATACAGCGGTACACAAGTGTTTTATTCTAAAAATAATCCGCGCTCAAAAGAACTTGCCGAAGCAATAAGGCTTCCGATTATTTCAAATTTACAAACAAGTAATTCAAGAGAAACAAAGAAAAGCGGCTCTGAAATTTACTTGTTGAACAACGCACAAATACCTGCAGTTATGGTTGAATGCGGCTTCCTTTCAAATATCAACGATACAAACAACCTGAAAGATGATGTATATCAACAAAAAATTGCTTTTTTAATAGCAGTTGGAATTGTTGATTTTATAAACGGAACGGAGGATTTCCAAAATGGCACCTAAGTCAAAAACTCTTTATGTATGCAATCAATGCGGATACGAAAGCGCAAAATGGTTCGGATGCTGTCCGGGTTGCTCCGAATGGAACACCATGGAAGAAGATTTCCGTACTCCTCAGCAGCAAAAAGGGATGAAAAATACAGCTAAAACAGCTTTTGTGCAAACGATAAACGAAATAAGTGCTGATGATGAAATACGCTTCAAAACCGGTATGGCTGAACTTGACAGAGTTCTCGGCGGAGGCATTGTCAAAGGTTCTCTTGTGCTTTTAAGCGGTGATCCGGGAATCGGCAAATCCACAATCCTCTTGCAGATTTGTGAATATCTCGGCAATAATCTGAAAATTCTTTATGTTTCAGGCGAAGAATCAGCAAGACAAATCAAGCTTCGCGCTAACAGACTCGGCGTTTCAACAGATAATTTGCTTTTGATGTGTCAAACAGACGTTGAAAGCATAACCGAATACATAAAAACAAATAAACCGGATATAGTTATTGTTGACTCAATTCAGACGATGTGCGTTTCGGAAATCAACTCATCTCCCGGAAGCATAACTCAGGTCAGAGAATCAACAAATTTATATATGAACTGCGCCAAAGGTCTCGGAATACCGACTATTCTGGTTGGTCACGTCAATAAAGACGGTAATATTGCTGGACCAAAAGTTCTGGAACACGTTGTTGACTGCGTTTTATATTTTGAAGGCGAAAGACATCTTTCTTACCGTATTCTCAGAGCGGTAAAAAACAGATTCGGCTCAACAAACGAAATCGGAGTTTTTGAAATGCTTGATAAAGGTCTTGTTGAAGTTCAGAATCCATCACTTATGCTTATCTCAGGTAAACCCAAGAATACGGCAGGAACCTGCATTGCCTGCGTTATGGAAGGCAGCAGACCGATTCTTGCCGAAGTTCAGGGACTTGTTTCATCAACAAACTACGGAAATGCCAGAAGAATGTCAACAGGCTTTGATTATAACCGTATGTCAATGCTTCTTGCAGTTCTTGAAAAAAGATCGGGATTTTTCTTCAGCACCTGCGATGCATATATAAACGTTGTCGGCGGTTTAAGACTTGATGAACCTGCAACCGATCTTTCCGTTGCTCTTGCGCTTATATCGAGCCTCAAGGATATACCGATAAGAGACGATACTCTTGTGATTGGCGAAATAGGTCTTGGCGGAGAATTAAGAACCGTTTCATACTGCGAACAAAGAATCAAAGAAGCTGAAAGGCTTGGTTTTAAACGCTGTATTATTCCCAAACATAACCTTAAAACACTTTCAGACGGTTTCAAAGGAAATATAGAAATAGTAGGCGCAAACAACGTTAACGAAGCTTTTAATGCTGCAATATAACAAATATGAAATATGTTGAAAACCCAAATTTACCGCAGGGCAGAGTAACTTTGGCTGCAATAAGCGCTCAGGCAGGGGAGTCAATAAAAAAATTAAATGAACTCGGTATAAAAACCATAAATATTCTACCTTATGACGTCTTGCCTGAACCGGTAAAATCTCACGCTGATTTACAGATTCTTCACTCAGGAAAAAATAGAATGTTCTGCCAAAACGAACATTTGTGCGCAGGGGAGCCTGGTGCTAAATTTATAATTAATAAAATTCAGCTATCAGCAGGTAACACTTATCCAAATGACGTCAGGCTGAATTGTGCGATAATCGGCAATAAAATAATATGCAACGTTAAAACAATAGCAAGAGAAATCCTTGAATTCGCAGATATAAGCGGTCTGACCGTTATAAACGTTAAACAAGGATATGCCAAATGTTCAGTTTGTGTTGTAAATGAAAATGCCATAATCACCGATGATAAATCCATCTATACAGCCGCTGGAAATTTTTTTAATGATACATTGTTCATTTCAAAAGGTTCCATCGGATTGAAAGGATACAATTACGGATTCATAGGCGGATGTTGCGGTAAGATTGATAAAAATAAAATTGCATTTAACGGTGCTATAGAAAGCCATAAGGATTATAAAAAAATAATTTATTTCCTTGAACGTAATTCAGTTGAATGCGTAGAACTTCATAATAATCCGTTATATGACATCGGAGGCATATTGCCGCTATGCGAGGATTAAATTATACAATACACTTAATTTTTATAAAAACCCTCCCCTGAATTACACAAAACATTTATTTTGTGTAATTGTATTGATTTTTTAAAAAGGGTATGTTATAATAAGTTTATAACAATACCCTTTTATTTTTGGCGGTGAAAATATGAGAGAAGAAGAATTAATAACAATGCCTGCTCTTGTCAGATTATACCTCAATTATCTTTCGGCTATAAAAAGCAAATCAATGTTGACTGTTCTTGAATATGCATCGGATTTAAGATTGTTTTTCAGATACATTTCAAAAGCACGTGGATTATGTGATAAAAATACACCGTTTGATGAAATCAATATTTCAATGCTTTCTGATGACGTAATCTGCAGCGTCGGTCTTGATGAAGCGTATGCATTTCTCTCCTACTGCAGAAACGAAAGAAATAACGATAATAACTCAAGAGCGCGAAAAGCCGTTGCCATTAAAAGATTTTATAAATACCTTGAAATAAACGGATATATAAAAGTTAACAGAATTGCGTTTCTTGAATCTCCTCAAACCAAGAAAAGCCTGCCGAAATACCTGACTCTTGAACAAAGCATCAAACTTCTCCAAAGTGTTGACGGCAAATTCAAAGAACGTGACTATTGTATATTAACACTTTTCCTTAATTGCGGTTTGCGTTTATCCGAACTTGTAAGCATTAATCTTTCTCATATCAAAGATAATAATACACTTACCGTTATCGGTAAAGGCAACAAAGAAAGAACGGTTTATCTTAATCAGGCTTGCCTTAATGCCATTGCTTCATATATAGCTGTCAGACCCGTTGACGGTGTAATAGACAGAGATGCATTGTTTATCAGTAACCGTAAAACAAGAATCAGCAAACAAAGCATTCAAAAAATGGTTGAAGGTTATCTGAAAAAATGCGGATTTGACGGTATGGGTCTTTCTACCCATAAATTAAGGCATACTGCCGCAACACTTATGTATCAGCACGGTCACGTTGACCCTCTGCAGTTAAAAGAAATTCTCGGCCACGAAAACTTGTCTACCACAGAAATTTATACTCATATCCATGATGATCAGTTGAAACAAGCTGTTGATTCAAATCCGCTCAACAATCCGTCAAATTTCAAAAAATCTTGAAAACGCAAGAGAGAAAACAGAATCAATAATTGAAGATACAATGCAAATACCGATCATTATTGCCTGACGAATGAGATAAATTTTTGTTTCGTCTTTTTCGTATTGTCCCCTGCCCCGCAACGCTTTCATAAAGGCGTTTTTTGAATAATCGCAGCTGTCATTGCACGCGATAATCAAGGCGACGGTTGAAACAATCGCACCCGGAAATATTGTAAGAATACAATAACCCAGACCCGTTAATTGATAAACAGAATACAAATATCCTGCAATCGCACCGATTCCGATGCCTTTTATACATGGCAGCCAGATTAACAAGGGATATCCGATAAGCGAAAAAGCAAGAAAAACATTTAAAAACAGCAATAAACCGTTTGATAAAAATGAATTTATAACCAGTTCTGTTATTCCGTTCTGATTCCTTGAATATACAAACGAAGTTGTTATTTCTGCAATTTTTTGCGATATTTCCGTTTGAGTATTTCCGGACACAGCGCCGATTATGAGACCTGAAACAAACAAAAAAGCAAGTAAATAAATCTTTGAATTTTCAATGATATTTTTTAATGCCTTCCCATTATAAACCTTATAACTGTTTTTGAATTTGCTCATTTTTAACCTCCGTATTCTTTTTGTTAAATTATATGAGCAAGTCCAATATTTATGACAAAAGACGGATAGTTATCTATCCGTCTTTTAAAGTTAATTAATTTTTTCAACCTTGGCGTAGTTTGCCATAATCTTTTTTGTTCCGGCGGCAGTAAAAGCAATTTCAAGCAACGTATCATTACCCATAGGCTTTGCGCTGAGAACAATGCCCTCACCATATGCTTTATGAAGAACGGTATCGCCGATATTGAACACTGCAGTGTTTTTTGCAGGTGCAGAAACCGAAGGAGCTGATGTGAATCCTCTCGTTGGTGCCTGCGGTTTTGGAGGCTGATTGACACCGACCGAAAAACTCCTGAGCGTTTCTCCCGTTCGTTCCATAAGAGTTTCGGGAATTTCTCTTAAAAACCTTGAGGGTTGATTAAATCTTGTCTGACCAAAGAGCATTCTTGTTTTGGCACGGGTAAGATAAAGCTGCTTTTTCGCTCTTGTGACGGCAACGTAAGCAAGTCTTCGTTCTTCCTCGATTTCTTCCTAAGTCGGATCGTAGCCATGTCGTTCTGTGAGCCAAGGAGTTGTCACCTTAACTTGTCCTCCTAAGACCGCTTGGCCTCCGACTTGACCAAAGAGCATTCTTGTTTTGGCACGGGTAAGATAAAGCTGCTTTTTCGCTCTTGTGACGGCAACGTAAGCAAGTCTTCGTTCTTCCTCGA
>JAZSBC010000136.1:0-3716 GCA_045602245.1 Acutalibacteraceae bacterium | reverse complement strand
CTGATTTATGAGAAGCTTCTCATAAAGAGGATGTGTCACTTCGTCAGTTGCGGCCTTATCTGCCTTAACGGCTGCATCAAAGTCGGATCGTAGCCATGTCGTTCTGTGAGCCAAGGAGTTGTCACCTTAACTTGTCTTCCTAAGACCGCTTGGCCTCCGACTTCTGATTTATGAGAAGCTTCTCATAAAGAGGATGTGTCACTTCGTCAGTTGCGGCCTTATCTGCCTTAACGGCTGCATCAACGGTGAAATACTCAAGGTCACGAAGGGCAAGCTCTGCCTTTCTGTTGTTTCTCTTAATATTATGCTGATTGGTGAGAGTACCTCTGTGAAGCTCAAGATAAAGCTCACCAACATAGGTGTTGGGATTCTTTGCGGTTGCTTCAAGATCTTTCATAAAATCGCCTACAAGCATATGCTCTGTTTTGCATACACCGTTAAGATCGGCAACTCTTCTTGAAGTTTCAACCATTTCAAACTGCGGTCCGCCGCCGCCGTCACCGTAGCCGTAAGCAATCAGGCGCTTGTTGGTTACGCTTCTTTCTCTGATTGACTTTTCTTCGGGGTTCTGGATAACGTCATAAAGATTCTTGGGTGCAGGCCACATATGGGTCTTGTTGAAATGAGTGAACACCTTTGTGCCGTCTATACCCTGCCAATAGAACGTATCATAAGGGAACGTGTTGGTATCGTTCCAGTCAATTTTGGTTGTAAGGAAATAATCAACGGCACAGCCCTTCATAATTTGAGGAATTGCAGCACTGTAGCCAAAAGTATCGGGAAGCCAGAAGCAGTTTGAGGTATAGCCGAAATGCTTTCTTGTGAATCTCTGACCCCAGAGGAACTGACGGACCATTGATTCGCCCGACGTTATATTACAGTCGCACTCAACCCATACGCCGCCGTTGGGTTCATACTTGCCGTCTGCAACACTCTTCTGAATCCTCTTGAAGAGTGAGGGATAATGCTTGAGGAGCATATCGGAATGGCAGGCTGAGCTCTGAACGAATTTATACTCGGGATACTGCTCCATAAGAGCGAGCTGGTTTGCATAGGTTCTTGCGCACTTCTTGATTGTTTCGGGAACGGGCCAGAGCCAGGCAGTATCCATATGTGAATGGCCGATAATGCCTGCTGAGGGTGCTTCGGGGCCGTTCTTGACTGCAAGAACTTCCTTGAGGAAGGGATGAGCCGCCTTGAGAGCTGCTCTGAATGTTTCTTCATCAACATCCTCAACTGCGTAATAAAGGACCTTGTGTGCTTCATAGAGAGCGTTTACGATATCTCCTCTGCGGAATGAATACTCATCAAGGCACTCAACAAGCTCATTGATAACCTTAAGGTCAAAATAGAACTCCTGAATTTCATAATCCTTAACGCAGATATCCATACCGCCGTAGGTGTAAACATAGTCAAGAAGAGGCTGGTTTTCAAGAGGATCGCAGCCCTTATAGGGATGACCTGCGTAAACCTCAAGAGCGATATCAATCTTCTCGCCTGCTTTGACGTTCATCTTGAGAAGGTCGCAGTAGTGATTGCCGTGACCCGTGAAAACGATTTTTGTTGCAAACGTACCGAAAGGCTCACCGTTGACCCAGAGAAGCGATTCATAGCCCTGTGTACGGGGTTTGATGAAAAGATTCTTGCCGTCAAGCTCTTCGGGAACGGTGAATTCGCTCCTGAACCAGCAAAACGATCTGGGACCGCCCCAGGTCCAGCCCTTTTCAACAGCTTTGAAAAGAGATGCATCGGGGATTTCATAAAGTCTTTCTGCGGTTTCATAAGCCGAAGCATTGATTTCGGCTACTTTGCTGAATACCATAGGCTCAAGTGTATCCTCAAACCTTTTGAGTTTACCCAGCATACGCTGAATTTGTTTTTCTGTAAGCATATTAAAACATCCTTTCGAGGATAAAAATTATTTATTCATCGGGCACACTTTCATACAGATGCCGCAAACGGCACCTCTGCCGATTTTTTGAAATTTGGTTTTCATATATGTACTGCAGGCTTCGGGGTCAAAAATTTCTTCTCTCGGGGTACCCGGAGTCCAGTCGCCGCCTTTTATCGCTTTTGCAGGGCAGGCTTTCACGCAGATATCACAGCCCGAGCATACGCTTTTTGCAAGAGTGTTGTCACATTCAAACGGACAATCCGTAAACAGTGTACCCAGACGAACAAAACTGCCGTATTCATTATGAAGAAAGAGCGAATTTCTGCCGATTGAGCCGAGTCCCGCAAGGCAGGCGCCTTTTTTATGAGAATAGCGAGCCATATAATTCCAGCCGTCTTTATTGATGCTTTGCGATGCGGCAACGGTTATGTATTTATAGCCTTTTCTCTGAAGAAACATTCCTGCCTGAAGAAGCATTGAATCAATAAAAGCATTGACATTGCGGTAATGGTTGAAATATGTATGAGTAGGCTCATCTTCTATCTCATCAATGATGCTTTCGGAAAGCCTTGCAACGATGCTCACGCCGTAAGGCAAAGCCTCTTCGCCGTCTTCAACCTTGAAAAAGCCGACGTCGGCAACGCCTTTTTCAAGCAAAAACTCTTTGAGTTCATTCTGAATGCTCATTATTCAGCCACCTTCGTTTCAAAGCAGAGCCAACCGCCGCTTTCGTGGCGTGCAATAACTTCAAGTCCGTTTGCCGCAAACGCAGCAAGCACGTCGTCCTCTCTGGGAACGATAATACCCGAAGTGATAAAAACCGCATCGGGATTCATATAATTTTTGACATCTTCGCAAATCTTAACAATGATATCGGCAACAATATTGGCGGCAATAATATCGTATTTGCCCGTTACCTTATCGGTTGTTGAACCCTGAAGCACAGTAAATTCAGGCTCATCGAAGCCGTTGGTTCTGCCGTTTTCCTTTGCGGTTTTAACGGCAAGGGCATCAATATCAACGCCCACCGCACTGTCAGCACCGAGAAGAAGGCAGGCAACGGAAAGAATGCCGCTTCCGCAGCCGATATCAAGCACCGTTTTGCCCGGATTTGCATATTTCTCAAGAGTTTCAAGGCAGAGCCTTGTTGTATCGTGTGTACCCGAACCGAAAGCAAGACCCGGTTCAAGATGAAGCACAGCTCTGTTGCCTGCATCATATTCATCCTCCCAGATGGGGCGGATAAGAAGCCTGTCGCCTACGGGAATGGGTTTGAAATACTTTTTCCAGTTATTCTCCCAATCCGCATTGCGGCACACAGATTCGTCTATTTCATATTCAATTCCTTCAGCGGTATATCTTTCCGTAAGGAATGCAACCGCCTCCGCAGGATTCTCCTGAGGTGAAATATAAATATGAACTATACCCTTGCTTCTGTCCTTTGCAAGAAGCTCTTCATCAATAAGGTCGATGCGTGCTATCTCCCAAGCCTCCTGCTCAAGAGAGCTGTAATCCTCTATATAGATGCCGTAGGGCACAACCATATTGGCAATAGCCCCTGCACTGTCAACGTCTTTTACGTCAACGGAAATTTTAATCTCAGTCCAATCGCTCATAATTACCTCTTAATCAATATTTATTGTGAACATCCTCTGCAAAGCAAAGCATATCCTTAACCTCGATAACCGTACCGTCATCAAGAATTGCCTTACCGCTCATTCTGCCGAATACTTGATGCTGGTCGGTAATAATAAACTTAACGTCAATCTTCGCCGCACGGTCAATAATGGGAACAAAATCCATTTCAAATCTGCCGTCACTT
>JAZSBC010000135.1:0-2709 GCA_045602245.1 Acutalibacteraceae bacterium | reverse complement strand
GAAGCTCTTCGGGGCACCAGTGACCGCCGCGGAGAACAAGGTTGGGTGACATCATAAATTCGTGACCGTGTGCACACTTCCAAAGAATGGGAGTATACATATCAACGATTTCAGTTGCAAGACATTCGCCGCCTCTGAATGCAGCAGCCTTCTTGAGGTCTTCAAGAGTAAGTGAATCGAAATCCTTGGTCTCATCATAACCGTGGTCAAGAATTCGAGCGTTCTTGGGATTATCATCAGGACGGTAAACGTTTACTTTGCTCCAATCGCTGCCGATTGCATCCCACTTCTCTTTTGAGCCAACGTATGCGTTGATTCTGGGAGTAACGTTGTTTGCTCTCCACCAGAGAGTACCGTATACGGGAGTCTGAGCAATCTTCTTCATCATAACTTTCTTAACAATGGGAGCGAAGGGTTTGCCCATAAAAGCAAGCTTATAGAACCATTCAACCTTATCCATCATGCTCTTGAAATACTGCTTGATGGGCATATTGGCACGGAAGTGAAGATAATTTTCAAGAACATCTGAGTCAAGATACCACTGACCGTGGAAGTTTCTTGTAATAAACCAATCGGGGTCGAAAAGCTTTTTGGGATCACCGAGGCCAAGGCCGTATTTACCGAGAAGAAGCTCTTCAAATTCCATATTTGTGATTCTGTATTCAGCACCTGAACCGATGTTGTAGAATCTTCTCCAGAATTCTTCGGGAACGTCGTCACCGCAAACGTTTACGAGAAGGCGGCCTGAATCTTCAACTGTTGCCCATTCAAGAACACCGTTGATAACAACGTGATACATAATGGGTTCCATATTCTTAAGAATTTCAGGATAAAGAATACCTGACTGACGGAGTGAAACCCAGTGCTTAAGACCCGATTCTGCAAAAACTGATTCAGCGATAACTTTTGATGTTGCATAGTGGTCATAAATGCTGATTTTGATGGGGTCGCCGGTACGTGCCCAGTGAATAGGATCATCTCTTTCACCGGTTTCAGCAACAGTACCTATGTAAACAACCTTGATTGCATCGGGATCAGGCTGAGCCTTAACAGCAGCAACGATATTCTTTGCAGCGCCAACGTTTGTTTTGATTGTGCCGATGGGATAATAGTCTGCTGAGGGTGAAACCATACCACCAACGTGAAGAACATAGTCTGAACCTGTTACACATTCAAGAACGCTGTCGTAGTTCTTAAGATCGCCCCAAACAACTTTAACAGAAGGATCGTTGATATACTGAGCGAACTGCTTTCTGTTCTTTTCGCTTTCGCGGAGAAGAACAACAATATTGAACTTGTCTTTCTTTGCGTAAAGCTGCTTAAAGCCTTCCCAACCCATAGTACCGGAAGCACCGGTCAGAAATACGGTCTTTTTCTGTGCCATTTTGAATTCCTCCAAAATAATTATTTTGCCAAAATTACTTACTATATTATAATATCATAATAAAAAATATAAATCAATATGTATTTTTAATGCAGTATGTTCATTTTTGTAACATTCAGCCGATATTCAGCATTTCTTTGAACATATTTTCAACCATAAACATCTGATTGATTTCTTTTTTGTTGCCTTCGCTGAAAAGAGATGCATCTTTTACTCTGCAGTTATAACCCACGTCAAGACCGCAAAGACCGAGATGATATTTGGCATTAACGGGATACATCTGACATTCTGCGAGAGAAGCAAAAGCAAGAAAAGCCTGCACTTTTTCCGCTTTTTCAGGTTCGGTTTTATAATTTTTGCAAAGCCACGAATAAAGCTCGGGGTGGAAGTTTGCCATAACGCCCGAGAAACCTGCGCAGCCTGCTTTAAGAGATTCGAGAAGAGTGGCGGAGTTAGCGTTGTAAATTTTTAGACCGAGACCGTCAACAGCCTTGAGTTTAGCTTCAATTTCCCCAATTCTGCAACAAGTATCCTTGAGGAATCTGAGTTTTCCGTCAAGCGCACACTGTCTTAAAGTTTCAGGTGCCATAAGACGTTTATAGGGATAAGGGCATTCATAAATACCGAGACCGATTTCAGGAATTGATGAAACCATTTTTTCATAATTTTTGAGAAAAACGGAATCGTCTTCATCCTGCTTTGCAAATCTGTTTGCAATAAACACGTATGAATCAATACCTTCATTTATAAATGCGTTTGCTTCATAAATCTGTCTGTCAAGCTCATCTGCAGTATGACCCGATGCAACTACACTCATATCTGCAGGCTTGTTTTTCATAATAAACTTCAGAAGTTCAAGTCTTTCCTCAAAAGAAAGAAAGAAAATCTCGCTTGACTGACAAATTGCAAAAATTCCGTCAACGCCGTTATTATGGTACCATTCCATAATCTGAAGCACGCCGTTGTAGTCTATTTTATTATCGTCTGTAAACGGTGTTACCATTGTCGGGTATACACCGTCAGGAATATTTTTAATCATATAAATCACTCCGTATAATGAATTAAGCGGCAGTTAAATTCTGCCGCTTTTAGTTTAATATTTATATAATTATTTGTCAATGCTAAGTGGTCAATTTTTTTCTTAATTGCTCAAGAACAACCTTTTCTCTTCTCGAAACCTGAACCTGCGTCATCCCAAGCCTTGCAGCCGTTTTCGATTGAGTTAATCCTGCATAATACCTCAGTTCAATCATTATTTTATCGCGCTCATCAAGAGAATCAATAACTTGTTTTAAAGCAAGAGAATCTGATATTTCATTTTCATG
>JAZSBC010000134.1:0-2386 GCA_045602245.1 Acutalibacteraceae bacterium | reverse complement strand
CTGAAGATTGTTTTGGGATTAAAACGGCTACAAGAAATAAAATCGGATTAAACAAATTGTATCAGCTCGGATATAAAGATGCGGAAAAGATAGAAATATTTTTGAACTTATCCAAAAATTAAAAGCCAGACAAATTCCAATATGTCGAACAGATTGACAAATAAATTTGCGGGATAAAAGATATGATTAACGCTAATGAATACGGCTTTTTACCTGAAAACAACGCATATAAAAACGCCGGCGGTGATATATACTTAAAAACCGCACTGTACGAAATGCAAAAGAGAGGAAAGCAAGTGCCCGGTGGTGCTTGCGGTGCAGGTATCAGCACCTTTGTCAAAAACAATCAGGGTTGGTATGCTTGCCACTCTGTATCTGATTGCAAGTTCAGGGCAATCGTCAACGTTTACTTTTCCTACGGTTATCTCACCGTGTTCACGGGCGATTTCATCTAAAATCGGTGCAACCATTTTGCAAGGACCGCACCAGTCGGCATAGAAATCAACAAGAACCTTTCCGTCGTTATCAATAACTTCACGGGCAAAATTTTCCGAATTTAATTTCTTAATCATTTTATCACCTCCAAACAATATCAGTCTTTGAATTTAAAATAAAGCATACAGTGACAGTATCCCTCGAAATCGGGGTCAGCCATCTGTGCTTTGAATTCTTCGCAAATACATTTGTTTTGCGGCAGCTTTCCCACTCTGCAGGGACAGTATCCGTCTTTTTCTTTCAAGCCATTTCTGACAGCTTTAACTATTTCATTGTTTTCATTAATCCTGATTCCCATATCTGTCACTCCTTCCTTGTCTTAAGAATAAATCGAAATTGTTATTTTTTCTGTGACTTTTGTCACGAAGTTCAGAAACCAATTTGCAGAACTGAATACAGCAAAAAAGGAACTGACTACAAATCAGTTCCTTTCTCTTTTATAAAATTATTTTGTTTTGTATGCCTTTAAAAGACGGATTGTTTCAACAAGCATATAGATAAACATCGCTCCGCAAGCGAGTGAAATTACTTCGGGGCTTCCGGGTTGCAAAAGCATATTGAATATACCTGCAAGACCAAGGAAAATACCTGCCGAAAGAATGAAGTTGACTGCAAACGCCAGAACAATGCCTTTCTTCGTTTTGCCTTTTTCAACTGCAACACACGCAGGAAGAACAGAAGCAAGTGCCGCCAACGCAAATACAGATAAGAAATAGAGAATTTCTATCCATTCAAGATAAAAATTATAAACCGCAACAAACAAAGGCACCGAAATAACAGCAACTAATATCGGCAATGTTACTGTCTTTTTACCCTTGATTACACCGATAATAAGCCAAGCCAAAGCCAGAAGTGTGGGAAGAACAAATATAATATAAGGAATATAGCCTACGAATAAGTTGTGTTCAAATTTCATATCGGGCTGCAACTCGGATTCCGCATTATAGGCTGTCTGGCCGCCTGCTTTATCAAGACCTATTACCGTGTCTTTAACTGTACCTGCCAAAGAATAATCCCATGCTTCAAAATTCAGGGCAAATGCAGGACTGTTTTCCGCTAACGTGAAGTCAAAATTAAGGGCATCCTTGAACATCGGATCGGCAACAGTCGGGAAATGAATAAATCCTTTATCCTGAGCCATTTTGAGGGTGTAAACATACTCGCTTGTGTTGAAATAAAGTTCATCGCCCTCTGTCAGGCTCCACATAAGGTTGCCGTTATCATAGAAATGTGAGGGATTCAGCATTTCTATATAAATCGGTGCTTTGTTATATGTAAGAAAAATATTGTTATAATACATCGCCGTTGCGTGGGTTTCACCTTTTTCTATACCGGGACTCATCAGACCTTCTCTGCTGAGGGCTGCAATATTATTCCTGATAACGTTGCCTTCGCCGTAGTGAACGTTGAAACTCTGGCTGCCGCAGGCATAAACAAGATTTTTCTCAACCGTCATAAAGGAAGAGCCTTCATCAAGATAAATTCCCCAGCCGCCGTAACCGCCTTCGCCGGGATCGGCGGCAACGTTATGAATAACGTTTTCACTTAAAACAGTTCCGGGCTGTTTGCCGAGCATATAGATACCGCCCATATCGGAAAGCCATCCCTGACCGATATTATAAATAAGATTTCGGCTGATATTTATGTTCTTTGTCACATGGTAATCATAGCTCCAGATCCAGCCGACGGAAATACCCGTGTAATAACCGTCGTGTATTTCGTTGTTTACCACTTCGGCAGTGTCGCAGAAGGTTATATGAATACCGATTCCGCTGAAGAATTTTCTGCCGTATTTATATATTTCGTTGTTCTTGATTGTAATGTTCTGCGTATAGTTTTCTTGTTCGGGCAAGCAGTTTTCCCCACCTGCATAAACAGCTGTTGCGGCGAT
>JAZSBC010000133.1:0-23140 GCA_045602245.1 Acutalibacteraceae bacterium | reverse complement strand
ACATCAGTTATGATCGACGGCTCACACCTTCCCTATGAAGAGAACGTTGCTCTCACAAAGAAGGTTGTTGAATATGCACACGCTCACGGCGTTGTTGTTGAAGGCGAACTCGGTCAGCTTGCAGGTATTGAAGATGACGTTAACGTTTCAGCTGAAGACGCTTCATACACAAACCCCGCTGAAGTTATCGACTTCGTAACAAGAACAGGCGTTGACTCACTTGCAATCGCTATCGGCACAAGCCACGGCGCATTCAAGTTCAAGCCCGGTCAGGATCCCAAAATCCGCATCGACATTCTTGAAGAAATTGAGAAGAAGCTCCCCGGCTTCCCCATCGTTCTTCACGGTGCATCATCAGTTGTTCCCGAGTTTGTTGACCAGATCAATGAGTTCGGCGGCAAGATGGATAACGCTATCGGTATCCCCGAAAGCGCGCTTCGCAAGGCTGCTTCACACGCTGTTTGCAAGATCAACATCGACTCAGACCTTCGTCTTGCAATGACAGCTGCTATCAGAAAGTATATGGCTGAGAATCCCGGCCACTTCGATCCCAGACAGTACCTTGCTCCCGCAAGAGTTGCTATCCAGGGCATGGTTGAGCACAAGATCAAGAACGTTCTCGGCTGCGACAACAAGGCATAAGTTAAAAACCATAACCCCTCGGCTCAGCCGGGGGGTTGCTGTTTTACGGAAGGTTTCCAAATCTCAGCAAATTAATAAATGCCCTTGAATTTGTTCAAAATATGTGATAAAATTATTTTATACTGATATTTTCGCGGGAGGTATGAAAATGAGTTTGAAAGATACTTGGAAGGACGTAGGCAAAGGTCTCGGCTCCGCATTCACCGACCTCGGCATGGCAGTTATAAAATCTGCAAAAACAGGCATTGATATTGTTGATGAATGGGCAACAAGCGATATGCCCAAACCCGTGAAACCGATTGAAGAAAAAGAAGTTTCAAATCAGACTGCCGATGACGATGCCGATGATGACGACGATGATTAACTCATAAATAATTAAAACCGCAGTTGATACGGAAGTATCAGCCGCGGTTATTTCTTTTCCTGAATTTTCATCTGCAAAAAACGATATTCTTCTTTACTTTTCTTTATCTCATTGATATAATCATAATTGCAGTAACATTTGGGGAGATGACTTAATGACAGAAACCAAAACAATCCGTCCGTTTGGCTGGCGTGATAAACTCGGCTACGCGATGGGCGATATGGGCTGCGGATTTTCGTTCCAGCTTGTTTCATCGTATATGCAGCTTTTCTATATGCAGTATATCGGCATACCTGAAAGCGCATATTTCGTAATCATTATTCTTTCAAAAGTATTCGACGCAATCAACGATGTTGTTATAGGCAACCTTGTTGATACTAAAAAAATCGGCAAAAAGAGTAAGTATATGCCCTGGATTCTTATCGGTGCGGTTACTCTTATTGCTTTTAACATTATGCTTTTTGCTCCCGTAAAGGATCTTTTCGCAAGCTGGGGTGAATATGAAAACTGGGGCAAATACGCATGGTGCCTTGTTTCATACTGCCTCTGGTCAATATCATACACAATGATAAATGTTCCCTACGGCTCACTTCATTCGGTTATAACAGATAATCCGCAGGAAAAGGTATCTCTTTCAACCTTCCGCAGCATCGGTGCCGCCCTGCCCGCAATCATCGTTATGGCTGTTCTGCCCAAAATTGTATATGACAGCAACAACAACCTCAAAGGCGAAACACTTCTTCCGATTACGGCTGTTCTTTCAATAGTTGCAATCGTCGTTCTTTGGGGCACAACAAGACTTGTTACGGAACGAGTTGAGCATAAATCAGTTGAAAACGCAGTCGGTTTTAAAGCGATGATTTCATCAACAAAATCATTCTTCACAAACCGTGCTATGATAGGCGCAACAATAGCTTCCGTTGCTTTGGTTGCACTTTTCAATTCAACAACGTCGCTCAACAATATGGTGTTCCAATATCATTTTAACAACGCCGACAGCACGGGCATTGCAATGATAGGCAGTTATGCACCGATGATTATTTTTATGGTGTTCACCGGCAAGCTCACAAATAAATACGGCAAAAAGAAGGTTCTTGAAACACTGATGCTTGTGAGCACAATCTCGGGCTTCATTGCTTGCTTCGTCCCCATCGGCACAGGCACTTTGGGTATGATTGTTTATATCATCTGCCTTATGGGTCTTAATACCGGTAATGCTGTGTTCCAGATTTCCGTTTGGGCAATCATTGCCGACTGTATTGAAATCAGCTACAGAAAAACAGGCAAGAGCGAAGAAGGTTCGCTTTACGCAATCTATTCATTCTTCCGCAAACTCGCTCAGGGTATCGGTCAGGCTGCCGCCGCACTCGGTCTTATGATGATTCACTTTGAAGAGGGCGACAACGCAGTTCAGCCTCTCGGCTTCGGCGAAGACGTTAAAATACTCTATCTTGTTATTCTTACCCTCGGTTCACTCGTCGCATTCATCTCATTCAAGTTTATCTATAATGTAGACAAAAAAGCTGAAGATGCGTTTGTTGAGGAGTCGAAACAAAAAGTTAACGGCTAAAAAGAAACACAAACCAAAAGTTTATTAAAAATCAAACAGATATAAAAAATGGCTTGCAAAGGTAAAAACCAATGCAAGCCATCATTATTTTTTGTTTCTTTTGTTCTTCGCTTATTGAGGCAACACCGTTTGATTATCTGTTGTTGATAAGCTTTGTGAGTTCAACGGGATCAACAATCTTTCCGTCCTTATAAACACGCATATTGCCTGAAGCAATTTCGTCGATAAGGATAACTTCGTCGTTGTTATAGCCGAACTCGAACTTGATATCCCAGAGGTCAAGACCGATTGACTTGAGGTCATCAGCAACAATCTTTGTGATTGCAAGGGTCTGAGCCTTCATGCTTTCAAACATTGCGGGGCTCATAATACCGAGAGCTGCAAGACCTTCGCCTGTTACGAGGGGATCGCCGAGAGCGTCATTCTTGAACGTACATTCAACGTAGCCGCCTTCAAGAACAGTACCGTCTGCAATATATTCGCCGTATCTTCTGATGAAGCTGCCTGTTGCAACAAGGCGGCAGATAACTTCAAGACCGTGACCGAAAACTTTGCCGGGAAGAACTTCCATTGTTGCATCATCAAGATTTGCGCTCACGTAGTGAGTTTTGATGCCTGCATTCTTGAGAAGCTCGAAATAGTGGATTGATGTTTCAAGGTTTGCCTTGCCGATGCCTTCGATGGTAAGACCGACTGAGTTTTCACCGGGATCAAAAACGCCGTCTTTGCCTGTGCAGTCATCCTTGAACTTGAGCATTACGTTGCCGTTGTCAAGTGAATAAACGTCTTTTGTTTTGCCTTCGTAAATCTTTTTCATAATGCAACACTCCTTTGATTTTAAAAACAACTTTACTTTATCACAATTTTTTTGATTTGTATATATTTTTTTGCGAATTTTTTTTGATAAAATTCAATTTTTTTAGATATCACAAAAATAGTTTCAAAATAACCCTTTCATATAGAAAATTTTACCACAGCATTTAATAACGTATTGCAATTTGTTTTATTATTTGATAGAATATAAAAAAAGCATAAGGAGGAAATAATTATGCAATCAGTAAAAAAATATCTTGCAGAGTTCATCGGCACTTTTGTGCTTGTTCTCTTTGCCTGCGGTACGGCAGTTGCAACGGGCTGTTCGGTTGAAAACGGAGCCGCTTATCTTATGACAGCTCTTGCATTCGGTCTTGTTATTGTTGCAATGGCTTACTCAATCGGCAACGTTTCGGGCTGCCACATCAACCCCGCAGTTTCAATCGCAATGCTCGTAAGCGGTAAGCTGGGCATCGTTGATTTCATCGGCTACGTTGTTGCTCAGTTTGCAGGAGCAATCGCAGGTGCGGGCGTGCTCAAGCTCTTCGCTCCCGAAAGCAACCTCGGTTCAAACGCTCTTTTCGACAACAACATCGGTCTTTCGATTCTTATCGAAGTTATTCTTACGTTCGTATTTGTTCTTGCAATTCTCGGCGTTACTTCAAAGATTGAAAACAGCGCAGTTGCAGGCATCGTAATCGGTCTTTCACTTACACTTGTTCACCTTTTCGGCATCGCATTCACAGGCACTTCGGTTAACCCCGCAAGAAGCTTCGGTCCCGCTCTTCTTTCAGGCAACCTTGCAGACGTATGGGTATTCATCGTAGGTCCTCTTTCAGGCGGTGTGCTTGCTGCTCTCGTTTACAAATTCCTTGACGGCAAAAAGGCAAAATAAAATACAAAACGGATTATGCAGGCTGTCGTTTCGGCAGCCTGCTGTTTTTATTCTTGACATATTATATTTTATAATGTATTTTTTATATTGTATTTTTTAAACATAACTTTTCCGTAAAGGGGCAAAAACATTTTGTCAAAGCAAAAGAAAAAAACTTCTTCGGTCAGAAACGTTTTCTATGCTCTGAAAACCATTCATAAATGCGCGCCGATGCTTATCACTTCATTCATTCTTGTGCAAACGGCTCATTGGTTTTTCACGGGCTTTATTCAGGAAATTCTGTTTCTGAAACTTCTGCTGCAATTAATCGAAGACGGCGGCAGCTTTGAGCAGTATACACTGCTTGTTCTGATGTTTGCAGGAGCAGGTCTGCTTGCAAAAGGCACAGACTGCCTGACCGACTATTTCGCTTGCACCCGAGTCAAGCATTTCTATAAAAACCTCAACGACCGCATATTCCAAAAGGCGGTGCAGGTTGATATGGCTTGCTACGAAAACCCCGAATTTTACGATAAATACAAGCGAGCAACAGAGATAGTCACAAACGAACATTCCAGCGAGTTCTGCTATAATTTTGCCAACGTTTTTGCGGGCGGAATAACGGGAATCTTTCTCGTGATTTACGTTGTATCCATTGACCCGAAGCTTCTTCTTATTCTGCTGTTTGCGGTTGCAGTTTTTATTTCAGGCATAATCCAAGGCAAGGTTGAAGTAAAAAAAGACAGGGAGATGACATCTCACAAGCGTTCAAAAGAATACGTAAAGCGCACCGTTTTTCTCAAGGATTTTGCAAAGGATATGCGTACCTCGGGCATATATGAAGTTATGCACAGCCGCTTCAAAACCGCGGTTGAACAAAACCGTGCAATAATCAAAAAATACGGCGTAAAAATGATGCTGCTTGAACTCATAGGCGGCTTTTTCGGCAGAGCGCTGCCCGTTGTTTCCGCTTACGGCTATGCGGCATACCGCTTTGTTGTGAAACGAAACCTTGCGATTTCCGACTTCTCGGTTATAATGACCGCCGTCAGCAATCTCAAAGACGTGCTTAACGACCTGAGCAAAGCAATATCCTGTGTGCGCACGGAATCCGAATACTTCGGCAATCTTCGTGAGTTTATGGAATATGAGCCGAAGGTTACAAGCGGCGAAAAAAAAGCCGACAGCTTTGAATCTCTTGAATTCAGAGACGTTCATTTCACCTATCCGGGTGCAAAAAAGCCTTCGCTCAAGGGTTTATCGTTTAAAATCAGCAACGGTGAAACCGTAGCGGTAGTCGGTAAAAACGGCGCAGGCAAAACAACGTTCGTAAAGCTTCTTCTCCGCTTTTATAACCCTGACAGCGGCGTTATTCTCTATAACGGCACAGATATCAGGGAATATGATATCGCATCTCTCCGCGAACGCCTTGCAACCGTTTTTCAGGATTATAAAGTGTTTGCGCTCACCGTTAACGAAAACGTGCTTTGCCGTGAAACCGAGTATGAAAACGACGAAGAGAACGTTGACAATGCACTCAAATTGGCAGGCATATTCGAAAGAATAATGAAAATGCCCGATAAAAAAGAAACTGTTTTCACCCGTGAATTCGACGAAAAGGGAACGGGTCTTTCCGGCGGCGAACAGCAAAAGCTCTGCGCCGCAAGAATGTTTGCAAAGCAGTTTGATTTGGCACTTCTCGACGAGCCGTCATCCGCACTCGACCCGATTGCGGAATACAAGATGTATGAAAGCCTTATCGAAGCCACAAAGGATAAAACCGTTATCTACATTTCCCACAGACTTTCCAGCGCCGTACTCTCGGATAAAATCTATGTTTTTGAGGACGGCAGGGTCAGCGAATGCGGCACCCACGAACAGCTTATGGCAGACGGAAAAGGCTATTGCGAGATGTTCACTCTTCAGGCATCAAGCTACAAAGATGCGGAAAGGAGTGCCGGCTGATTATGAAAAAGAAAATCAAACAAACTCACAGCACGATTTCCAACATCTTTTTTATGCTGAAGATAATGTTCAAAGTTTCGCCGTGGCTGATAATCGGCGAAATTTTTGAGCAGGTTACGGGCGCACTGCCGAGCAAACTGATTTCGGTTATCGGTCTCAAATACATAATTGACGAAGTTCAGAACGGCGGCGAACCGAAAAAAATCATATTCGGCATTGCCGCAATGCTCGCTGTTATAGTTATCTGCGAAATATTCACAAACGTTTTCTATGAGCTTTTTGTCCACAGGGAGCGTGAAAAAATGGATCTCGGAGTACAGTCGATTTTCTACGAAAAGGCATCAAAGCTGGATTTATCAAAATATGACGACCCCGGATTTTACAGCGATTTTATTCTCTCGATTGAAAACACGGCGGATAACCTGCGCAACGTTCTTGACCTTGTGAGAGGTTACGTTGAACAAATCATATCTTTCACTGCAGTTGCCGCAATAATGTTTTCCATTGACCCGATATGCCTTGTTATAGTTCTTGTTTCGGTTATTCTGTTCATTCCCTTGGGCAGATACACGGGAAATCTGCAGACGAAACGCAGAGAAGCCGTGACCGAAAAACAGCGCAAAGGCGATTATTTTGCGCGCATTTTTTATCTGCCCGATTATGCGGGAGAAATCCGCACAAGCGGCATCTATCCCCTGCTTCGCCGCAGATTCAACGAAAGCGCCGACGATATGATAAAAACCCAGAGAGGATTTATCAGAAAGCTTGACGGTCTCTTTTTCATTCAGGAATTTTCCGTTCAGGTTGTTGGATTTATGCTCATTCTCAGCCTTTATATCGGCTATCAGACGATTGTTACAAAAAATATGTCGGCAGGTGACTTCGTTGCAACGTTCAACGGTGCGGTGCAAATCGGCAGCAGTGTGCTTTATCTTACCGTTTACAGCCTGAGGAATTTCACAGAGCGCTCAAAAATGATTGAGAAATGCCGCAGCTTCCTTGCGGTTGAAAACAAAATCAAAGACGGTAAGCACGCTGCAAAAAACGGCAAACCCGAAACAATAACGGTTGATAACGTTTCGTTTTCTTACGAAGGCAGTGAAAAAGACAGCATAAACGGCGTTTCGTTTGAAATAAAGCCAAAAGAAAAAATCGCACTCGTCGGCTACAACGGTGCCGGCAAAACAACGCTCACAAATCTTCTGCTCCGCCTTTATGACGTAAAAAGCGGTTCGATAAAAATCGGCGGCAGAGATATAAGAGAAGAAACCGTTATGAGCCACAGAGGAAGATTTGCGGCTGTTTTTCAGGATTTCAGCCTTTTCGGCGCAACGGTAGGCGAAAACGTTGCCTTAACCCGTGATTACGACAGCAAAAGAGTGCTTGAAGCATTAAAATTCGCAGGTTTCACAAAGAAACTGCCCAACGGTGCGGATACAATTCTGCTCAAAGAATTTGACGAAAACGGTCTTATGCTTTCGGGCGGTGAGCAGCAGAAGCTTGCCATTGCAAGGGTATTTTATAAGCAATGCCCCTATATCATTCTTGACGAGCCTTCCGCAAACCTTGACCCCGTTTCGGAATATGAGCTTAACAAAGCGATAAGCGACGGCTGTGAGGACAGAACGGTTATTTTTATTTCGCACAGACTTTCCACCACACGCCACGCAGACAGAATTCTGATGCTCGAAAACGGCAGAATCGTTGAAAGCGGAAGCCACGATGAGCTGATGAAAAAAGACGGAAAATATGCCTATATGTTCCGTCTGCAGGCAGAAAAATATAATTAAAAAATCGGGAGTTGCCAAGGCAACTCCCGTAATTTTTATATGTTCAGAAATTCTCTGAAATCGGCAATATATTTTTTTGCGTCAACACCGTCGCTGCTTTCCGCAAAAATGCGAAGCAGAGGCTCTGTGCCTGAGAAACGGCAGATAACAAAGCTGTCGTCTTCAAAATAAACCTTGCAGCCGTCTTCGTAATTAACCCTGATAACTTTCTTGCCGAAATCGGGAAGAAGCTTATCAATCATAAGAATTTTGTTGATTTCGCTCTTTCTTTCGGGTGCGAAACAGAGATTATCTTCAACCATAACGTAGCTGCCGTATGTTTCTTTGATTTCATCAAGGATTTCGGTGGGTGATTTATCCATAACGCTGACCATTTCAGCAAAAAGAGCCGCCGCATAAACGGAATCCTTGCCGTAGATATGACCCCTTACGGTAAGTCCGCCCGAGGATTCGCCGCCGAGTACGGCATCAACTTCATCAAGCTTTGATGAAATATACTTGAAGCCGACGGGCACTTCATAACAAACCTCACCGAAACTATCGGCAATTTTATCGAGCAGATGCGTTGTTGCAAGGTTTCTTACAACGGGGCCTTTCCAACCCTTGAACTTAACAAGATAATAATAGAGCATACAGAGAATCTCGTTTGCATTGATGTAATTGCCGAATTTGTCAACAATGCCGAGGCGGTCGCCGTCGCCATCCATTGCAATGCCGAAATCGTAGTCGCCTACTATAACCATATTGCTGAGCGTTGCAAGTGTTTTCTCCGTCGGTGCAGGCATCTGACCACCAAAAAACGCATCCTTGTTGAGGTTGATTGTGTCGATGGTGCAGCGTGCGGTATGAAGAATAACCTCAAGGGGATATGAACCCGAGCCGTGCATTGCATCGAAAAGCACTCTCAAGCCTCTCTCTCTGAGCGCATCCATATCAAGCAAACCGATTATATCGTCAAGGAATTTGTTAAACGGATTACGCTGATAAACTATTTTCCCCTCTGCAACAGCTTCTTCAAACTTAATATAAGAGGGCAACGAAACACTTTCTATAATTTCCTCAAGACGATGAGTAACCTCAAGAGGAGCATCTCTGCCTTCCTCAACAAAAAGCTTTATGCCGTTATAGTTTGCCGGGTTATGGCTTGCAGTTATTTCAATGCCGAAATACAGTTCTTTATCTTTAACCGTGTGCATAATAAGGGGAGTCGGTGCGGAACGGTTAAGAAACCACACTTCAATTCCGCCCTGCGCAAGAACTTCGGCAACCCATTTTGCCGCCGAAACAGATAAAAATCTGCGGTCATAACCGATTATAATCGGCTTGTCCGTTTTGTTTTGTTCTCTTGCAAGTTCAAGAACGCCTGCCGCAACAAGGCGTATGTTTTCGCAGATAAAATCATCACCTATAACAGCTCTCCAGCCGCCTGTTCCGAATTTAATCATATGTATCCCTCCAATTTTTAACATTACAATAATAAAACAATAAAATCCGTTCGTCAATATTTAAATCGCAAAATAATCACATATTGATTATTTAATTAATTTATGTTATGATGTATCAGGTAAATATTTGGAAGGGATTTGGTTATATGGCAAAGTATCTTATTGTTAATGCAGACGACTACGGAATGTGCAAAGCGGCAAACACAGCAGTTGCAGAACTTTTTGAAGGCGGATACCTCAAATCGGCAACGGTTATGATGCCCTGCCCTGCAGCCGCAGAGGCTGTTGAATTTTCAAACGCTCATCCCGAGCACGCCATCGGAATTCATCTTACAATGACAAGCGAATGGGGCAAATACCGCTGGAAGCCCCTCACAAACGGCAAATCTCTTGTTGACGAAGAAGGCTTTATGTGGCACGAAAGCGATCAGGTTGAAAAGAACGCTTCTTACGAAGACCTTGAAGCTGAAATCAGAGCTCAGATCGACCTTGCTCACAGTATGGGAATGAAGCCCTCACATACCGATAACCATATGGGTTCGCTCTACGGTCACTACACAGGCAGACTCGGTCTTGCAAAGATGACTCTGCGCGTTTGCGGCGAATACGGCTATGCATACCGTCTTTATACAAAGCACGATAAAAGAATCTGCCCCAACGGCACACCTTATTTCCTCTATGCGGCAATAACGTTTCTTTCAAAACGCTGGGGTAAAAAATACAACGTCGTTATCCCCGATTATCTTCTCTTCCCCGACTGGAACGACGATATGCGCGAAAGCTATGAAAAATACAGAGAAACCATTCTCAAAATCTGGGTTGACATCCCTGAAGACGGCGTAACCGAAACCTTTATTCATCCTTCCGTTGAAACCGATGAACTCAAGGGTATCACCGCAAGATGGCAGGACAGAGTATGGGAATATCAGCTTATGAAAGACCCTTATACTCATAAATATCTCAAAGACCACGGCGTTGAACTCATCAGCTACAGAGAACTCATCAAAATGAAGGGCGGCACCGTTAAGGGCTAAAAACATAAACTCCCGTCAGAATTTTGGCAGGAGTTTTTTTGCAAATAACACAGACCAAACCGTTCTGAGAATCGTCTTATAAGTGAAAGGTTAAATCTGAAAGGATTGTGATATAGTTGAAAAATATAATTGAGATTTCAGGATTACGCAAATCCTACGGAGATGTTGAGGCTGTCAAAGGCATTGACCTGCAGGTTCAGGAAGGTCAGTTTTTCGCATTTCTCGGCCCCAACGGCGCCGGAAAATCCACAACGGTTGAAATGCTCTGCACCCTGCTCGCTTCGGATGGCGGAACGGTTAAAATCGACGGCTTTGAACTTGGCAGGCAGGATGAAGAAATAAGGAAAAGAATCGGCGTTGTTTTTCAGAACAATTCGCTCGACGCACTTCTCAAGGTTGAAGAGAATCTGAAACTCAGAGGTTCTTTTTACGGCCTTAAAGGCGAAGAACTCCAAAAAGCATATAAATTCGCCGCCGAAAGCACGGGCATAACCGACTTCGCAGGCAGAAAGTATCATAAACTTTCGGGCGGTCAGAAGCGCAGGGCAGACATCGCAAGGGCGCTTATGCATTCGCCAAAAATTCTGTTTCTTGACGAACCCACAACAGGGCTTGACCCCCGGACAAGAAAGAGTATATGGGAAACCGTTCGTGAAATGCAGATAAAAAACAATATGACCGTTTTTCTTACAACGCATTATATGGAAGAAGCGGCAAAAGCGGACTACATAGTTGTTATTGACGGCGGCAAAATCACGGCATCGGGTACACCTTCACAGCTCAGAGAAAAATACGCAAAGGATCTGCTTTATATCGGTTACAAACCCGAATCCAAAGAAAAAATTCTTTCTTATCTTGACGGCAACGGGTTTGAATACCGTGACGAAAGCGGCAGGATTATTGTTACGCTTGACTCAACGGTGTCTGCGCTGCCGATACTCGGCGAAATCGGCGATGACCTTATTAACTTTGAAGTTGCCGCAGGAACAATGGACGATGCGTTCATTGCAATAACAAAAGGAGGTCTGCAAAAATGAAACAGCTTCTGAAACGCAATCTTCTGATTTATTTCCGCGACAGAACTTCGGTTTTCTTTTCGGTTCTTGCCGCACTGATCACGTTTATTCTTTATATTCTCGTTTTCAGAAATCTCTACAGTCAGACAGGTATGGGTACGTTTTATAACCTGACCGATATATGGGCAATCTGCGGCATCGTGATTACTCCGACCGTAACCGCATCGCTCGGCGCTCTGTGGGTATGGGTTGATGACAGAAAGAATAAACTCTATCAGGATTTTTATGTTTCTCCAATCAAACGCTGGAAACTTACGGGCGGCTATATGCTTTCTTCGTTCACAATCGGAATCATAATGAGTATGATTCTGCTTGCGGCAACACAGATATTTCTTCTCACTCAGGGCGTCGGCTTTTTCACCTGGCAGCAATACCTCAAGGCTTTCGGAGTTATCGTGCTTTCAACGTTTTCGGGCGCAGGTATGATGATGTTTCTGGTAGGGCTGTTTTCAAGCAGCAACGCTTTTTCAGGCTTCAGCCTTGTTATCGGCACTTTTATGGGCTTTGCCTGCGGTAACTACGTGCCGATGGGTATTCTGCCTGAGGCGGCACAGACGGTTATCAAGTTCTGCCCTGCCGCTCACGCAGCGGCGCTTATGCGTCAGATTTTCATCGGTGACCAAATGAACGAATTGATGAGCGGAGCGCCTCAGGAATTCGTTGATTATTTTGCAGTTTATCTGGGAATAAAATTCTCATCGGGCGAAGCGATTATGGAGCCGTGGGTACACGTCGCCGTGCTTGCAGGCACGGGCATACTGTTCTACGCCCTCGCAATACCCGTTTGCAGCAGAAAGAGAACAAAATAAAAGAAAAGCTCTCGTCGGAAATCCGACGAGAGTTTTTTGTATTACACCGCCTTACAATAATAGCAATTACCGTCAATATTAAATCTTACAGCCGTGTTTTCGGTGCTATATTCATTTTTTACTAAAACATAAAGATGGCAGATTTCTTCTTCTCCTGCTTCAATGGTCTGTACTTCGTATCCGTTAGTTACTTGTGAGCTAACGATTATCGTGTTGTTTTCAACTTCAATCCCAAGATGTCCCTCAAGAATCGTATCATCAATTATAACATATGGTTTCATCTTTTCCATAACAAGATTGGTGTTATTTTTTACTTTTATTACAAGATCAACAACGGGAGTGTCAAAAGATGAATAAGGCTGGCTTTCTGTCGCATTTGTGGCAAACATTGTTTCCGCTACTTTACAACTGAGCACTTCAAACTCATATCTGCCGTTAACATCAACAACATCTCCGACTTTTACCTCTGATTTGCTTGTAAGCAAATCAGCTTCTTTTTTTGAAGTCACTTTTTCTTCATATTCTTTACCGTCAACTGTATAGATAACCGTAATGTCTGTTCCTTCGGCTTCTTTTTCTACCGTTGAATAAAGGTGAATAATATCTCTGTCGCCTGCAGGAATAACTGTATCCGGGTCGCTTCTTGCAGAAAGAGTATCTTCCGGTTCAATCGAAAAATCCATGTCATGGCGGCAACTCTTATATACAAAATAGCCGGAGAAATTATCTTCAGTAATATTAACTGTGCCTATGTTTTCGAGTTCAATCACAAGGTCAACAAAAATCCAGTTTCTTTCATCAACGCCATATTTGGTATAAAAATATTCTTCATCCTGACCTGTCAATGCCTCATCATATACACATTCAAGAACCCTGAATTTGCAATTTGAAGTTTCTGTCCATTCGTTTTTAATAATTTCTTCAAAACTATTCTTTTCTTCGTTTTGGGCTTCTCCTGTTTCGTTTATTTCTTTGGCCGTGCAGCCTGCCGCAGCAAACAAAAGAATAACCGCTATAAATATTGCCAATAATTTTTTCATAAGACAACCTCCCAAAATTTTTGTAGCTTAATTATACTCAATGTTTTAGGTATAGTCAAGAGTTTGAGTATGATAAAATTATTTTGGTGATAAAAATGATCAGTTATAAACCATTTTACGAAACACTTTTCAAAAAAGGTATTACAGAATATAATTTGATTTTCAAACAAGGTTTCTCCGCCAACACTCTTCACAGAATAAAAAAAGGCGAAGCCATAAACACAAAAACACTTGATGCTTTGTGCTATGCTCTTGATTGCAATGTAAGTGATATAATTGAATTTATAAAAGAATAAAAGCGGTTTGCAAAGTAATTCAATGCAAACCGCTTTTGATATTATCTTACAATGTATTAACCAAGCAGTACGTCCGAAACAAGCATCACGCAGAAACCGACGAGCAGCGCATAGGTTGCTCCCCTTTCACTGCCGTGGGAGTGGGTTTCGGGTATCATTTCATCGCTGATAACGTAGAGCATTGTGCCGCCTGCAAACGCAAGAGCAAACGGAAGTATTGCGGATGCGATACTGACAGCAAAATACCCGAGAAGGGTGCCGACCACCTCAACAAGACCCGTTATCATTGCGCATATAAAAGTCTTTTTTGAGGAAATACCTGCCGCTAACATCGGGCCGATTATAACCATACCTTCGGGAATATTCTGAAGAGCGATGCCGCCTGCAATCAGAAGCGCCTCCGATGTGTTACCTGAACCGAAGCCGACGCCTGCCGCAATGCCTTCGGGCAGGTTATGAATTGCAATGGCGGTTACAAACAAAAGCACCTTGCTGAGCTTTTCGCGCTCTTTGTTGCCCTCAAAATCCGCGCCGACCATACCGTGAAGATGCGGAACGATTTTATCAACAAGATTAATGCAGAGCGCACCCGTAAAAATGCCTGCAACCGTGATTATCAGGCCGAATTTTCCGCCGTATTCAACGGAGGGAATTATAAGCCCAAGCACAGCCGCCGCAAGCATTACGCCTGCCGCAAAAGCAAGCACGATATCGCTGAATTTATGTGATATTTTTTTGAATACAAATCCGATTACCGAGCCGATAACCGTAGCACCGCCAACACCGAGAGCGGTAAGAAGAACCATTTCCATAGAATCACCAATCAAAGATTATCATAGTTTATTTTTCTGTTTCTGAAATAATATTCTTTGTCATAGTCGCTTATTTCACGCAAAACCCTGCAGGGGTTACCAACCGCCACAACGTTTGACGGAATATCCTTTGTAACAACACTTCCTGCACCGATAACGGTGTTATCACCGATCGTAACACCCGGCACGATAACCGCGCCTGCGCCTATCCAGCAGTTTTTGCCGATATGAACGGGCATATTGAACTGATATGCCTTTGCCCTGAGTTCGGGGTCAATCGGGTGACCTGCCGTTGCAACAACAACGTTCGGGCCGAAAAGAGTGCAGTCGCCAACGTAAATATGAGTATCGTCAACCATAGTAAGGTTGAAATTCGCATAAACGTTATTGCCGAAATGAACGTGTTTACCGCCCCAATTTGCGTGAAAAGGCGGTTCGATATAGCAGTTTTCGCCGATTTCGGCAAACATCTCTTTGAGCATTTCTTCCCTTTTATCAAGCTCTGTGGGTCTTGTCATATTGAAATCATAAAGTCTGTTAAGACATTCAAGCTGTTCACTCATTATTTCATCGCCGCTGGGATAATATACGTCCCCCGTGTGCATTTTTTCTTTATCCGTCATAATATAATCCTCCTGTTTGCATTATATTAATTTTAATGTGAATTGTTAAAAAAATCAAGCATTAACATTTCCTGCAAAACTAATTTACAGTTTTATAATAATTTCATATTGAAATTTTCCGTAAAATGGATTATAATACAGAAAAGATTATGCTGAAAGGAGTATGTGATATGGATTTCGGTGCAATAATCAGTTCACTCAAAAACCTTATCGAAGTTATAATCGAAACAAATTTCATCGGGAAGCTTATTGATTTCATCGGAAAAATTATTCCTTTTGTTCTCGATACTCTCGCATCGCTTATTCAGGTTATAGCAGGCTGATAAATAAAAATCAAGAACCTCGGTTTAGCCGAGGTTCTTTTGTTTTATAGAATTTTTAGTGCGCCCGTGGGACAGATTTCGGCACACTTGCGGCAATCCTTACAAACCGCAATTCTGTCCGTACCCTCAAATTCGGGTTTGATAACCGTTTTGAATCCTCTGCCGACAAGGCCGAGAATGCTCTCGCCTGCAACCTCTTTACAGGTGCGCACGCAAAGGTTACAGAGTATGCACTTGCCCTGATCACGCTCGATGGTAACAAGTCGTGTTTCCTTGAAACAGCTGTGTTTCTCGCCTGCAAGGCGCGAAGGGTCAATGGGGTCGAAGTTTGCATAGTGAATAAGGCGGCAGTCCTTGAAATCGTGGCAGCCGCATTCAAGGCATCTCTTAGCTTCTTCCCTCGCCTGCTCCTCCGTGAAGCCGTTGAGAACGGCATCGAAGTTGTGCTTTCTGTATTCGGGGTCTTTGACCGACATAACAGCTCTGGGCTTCTTCTCTCTGTCGGCAAGAATTTCCGCTGTTACGTTGCGCTCCGAATAATAGGGCTTGGGAAAATCCATGGGCATACCGAGAAGATATGCGTTGATTGCTCTTGCGGCAATATTCGCCTCTGCAATCGCATCAATGGCGATTGATGCACCGTTATTGGTGGCGTCGCCTGCTGCAAACACGCCTTCGATATTTGTAAGGCAGGTTGATTCGTCTGCCTGAATGGTACCCCAGCCTGTTGTGGCAATTTCTTCAAGACCGGCAGGAGCATATTTCTGACCGATAGCAGAAATAACCGTATCAACGTCAATGGTTTTGAATGCGCCTTCAACGGCTACGGGCTTTCTTCTGCCCGATGCATCAGGTTCGCCAAGCTCCATAATCTGAAGCTTCACAGCCTTGACCTTACCGTTTTCGCCGATGATTTCATCGGGATTTGTGAGGAAGAGGAATTCAACGCCTTCTTCGATTGCTTCTTCGATTTCTATATCCTCGGCAGGCGCTTCCGCTCTTGTTCTTCTGTAGATAACGTAAACGTTTTCAGCACCGCATCTTACAGCAGTACGGCAGGCGTCCATTGCGGTGTTACCGCCGCCGACAACGGCAACGTTTTTGCCGATTTCGGGGATATTTCCCATATTGACTTCGCGCAGGAAGTCAATGCCGCTGAGAACTCCGTCAAGGTCCTCGCCTTTACAACGGATGCTGCTTCCCTTCCATGCGCCGACTGTTACAAGCACTGCATCAGCGCCGTTCTTTATTTCTTCAAATGAAATATCTTTGCCGACTTTGATATTATTCTTCATTTCAACGCCGAGCTTTGCGATAGCTTCAACTTCCTTGGCAAGCACAGCCTTGGGAAGACGGTATTCGGGGATACCGTAACGGAGCATACCGCCCATTTCGGGCATTGCTTCATAGATTGTTACGTCGTGGCCTGCAAGGCGGACATAGTATGCGGCAGTAAGACCTGCAGGGCCGCCGCCGATAATTGCAACCTTTTTGCCGCTCGCTTCATCGCAGACTGCGGTGTAGGGGTCTGCCGATGCAAGATCATTATCCGCAGCAAAAGCCTTGAGATATGCAACCGAAAGAGGCTCTTCAACAAGCCTTCTGCGGCAGTTTGACTCGCAGGGATGAGGACAAACTCTGCCGATTGATGCGGGAATGGGGATTTTCTCCTTGATAATCTTAACAGCCTCTTTATCGTCGCCGTTGACGATTGCCTTAAGATAACCCTGAATATCGGTGTGTGCAGGACAGTTGAGTGAGCAGGGTGCAACACAGTCGCCCTCGTGGTCGCTCATAATAAGCTCAAGTGCAATTTTTCTTGCTTTGTTTACTCTGGGAGTTTCACTGCTTACTTTCATACCGTCCTGAGCAAAGGTTGCGCAGGCTCTCATCAGTTTGGGCATACCTTCTGCCTCAACAAGACACAGACCGCAGGCTCCGTAGAGCTTGAGCTGACCGTTATAGCAGAGGTTGGGAATATCTATGCCGTTTGCGGCGGCAATGTTGAGAATGGTATCGCCTTTGTTGCCGACAACTTCCTTGCCGTTGATTGTAAGTTTAATCTGTTCCATTTTGCCGCCTCCTTTATTCTACGATTATTGCACCGAAGCGGCAGGAATTTACACACTGACCGCAGCGGATACAAATGCTTTCATCAATGATATGTGCCTCTTTAACAGAACCGCTGATTGCCTTTGCCGGGCATTTCTTTGCGCAAAGAGTACAGCCTCTGCACTTTTCGGCATCTATTGAATATGTGAGCAAATCAACGCATTCCTTTGCAGGACATTTCTTTTCGTTGATATGAGCTTCATATTCATTTCTGAAATATCTGATGGTTGTTAGTACGGGGTTAGGAGCAGTCTGACCGAGACCGCAGAGCGCACCGTCTTTTACCGCTTCGCAAAGCTCTTCAAGAAGCTCGATATCACCGTCTTTACCTTCACCTTTGACGATACGGGTCAGTATTTCCTGCATTCTTGCAGTACCGATTCGGCAATGCACACATTTACCGCAGGACTCGAGCGCAGTGAAATCGAGGAAGAATTTTGCCATACCTACCATACAGGTGCTTTCATCCATAACAACCATACCGCCCGAGCCCATAATTGCGCCCGTTGCGGCAAGTGCCTTGTAGTCGATAACGGTATCAAGAAGGTCTGCAGGCATACAGCCGCCTGAGGGGCCGCCCATCTGCACAGCCTTGAATTCCTTGTTGTCACGGATACCGCCGCCGATGCCGTAGATAACGTCACGGAGAGTTTTACCCATAGGAATTTCAACAAGACCGCCCTTGCGGATTTTACCCGTGAGAGCAAAAACCTTGGTACCCTTGCTGTTTTCGGTACCCATAGCGGCAAAAGCTTCGCCGCCGTTGTTTATAATCCACGAAACGTTTGCGAAAGTTTCAACGTTGTTGATATTTGAGGGCTTATCCATATAACCCTTCTGTGCAGGGAAGGGAGGCTTGAGTCTGGGCATACCTCTTTTGCCTTCAAGCGATTCGATAAGTGCGGTTTCTTCACCGCATACAAACGCACCTGCACCTGCCTTGATTCTCATATCGCAGGAAAAATCGGTGCCGAGAATGTTTTTGCCGAGAAGATTTGCCTTCTTAGCCTGCTCAATGGCAATTTCAAGGTGAGTTATTGCAAGCGGATATTCCGCACGCACGTAAACAATCATTTCCTTTGCGCCGATTGCATAAGCACCGATGAGCATACCTTCGATAAGGCTGTGAGGGTCTGACTCGATAACGGCTCTGTCCATAAACGCACCGGGGTCGCCCTCGTCAGCATTACAGATAAGATATTTTTCTTCGCCTGCGCTCTGACGGGCGGCATTCCACTTGAACCAGGTGGGGAAACCTGCACCGCCTCTGCCTGCAAGACCCGAAACCTTTATTTCTTCAATAACCTGCTCGGGAGTCATTGTTTTCAAAGCTTTTTCAAGACCCTGATAACCGTCTGCCGCTCTGTAATCGTCAAGCGATACGGGGTCTATTAAGCCGCAGTGACGAAGAGCGATTCTTGTTTGCTTTGTGAGAAATTCTTCATCTTCAGCCGAGATAACAAGCTTTTCAACGAGCGATAAATCACCGCTTCTTGCACAGTCAACAATATCCTGAGCATCGTCTGCGGTAACTTTAACAAGACGTTTAATAAGTTTATCGCCTTCATAAAGGTCAACGATAGGCTCAAGGAAGCACATACCGATACAGCCTGTGCTGCCGAGTGAGAAGGGTTCGTTTGCGGTCATTACGCTTTCGATTGCCGCACGGACTTTTGATGCACCTGCCGCAATTCCGCAGGAACCTTCACCGATTATAACTCGCATTATTTACCCTCCTTTTCCTGAATGGATCTGATTACGGAAACCGCCGAATCGGGAGTAAGGTTGCCGTAGGCTTCGCCGTTTATCATAATAACGGGTGCAAGTGAGCAACAGCCGAGGCACGCAACGTTTTCAAGAGTAAAAAGTCCGTCTGCCGTTGTTTCACCGTTACCGATGCCGAGATATTCGGAAATTGCCGCAGTGATACGCTCGCTGCCGTTAACGTGGCAGGCTGTACCCTGACAAGCCATAATGAGATATTTGCCGATGGGGGTAAGTCTGAACTGCGAATAGAAGGTTGCAACACCCACAACGTCAGCGGGAGATACACCCACGTTTTCAGCTATGCAGTACATAACGTCCTTGGGCAGATAGCCGTAGATATTCTGCGCCTTCTGAAGAATAGTGATAAGATTGCTCGGCACACCGCCGTATTCCTTAAGCACGCCGTCAATCAGCGAAAGGTCGCTTTTGGGTCCGCCGCAGTTACAATTACACATATTTTTCTTCCTCCTTATCTGTAAAAACAAACTCAAATCTAACCATTATGTAATATATCATAAAAAAAGAAAAGATGCAATATGTATTGTTTTACAAATAAATATACAAAACCTGCCGTACAGCAAACGTGCATCGGCAGGCAAAAGATTTTATATGAACGGAAGAATTTCCCGTAAGAAATCAATAACGGCTGATACGTATGATGCGGCGGTTGAATATATGTTTCCGATAAAATCTATAATATCAATAATCGTTTCCACAACTTTTTCGATATTCCCGGGTTCGCTCAGCCACGCAGAGAGGTCAAAGCCGAAAATTTCCAGAAATTTGTCGATAACCAAAAATATGAGCACGAGCGGTATCATCCAGAAACCCACAAAAGCCATAAAATCACTCCTTTCTGCGATTTTATCATAAAATCCGCGTAAAAATCAATCAACCTTTATTGGCAAAACACGTTTTCACTGTGTAAAGTAAAGTTTACACGCAAAAAGCCTTACGGAGAATCAGCTCCGTAAGGCTTTGTTTTACCATTTTACGTTAACTTTAAGACCGTCAACAGTATATGACATATCTTTTCTGTAGTGCGTATCGATTGCTTCGCAGAAAGCGTCGCGCATTTCTTCATCGGGCATCTCGATTGTAAAATCAAGAGTGAGATATTTTGCAGGATAAAGAGTATCGCTGATTTTGAAGCCCGTAAGCCACCAGTGAAGCTGTTCGGGGCGTTCAAGAATCAGGTCATCACCGTGATAAAGCTTCATCGACATATTCATCATCTGCTCATCGTTTGCGCAGTCGTAATAAGTGCCGATTGAACCGGGCTGACGGTTATAAATACCGACCTCTGCACCGTTGCTTACAAGATAGTTGCCCTTCCAGATCTGAACCATCCATTCAAGTCCGTCATAGTCAAACTTGATTCTGCGTGTGTTATAGAAGAAAAACGGCGTTGTGTAGCAGAAAAGGTCATAAAGGAAAGTGAAGCCGAAATCGCGCATCCATACGTTAGTCTGCGCATAGAGAAGAAGCTCGGTATATGAAAATTCAAAACCGATTCCGAGAATGCTTCCGCCGTCCTTACCCGTAACCATACCCGTTTCGGTATTGATGACAACGCCGGTGCCGACTCTTTCAAAAGTGCCGTCCTGAAGGACAATTCTGAGGCATACTTCGTATTCGTTTTCTCTGCCTTCAAGGGGTTCGCAATATGCGTGGCATTCCTCAATTACGCTGAAATAAAGACCGAGAAAATAATATACGCAAGCCATAGGCACGTTGCCCTTTGCGTCCTGCTCAAATCTGAGTTCATAGAACTTATCCCTGAGCGCGGTTGTATCAATCTGAAAAGTTTCGGTCACAAACTTTGCGTACTGATTCGATTCGGGAAAATTGCCCACAAGCATCAGTATATCAAATCCGCTTTCGTTTGCAACGTCATTGCAGATTTCGGTCAGAAGCGCATCGGCGGTGATATTGAAATTCTCCTGCTCAATAAAGCCTCTGCCCGTAAAAAATCTTATGATAAAATTGAACGCCTTGACAATCTCGACAAACTGCTTTGAAGAGAGTGCAGGGTAGCCTTTGTCTGCAATCACCTGACAGTATTCGTCAAAGTTCTGAGGGGCGGTAACTTTCGCCGCATTTGCGGCAGGCGCGCAAACGGAAAATCCGATTGCGAGAGCTAAAATAAGAGCTGTAATTTTCTTTGTAATCTTCATTTGTCCTCCCGATTAAATATGTTCTTTCACGTTTTTATCATAATGTCCCGAATCCTGAAAACCGTTTTCGGTGCGGATGCATTCTCCCCACTTCCTTGCGATTTCTTCGTAGGAATCTGTATAAACGTTTACTCTTTCAAAGCCGTCTTTGCTGCCTCTCAGGCACCAATCCGAACTCCACATTCCGTGACCCGTTGCCTTATAAGTCCAGAGGAACCAGCTGTAGTTCGCTTTATCAAGGGTGTTGAAGCAATTCTCCCAGGTGGTTTTCTGATGAGGATAAAATTCGCCCATCATCATAGGTACGTCTGAATAAACAAACTTTGTGAACCACGCAAAAAGATTGAAAATGAAATTGGAGTTGTTGTAAAAATGAACCTGATAAACAACGTTGTCCCAGCCCTTCGTCCATGCCATAGGCAGAGCAATCGCAGTCCAGATAGCTTCCATCGTCAGGATTCTGTCTTCATCAACCTCACGGATTGTATCATAAAGACGGGTATAAATCATCTCGTTGTTTTTTCTTCTTTCAAGCTCGCCTGCCTCAACGTCGCACATCGGCTCATTGAGAAGGTCAAGCATTGCAACGGCAGGGTTGCCCTTGAAACGCAGAGCAATTTCTCTCCACAGCTCGTCGGTAAGCTCGCGGTATCTTTCGCCCTGCTCGGTATCGGCATAAAGCCCGACCGAACCCTTCTTGCCGTTATGAGGCGCATCGCTCTGATAGCCTACCGCGCCGTGCATATCGAGAACAACGTAGATTTCACGCTTTGAGCATTCCTCAACAACCCATTCAAGGCGCGATAAATCCCATTTGCCGTTTTCATCAAGAATTTTTCTTCCGTTATCGTCATAGTAGAAATTCCTGAACCAGAAAGGAACGCGGACGCAGTTGAAGCCCATCTTCTTGATTTCGTCAAGGTCGTATTCCGTTATCCAGTTATCCATATAAATATTGAAAAGCTCATAGGCTTTTTCTTCGCCGAAGCGCTTTGTAAGTTCTTCAAGCATTGTGTAATGGTCAAGGTCATCCTCATAGGGGCAGAGCCAGCCTTCCCATATCATCCACGCGCCGAGATTGACGCCCTTGAGCCGAATCTTTTCGCCGTTCTGATTAACTATATCCTGACCGTCAACTGTAAGATAATCGTCTGCGGTGAAGCCTGCTACGGCAGACTGTGTTTCTGTTTCACCCTCTGCAAAAGCAACTGAGCAGACCGAAAAAACGGTTGACAGAGCAAGAACAAGAGAAACTATTCTTCTGAACGCAGTTTTCATAATAAATCTCCTTTTGGCATACTTTAACTCTATTATTCTACAAAAAAATTGACAAAAAGTCAATATATATGCCGTTTTCGGCAACGGTTTGTTGACTAAAGGTTCGAATTATTGTATGCTTAAAACAAACAAAAACCACAAGCAGGAAGTCGGACGTAGCCATGTCGTTCTGTGAGCCAAGGAGTTGTCACCTTAACTTGTCTTCCTAAGACCGCTTGGCCTCCGACTTAAATTGACAAAAAGTCAATATATATGCCGTTTTCGGCAACGGTTTGTTGACTAAAGGTTCGAATTATTGTATGCTTAAAACAAACAAAAACCACAAGCAGG
>JAZSBC010000132.1:0-5544 GCA_045602245.1 Acutalibacteraceae bacterium | reverse complement strand
TGCTCTTTGCAAGCTCGTTCATTTCAAACGGGTCAACGCTCAGAAGCGACGCCATCTGGTCGATGAAAGCACCCGTGCCGCCTGCACAGGAGCCGTTCATTCTTACCTCCACACCGTTTGTGAAGAAAAGGATTTTGGCATCCTCGCCGCCAAGCTCGATTACCGCGTCGGTGCCGGGCAAAAGGCGTGAAACGCTGATTCTTGTTGCATAAACCTCCTGCACAAATTCAAGACCGAGCGAATTTGCAAAGCCCATACCCGCAGAGCCTGATACAGTCAGACTTGCTTTGGCAAACTGCGGATTTTTTTCAACAATATCTAAAAGCATCTCGGCACTTTTTTCTGCAATTTTTGAAAAATGCCGTTCGTATGCTTTATAAACTATGTTACCTTCATTGTCGATTGCAACACACTTGAGCGTGGTTGAACCGACGTCCATACCTATTCTCATTGTCTCTCTCCCGAATTACGCATTTTTTCTCATTTTCGCTTCGTTATCAAGGTTCTCAAGCATGAGACGCTCAATTTCGCTTCTGAGCTTTTCCTTTGCCTCCGCAACGGTCATATTTCCGACTTTGAAAGGCTCGCCGTAACGGATTGTAAGATTCTTGCTTCTGAAGCAGTAATCGCCCGTAAGACCGCAGGGAACGATATAAGCATCTCCCTTGTTAGCCATTGCAACGGCACCGTCTTTAAGAGGAAGCATAAATTTATCGGTTTTGTTTCTTGTTCCCTCAGGGAAAATACCGACAGCTCCGTCTTTTTTAAGAACGGCAAGAGCCGATTTTGCACTTGAAAAATCTCTTCTTGCTCTGTCAACGGGAATGCAGCCCACAATTCTGAAAAGAGGCGCAAGCTTTCCGTCAAAATATTCTTTTTTCGCCATATAATGAATAACTCTTTTGGTCGCCATAACGGTAAGGCACTGGTCATAGACGTGCTTGTGGTTGCAGGCTATAACAATGGCTCCGTCGGCGGGAATTTTTTCGGCGCCGATGATTTTGGGGTTATACCAGAGCCTGAAAGCTATTCTCATAAAAGGCGTAAGTAATTTATAACCCAGTTCTCTGTCTTCGGGTCTTTTTTCAGTTTTTTTCATTTATCTCTTTCTCCTTAACGATTTCATCCGACACGATTTTCATAAGTTTATTGTTTGCCTCAACAAGGTCTTCGCCGACCTTCACAGGCTCAAAGAAACGGATTTTCACGTTCTTTTTAAAAGGCTTGTATTTGCCCGAAATAACAAAAGGAATTATGTTTGTCTGTGTCGTCTGCGCCATTTTGACGGCTCCGAATTTGAAAGGCATAACAACGTCTTCCGTTCTGTTGATTGTTCCTTCGGGAAAAATGCCTATCAGCTTTTCATCATTGAGTGTTTCAACCGCAGTTTCAAGAGCTTTTGAATCCTTTGTGCGGCGATTGACGGGAATAATACCGAGAGCTTTAAAAATAAAGCCGAACGGACCTTTGATAAGTTCATCCTTTGCAAGGTAATGAACGCATCTTTTTGTTGCGCTTCCCACAAGCAGGCAGTCAAAATAATTTGTATGGTTGCCCGCAAGAATAATTCTTCCGCTTTCGGGTATGTTCTCTTTTCCGATTATTTCGGGTTTATAAATCGTCTTGAAAATACCCGTTGCAGGACCCCTGACAGCCCTGTAGAATATTGGTTCTTTCATCTTTTATCCTCCACTTTTGGTAAATATATACAAATCTGCTTGTTTGTTTTTGTAACAAAAGGCTCCATAAATAAAAAGGCCGCCTCACTTTTCAGAGTGAGGCAGCCGCAATATCGGTGTTGAATTGTCAAAAATCAGACTGTTTCTTCTTTAGCTTTAACCGAAACAATTCTGTAATTTCTTGTTTTGATTTTTCTGCTTGTTGCGTAGAGAGCGCAGTTACGGATGATTTCCTGTTTCTTTTCTTCACTCATATCAAGAGTATCCATAACCCTGATGTAGTTTTTGATTGCTCTGTTTTTAATTCTCATCAGTATCGTTCCTCCCCAACGCAAATTTCAGCATTTTTCTGCCGTGCTGCAGCTGTTTACGCACCGCTGCAGGCGATGAATTTGTTATGTCAGCAATTTCGTTTGCTTTGTAACCTTCAATATAATATAAATCAAGAACCACTTTGTATTTTGGCGGCAACTGCATAATAAGGTCAAAAAGCTCTCTGTCGCCGTCGCTTATGCCGATATCCCGCAATTCGTCAAGATTTTCCGCTGCGTGGCGCTGATTGAATCTGACCATATTTTTGCTGATGTTTGTTGCAACCTTGATAAGCCACGCTTTTTCGTGCTCCGAATCATTGAAAAGCGGTGCTTTGGTCATATATCTTAAAAAGGTTTCCTGAAGTGCGTCTTCAGCGTCTGCTTTATTATCAAGAATCCCGTAGCAGATGCGAAAAAGCATCTTGCTGTATTTTTCAACCGCATATTCAATGTGGCGAAGCTCATCATTATAGTGAGAAGTTATTGCGCACAAAGCCGCACCTCCTTCATCAAGGCATAATTATACCATTTAATATATAAAACATTTCAAATCATCAAAATGTGACATAAAATTTGTGAACAATTTGTAAACAATTATTCCTTGTTTCTATTATATACATAATAAGCTTTTTTAATCTTCATTTCACAGGTAATTACTTGCTGACCTAATATAATATAACATACCTTAAATAAAAGTGTCAAACATTCGCTTTTGCAAGGTAAAAATGTACATCCGAAAAATTTTTAAAATTTTTTCAAAAAAATTCAAACCAAATCGAATTATCACTCGTCATATAGGTGAAAGGGCAAAAAGCCAAATAAAAAGAAAAGAGTGATAATAATGAAAAAGCAGTTCAAGAGGGTTATGAGTTCTGCATTGGCAGCATTGGTTCTGGCTTCAGGCACACCCGCTTTATCTTCCTTTGCAGCAGAGGAAGAGGCTCCGTTTGAATTTATGCACATCGAATATTCAGACCCGGGAGAATACGGCTATGTGGACTCTGAGTACGTTCTCTCAAACGGCGAAGAAGTTGATTTAAGCAAAGACACCGAACAGCTTCTTTTCACTTCAGCAGCACCGTCTTTCCCCTCAAGCTACGACGCAAGAGAGGATAACGTTGTTACCGCCGCAAAAAGCCAGGGCGTTTCGGGCAACTGCTGGGTTTTTTCAACTGTAAGCGCACTTGAAACCGACAGCATTATGAAAGGTCTTACCGAAGCCGAAAACACCGATTTTTCGGAAGCTCATCTGAGCTGGTTTGCAAGCAGAACACTGACAGATAACGAAAACGACCTTGCATACGGCGACGGCATAAACCACGATTCACCCTATAATAAAGGCGGCAATTCAATGATTGCCTCCGCCGCTCTTGCACGCCGTTCAGGTCTTGCAAACGAAAGCGACTTCCCCTTCTACGGCACAAACTTCACCAAGATGGGCAATTATGACGAAAGCGACAGATACAACACCGACAGCGGCGTTATTCTTGAATCCGTTCAGGAGCTTCAGGACACGGACAGCGTAAAAGAATGGATACTTGAACACGGCAGTGCAGTTGTTTCAATGTATTACGACGAAGAATACTACACACAAAACACTGTTTCATATTGCTACAGCAACGGCCCTGCAACAAACCATCAGGTTACAATCGTAGGCTGGGACGACGATTATTCAGCCGAAAACTTCAAAGAGGGCAACCGACCTGAAGGCAACGGTGCATGGCTTTGCAAAAACAGTTGGGGTCCCTACTGGGGCGCAAGAGGTTTCTTCTGGATTTCCTATTATGACACTTCTCTCTCCTGCTACACAGGTTTCTCCGCCCGTTCAACAGAAAACATGGGCACAAATTATTCATATAACGGTGCTAATTGGAGAACGGCTCTTATGTTATCAGGCTCAATGGAAGCTGCAAACGTTTTCAGAGCTGCAGGCAGAGAAAAACTCACGTCTGTTTCAATTTATACCGCAGCCGTATACACAACGGTTGAAGTTACAATTTATAACAACCTGCCCGAAAACTACACCGCACCCAACCAGGGAACAAAGGTTGCAACAATTAAAACCACTCTTGATAATATGGGTTATCATACACTTTACCTTGATTCCGCAATCGACCTCTATACAGGCGATATCTTTGCAATAGCAGTCAGATACACAGGCTGTTCAGGCATAGCAAGAGTACCCGTAGAAAAGAACGGCTCAAACGAAAACGCTTATTATTCACGCAGCAGAGAGAGCTATATCAACACAAATATGTCAAGACCCAACTGGAAAGAATCATCAAGCTACAACGTTCAGAACGCCTACATTCAGGCAATGACAGAAAAGGTTGCTTGCAATCACGAAGTTTTTGTTACAACAATTCTTACACATTCAACCTGCACAACACAGGGAACGGTTGCCGACGTCTGCACAAACTGCGGATTCACCTGCAACGAGAGCAGTATCCCCGTTATCGGTCACGAATTCGGTGAATGGAGCGAATACGTTCACGACCACGAGAGCGGAAACGAAGTAAGCACCAGAGAATGCACTGTGTGCGGACAGATAAGCACAAGAAGCTGCAAATCAGGCAATTCCGTACCTGTCAACGACTTCTTTGAATCTTTCGTCAGAAGGTTTATTGAAATGTTTATGCAGTTATTTATGAGCAGCTTTACGATGAATTAACTGTTTTCATTTGTATTTGCCCTCAGCATAACCTCCCTAAACGGCAACCCCTCCGAAGCAGCGAGCCTCGGAGGGGTTGCGTTATTATTAACTGATTATTTTACTTTAACCTTATAGCACTTGATTTCGAAGGGCTTGATTTCAAAGCTCATTGTGTTACCGCTTGCGATATCAGCCGCAACGTCTTCTCTTTCAAGAAGGTTGCATTCGGCAACGCTTGCGATTTCAGCGAAGAACTGAACGTTAACGGCTGTTCTTCTGCCTGACTTTTCAACAAAACGAACAATGTAAGCATCCTCGTCTTCGCACTTCTTGACAGCTTCAAGAGTAACGTTCTTGCCGTCAACGCTGATGAACGATGCGCTTTCTGCGCCCTTTGCATCTGCAGCGATTTCAACGGGGAGCATGGGGTTGTTGAATTCAAGACCTCTTACAAGAGTTTCGGCATCCTTCCAGCCGCCTGCGTGCGGATAGAGTGAATATGAGAAGTAATGGTCGCCTCTGTCTGATTTCGGGTCGGGATTCATGGGAGCCTTGAGAAGAGTGATGATCATTCTCTGCTCGTTTACCTCATAGCCGTACTTGCAGTCGTTGAGAATTGTGAGACCGTAGCCGTCTTCTGACATATCTATGAAGTTATGAGCTGAAACCTCGAACTTTGCCTTATCATAAGGATTATGGCGGTAGTTGGAGCCTCCGATCGATGCATAAGCGATATCTCTGGTGAACTTCTGAGCCTTGATGTCAACATCGAAGCCGACCTTGAGAAGCTTCACCTGCTCATGCCAGCTGATAAAGGTATCGAAATCGATTCTGTCAAGCTCATTATAGATAATGATATTCTGCCTGAGAGTTGATTTCATGATGTTCTTTGCGATCG
>JAZSBC010000131.1:0-31065 GCA_045602245.1 Acutalibacteraceae bacterium | reverse complement strand
AGCACAGAATCTTCAGATATTCTGCTTCTCGCTGGCTCTTGTTCAGCTCACCGTTGCTCATCTCAAGGTTGCGGTGCGAAACAGAAAATCAATAAAAATCCTCGGCGATATCGGCTCAATAATGCAGCTTTTCGGCATATTCTACGTTGTACTCAGCTTCGTTGTGAATGCTGAAGTTTTCAACTTCGGACTTGTACTCGGCGGCGTACCCGTCGGCACGGTTGCGCTTATTCTGGTAGGCGTCGGATTCGTTCTCAGCTTCGTATTTTCGAACTATGAGGGAAACATTATCAAATCAATTCTTTCGAGTGTGAAGAACATCGTTTCTGTTCTGCTCGGCGTTGTGAACGTTTTCTCAGATATAGTATCGTATATACGCCTCTGGGCTGTAGGTCTTGCGGGTGCGGCAATCTCCGCAACCGTCAATGAACTTGCAGGGCCTCTGCTGGGCAACTTCTTGTTTATGATAGTTGCAATCGTTCTGCTTGTATTCGGCCACGGACTGAATATGATACTGAACGTTTTATCCGTTATCGTTCACGGAATCAGACTCAACACTCTTGAGTTTTCATCGCATCTTGATATGTCCTGGAGCGGACATAAATTCAAACCCTTTGAAGAACAAATTGAAAAATAAGGAGAATAATTATGAATTTCGGACAGTTAGCAACAGCTCTGGCAATGGGTATTGCCGCAACAGGCTCTGCAATCGGCATCGGCATTGCGGGTCAGGCATCAATCGGCGCTTGGAAAAAGTGCTATATGAGCAATAAGGCAGCGCCTTTCATTCTTACCGTTTTTGCAGGTGCACCTCTTACACAGACCATCTACGGTTTCCTTCTTATGCAGCAGATGAGTGGTGCAGAAAAAGACCCCGCATTCCTTCTCGGTCTCGGCATCGCATCAGGCGTTGCAATGGCAGTATCCGCCGTTGTTCAGGGTAAAGCAGGTGCTTCGGGCGCAGATGCTCTTGCCGAAACGGGCAAAGGCTTCTCGCAGTACATCACCGTTGTCGGTCTTTGCGAAACGGTTGCTCTTTTCGCTCTCGTTTTCAGCATGGTTGCCCTCGGTTAATTTCAACAAAAAATTCAACCGCCTCTGACAAAATCAGGGGCGGTTTTTATGTTTATACTAGCATCTTTATTACAAAAATGTAACTGGAAGTAACAAAATTGTAAATTGACAAACAAGAATAATAACTCCATAATAAAATTGAAAGAAATAAAGGAGGGGTATTGATGAAAAAGATTTTATTTGTATGTGTTTGTTTATCTTTGATTTTGTTATTTTCATCTTGTTCAGAAAACGAAGATATTCAGAGTGACACAACAACAGAAGATTTGGTTACGGAAGAAAACTACAGTACAAGCGGAACATTTAGCGATACGATAAAATGGAGATATGATGAATCAAATTCATCTTTTCTTATCTATGGAACAGGAAAATTTGAAAGGCGTGGTGGTGTTATTCCACAAAACGAATCACATTGGTCCGGAATAGCGGAGACTATTCGTATTGAAGAAGGTATAACAGATTCTGATAAATTTGCTTTTTGGTTGTTTGATAATGTGAAAACTGTTTGTTTACCTTCAAGTTATGTCGGGTATATACCGGATATGAAAAAAATCGAAAAATATATTGTTGCAGAAAACAATCCCAAGTATTCTTCTGATGAAAACGGGGTTTTGTTCAATGCTGACCAAACGGAGATAATTCGTTATCCTAAAGGCAGCCCTGTTGAAATTTATGAGATTCCCGAAGGTGTAATAAGCATCCGCAGTGGTGCTTTTAAAGAAAGCAAAAATTTAAAAACAGTTATTATTCCTCAAAGTCTTGATAATGTTCCCAAAGCGGCGTTTGAAGAATCTTCGGTATATTCAAATCCTAAAAATTGGGAAGATGATATTTTTTATGTTGATACCTGCCTTGTTGAAGTTAACTGGAAAACCGAGGCTGAACATATTGCAGTAAAAGAAGGAACCCGTATAATCGAGGCGCACGCTTTTGCTCTCTGCAAAAACATTAAATCAATAACTATTCCCGACAGTGTGGAAATTATAGGAGCGCAGGCTTTTGAAAGCTGTTCGTCACTTGAAAGTGTTTATATCGGAAGCGGAGTCAAAAAAATTGGGGGTGCACCGTTTATCTTTGATGTTGAAGGTAAGCCCTGCAGCAAACTGAAAAATATTGAAGTAAGCAAAGATAATAAAAACTATATATCGGTTGACGGTGTATTGTTCAACAAAGGAATGACAGAGCTTATACAATATCCGATAGGTAAAAATCAAAAAGAGTATATAATTTCTGACAGTGTAACAAAAATCGGTTATGGTGCTTTTTGCTTTTGCGATGAATTAATAAAGCTGACTGTAGGTAAAGGTATAACAGTGATTGATGATTGTTTGTTGTTTGGTTGTGACAACATCGAAACGGTTATACTTCCTGAAACGCTTACAAAACTTGACGGCGGAGCGTTCAAATATTCAGGGATAAAATATATTGATATTCCTGATAGTGTAACTTTTCTTGGCTGCGAAGCAATGACAGCGTGTGATCGGCTCGAAACAGTTGACGTTGGTAAAGGCGTTTCGTTTATAGATGGATGCGCAATCGGCGGTCAATCACTAAAAAAAATTAATGTTGACCGTAAAAATGAGCATTTTTCAAGCAGAGACGGTGTTTTGTTTAATAAAGATAAAACTGAACTTTTATTATATCCTGCAAATAAAAGCGGTGAAACATACCGAATACCCGAAAGCGTAAAAACAATAAAACACGCAGCGATTATGCAAGCAAGAAATCTCAAAGAAATATATGTTGGTTCGGGTGTTGAAAAAATTGAAGGATATAATTTTTGTGAAAGTGTAGAAGATCCTGAGCTTGATTTCAGATATGAAACAAACTATGAAATATTTTTTGATGGAACAGAAAAGCAGTGGAACGAGCTTCTTGAGGATGAATACAGTGCAGAATATATTGACAAATCAAAAATAAATTTTCTGCAGTAGATAAAAGAAAAACTAATAAAACAAAAATGGCATAACAATGCAAAAACCACCTGAAAAATCAGGTGGTTGAATTTTTATCTGAACCAATCAAGATTAACGTTATCCGCAACGAGCTTTCCGCCTTTTTTGTTGGGATGAATATAATCTTTTCCGAGATATTCTTTTTTTGAACAATTTGGCTTATCGGGGTTGACAACCAGAGATGCCTGGTCATAGACCGCGTGGAATTTATCGGCATTTTCGCTGAGCATAGTGTTGTATTCCCTGACCATAGCCTCTTTTTCGGGCCTTGAATCAAATGCTTCGCCGAAATTCATAATATTGAAAACAACGAGCTTTTTGCCACGTTCCGCCAGCAAATCCGAAACGCCCTTGACGGCATCGAAATGTTCCTTTACCGTCGGCTTTTCGTTTTTGGGAGCGGCAATGGTGTTATACTGCAGAAAATCGTTTGTGCCGAGGGCGTAAAGCACGTATTCCGTATCGTCATAATTCAGAACGTCACGCTCAAGGCGGTTAAGACCGCTGATACCGAAAAGACCTTTGCAGAAGAATCTTCGGCTGAAATCGAGCAGGGTTCTGTTGCCCATTATAGATTTGTTGATAACGGAATATCTGCCCTTGAATTCGCTTCTGATTCTCTTTTCAAAATCGTTGACCCAGTAGCCCTGCTGGCTTATCGAATCGCCGAAAACCGTTATTGCGCCCGCACCCGTATCGTTGAGCAGCTCAACGGACTGAAAGAGGGGAATGGGTTTATGAAAATACATTCTGAGAAGCTGTGACGCAACTTCTCTGACCTTATCTCTTTTTCTGCGCTGGTTAACAACGCTCTTTTCTTTTGTGACGTCGCCTTTAACGGTAATCAGCTCAACGCTGTCGATCAGGTTTCCGCTTCGGAGCGAGCCTTTTTCAACGTAGATGCTGATGCAGAAACAATCATCCGTTTCAACGGCGAAATCAATCGGGTCTGTTGAAATAACCTCGCCTTTTTTGATGCGGAATGAAGCCTGAGAATTGAAATGCACAGTTTTGTATTCATCGGCAAAACAGCCGTTCTTATCGCATTTTGCAACGGTTATACCGCCGATATAAACGTCGTTTTTGGCGCATTCGTTTGATAATTCGAGCCTGATTTTTTTGCCCGATATCGGCGAACAAACAACCATTCTGTATGTTTTTTGGCATGACGGATAATAGAAAAACGACAGAGCCGAATGTGCCTGACCCCATGCCTGAACCCATCTTTCGCTCATAACAGACCACCCTTTCCGAGATTGAGTTAATCTTAACACAACGAAACGCATTATTCAATCCGAAAAAGAAAAATCCCTGCAAAAAGCAGGGAAATGATTGGTGTTATGCCATTCTTTCAAGCGATTCGGCAGTAACTTCATATTTCAGGGGTTTATCCGAGAGAAATCTTTCCATTTCTTCCGTCATATAATAAGCCATTCGCTGCGGTTCGTTACCCGTGCTGCCTGCGATATGAGGAGTTAGAATTGCATTCGGACACCAGAAAAGAGGCGAAACATACGGAAATCGCTCGTTTTTTATAACGTCGGCAACAAAAGTTCTTGACGGGTGAAGAAGCAGCGATAAAGCAAGCTGATATTCGTTGACCTGCGCACCTCTGCCCGTGTTGATGAAAGTTGAATGCTTTTTCATCTTCTTGAACAGTTTGCCGTTAAACACGTTTTCAAGCTCGGGCTTGTTGGCAAGATGGTTGCTGATGATATCGCATTCGCTGAAAACCGTTTCCATATCAACAAGGGTCACACCGAGTTCCTTTGCGGTTTTTTCAGCCACAAACGGGTCGCACGCATATACTTCAACCTCAAGTGCTTTCAGCTTTTCGGCAACAATTTTTCCGATTGCGCCGAGTCCGATCAGACCGATCTTACAGCCGTAATTGCCCGTTGACGAATTCGCAAAAGCAACCGAGCGAGAGTGGAGAAAACGGTAGTTTTTTTCAGCTTGGAAATATCCTTTTGCCGCAAGTGTTATTTGTGCAAAGGTGTATTCCGCAACGGGTACGGCGTTTGCCGCAAATGCGCTGAAAACTTTTATTCCGCTTTCAAGAAACGGACGTGCGAAATACTGCACCGTGCCTGCAGAGTAAAAAACAGCCTTCAGATTCGGCATATATTCCGCGATTTCTTCTTTGGTGAATTGAGGCATACCCCAGGTTGAAAACGCAATTTCGCAGTCTGCAAGGAACCGTGCGTTTTCCGCAAGATTCTCTTTGTTTATTCTTTGTGAAAGCTCGCCGTATTCAGCAAGTTTTTTGAGAACCTCGGGTGTATAAACTTTTGAAAACTGAAGCTGATCAGTGCCGAAAAGGGCTATTTTCATTTCAGTTCTCCTATCTTTGAATTTGTTTGTTATGAAATCTGAACTTTGAATATCGCTTTGTTTTTTGAAACGGAAAGCCCGCCGAAAAACAGATTTTCAAAATCCCTGACGGTTATTTCCCGAGGAGGAACAACGGGGTATTCCGCATTGTATGAATCTGATTTATGCTTCGGATTAACCTCGGTGAAAAGACAGCTCTTTCCGATTCTGTGAACAAAAAAGCCGTCAATTTCTATTCTTTCGGGCAGATAACAGACGTAGCCGAAATCATGGTCTTCCGAATTCTCCGCATCAATAATATGGCTTGAAATGCCCGTGGGATAGAACTTGCAGTTGCGGATAATCAGATCGCCGTTCCATGTTGAGCCGTAGTCGGAGCGAAGCGCAACGAAGCTGTCCGATAAAACGGTTGTGTTTTCAATAAGAGCCGTTCCGCTTCCGATAAGCTTTATTCCGTGGTGACCGAGAACGGAGTTCCTGACCGTTGCGTTAAGAACTCCCTGATGCGCATCGAATCGTGAGAGCGCACAGCCGTCATAGAGCAGATTCTTGCAATAGTTCGTGCCTGCTATTCCCCAATAATTGATATCGGTTATATCGTTTGTCTGATTGCAGTTTATGAACTTTGCGTTGACCGCCGTTGCCGCGCCTATATCGTAAGTACCCATTGCCACGGACGTTCCTGCCGAGCCGACGGTTGAATATTTTTTATGGCCCGTAAACGTGCTGTTTTTAACCGTTACGTCGGCGCAGGTTGAAATGCTGACAAAAGCCGAATACGGCGAACCCGTTTTGCCCTCGTTTTTTATATCGTGATATATTCCGTCAATAACGGTGTTTGAGCGTTTGACAAGAATGCCTCTTGCATAATAGTTATATTCGGAGGAGGCGTTGTTTGCAAGGGTTGTGAATCTGCCGCCTTTTACGGTTAATTTTTCGGCATCAACGGGGTAGGCAACGGCAGAGGTGATTGAATCAAAATCCCAGATAAGCGGAGTTTCGGGCGAAATTTTTCCGTTTTCGTCAACAAGAATAACGTCGGTCTGGCTGCTGCCCGAGTTTTGGTTCGCACCCTTGCGGATATATTGCTTGACGTTGGAATCCGTAAGCACAACAAGGCTTTTGCTCTCAAGAGCAACGCCCAAAGCCGTTGCGTCTGATTTGAGAGGGGAAAGCTTATCGGTCACGTTTATTCCGCCCTGCGACGGGGAAATGCTGAATATCCATGCGCTTCTGTTTTCAAGCTCTGTGTCGTCAATTATAAACCGAGCGGTTGACCAGTCGGTATCGGTCATAACAAATGCGGTTTTGTCTTTACCGCCGATATAATACGTTGCCGTTTCGTTTGCAAAAACACTCAAGCCGTTTGCGTTTGCGTGCTTGTGGGTTTCGGCTATGGCTTCAAGGTCGTCCGTTTTGCCGTCGCCGACTGCACCGAAATCCTCATAGGTCACATAATCCGTGAAAGTTTTGGTATATTCATAGCCGTCTTTGAAATCATAACTGCCTTTTGAACAGAGCAGAACTTCATCTGCAAAAGAGGCTATTCCTCTTGAAATCCCCGCACCCGAACAGCCCGTGATATAAATATTGCCGTTTTCAACCTTAAGGCTGAAGATATCCTCATCGTTCAGAGTTTCATTTATTATGAAAGCTTTTGAACTGCTTTCTGAAGCCGCAATTTTTCTTCCGCAAGCCTTATAAATCTCATTGCAAAGGGTCTGCGCAGCGTTTGAATACAGAGTGCCCTCCGGAGAAACAACGGAATATCCGTCAATAGAAACGCCGTTTACGGTTATTTCTTCGAGAGGTCTTACGATATACGGGCTTTCATAGTTACCCTTTGCAAGCTGAATTTTAAGCTCTGCTTCGGAGAAGAGAAGTGAAAACGGAGCAGTGAAAAAAGAAACGATGCACATTATAAACGCAATAATTCTTGAAAGCATTTTATCACCCTTACCCCTTTTTGTTTTATAATATCACAAAATAACGGTTTCTTCAATCGGAGTTTTGGGGAGAAAACGTTACGCAACTATGATTTTATATATTTTTCCGCCTGAAGACTGAACATATCGGCATAGGTGCCGCCAAGCTTCATAAGTTCGGCATGGCTTCCGTTTTCGATGATTTTTCCGTTTTCCATAACGTAAATTCTGTCCGCAATGACGGTTGTTGAAAGTCTGTGAGAAATGAATATAACCGTTTTGTGCTGCGCCGCTTCAATCATTGCCCGATTGAGATTGTATTCCGCAACCGGGTCAAGATTTGCGCTCGGTTCATCAAGAATAACGTAAGGGCAGTCTTTATAAAATGCACGGGCAACAACGGTTTTCTGCGCTTCGCCGCCCGAAAGCATAATGCCTTCGGTGTCAAATTCACGCAGAAGCTCGGTGTTTATTCCGTTTTTCAGTTCCTTATCAAAGCCGCTGTTTTTAAGCGCTTCAAGAACTCTTTTTTCATCGGGTTCAACGTCAAGGGCAACGTTTTCACCCATACTGCAGGAGAAAAGCTGAAAATCCTGGAATACGGCGGCGAATCTGTCGCGGTGGGAGTCAACGGTTGCGTCTTTTATGTTTTCGCCGTCAATCAGTATTTCGCCTTCCGTTGCGTCGTAAAGCCTGAGCAGAAGGTTTGTGAGTGTTGTTTTGCCTGCACCGTTATAGCCAACCAAAGCGATTTTTTCATATGGCTTTATTGTGAGACTGATGTTTTCAAGAGTGGGCTTATCGTTTCCCGGATAGGTGAAAGAAAGATTATTTATCTGAATTTCTTTCGGCTCGGTTTTGGGTACTGCCTTTCCGCCGTCTTTGATTTTTGGCTCTGCGCTGAGAAATTCTCTGTATTTGCTTATCATTTTAGCCTGCTCGGTAAACTGAGGCAATGCCCATACCGTCAGAAGCTGAAATGAAAGAGCAACAGAATGTGCGCCGTTGAAGGTTGCAATGAAGTCGCCGGGGGTTATGCTTTCCTTAACAAGAACGCAGTAGCCGAGATAAAGCGGAAGAACAAAAAGGAAGCCTATTCCCTGAACGCCGATGGTCTGCAAAAAATTGAAGCCGGCTATTTTGGTGAAAAACGTTTTCTGGTTGCTGATAACGTCGTCGGCAGCCTCGTTGTATCTGCTGACAAGAAGGGGAGAAATTCCGTTCATTCTTATTTCTTTTGCATAGTCCTGAAGATAGAAAATGCGCTGAAAATAATCGGAACGGCGATGGTATTTTGCGTTTTCAATCCGTCTTTCCATCATAAGAGAACCGATTTTTTTGCTCAGGGGCATAAAAGCAACAATCATTCCGAGAATTATAACAAGGCATATAGGGTCGATTGTCAGCAGAACGGAAGATACTGCCAGAAGAGAAAAAATATGGCCCACATAGCCTCTTATAAGCCCCATAAGATTCTGAATATTGCCCGATGACGATTCGATTGTCAGGATAAGCTTGTTATAGAATTCGGGGTTATCATAGGATTCAAGATCAAGACTTTTTGCCTTTTCATAAATCTTTTTGTTGATTCCGTAATAAAGCTTTTCGCGCTCTTTGTTCCAATAAAACTCCATAAACAGCCACGAAAAAACGTTTGAACATACTATAACAACCGCAATCACGGCAACCGCATAAAAAATGCGTTCGGGATTTTTGCCTTCGGTTACGGTATCAATGATATATTTGACACCGATAACGCCGATAAGGTTGTTCGGAACTATTGTCAGCACGCCCCACAGAAGTTCGCCTATGACGAGCAGGGGAGAGACGGAAAACATCAGCTTCACAAAATAGAAAATATTCGGAAGGATTGAGCGGATGCTTTTTTCTTTATCTTTTTTTCTGAACAATTTCATCCGCCTCGCTTTCTTTTTTGTAGTTTGACGCCTGAAGAGTAAACATCCTGCTGTATTCTCCGTTCTTTGCCATAAGCTCGGAATGGTTTCCCGATTCGATTATTTCGCCGCCGCCGAGAACAATGATTCTGTCTGACAAAACGGCACTTGAAAGTCTGTGAGAAATATAGATAACGGTTTTGTTTTCCGTTACTTTTATAAGGTTTTCATACATCTGATACTCCGCAACGGGGTCGAGCGCGGAACTCGGCTCATCAAGAACAGCAATCTGAAAATCGCGGGCAAAGAGCCTTGCAACCGAAATTTTCTGGCTTTCTCCGCCCGAAAGACCGATTCCTTCAACGTCGAATTCACGGGTAAGAACGGTATCCGCCCCGTTGGGCAGGGATGAGATTTTATCCCATACTCCGATTTGCCTGAGCGCTTTTTCTGCGAGTTCTTTTTCTTCATCCGTGCATTCGTGACACATAATGTTTTCGTTGACCGAAACCGCAAAATTCCTGTAATCCTGAAAAACGGTGGCGTAGGCATTGCGGAGCGATGCAACGTTGTATTCCTTAACGTTTATGCCGTTATAGAGTATTTCGCCCTCATCGGCATCGTAAAACCTGAGCAGAAGCTTCACGAGAGTTGATTTTCCTGCGCCGTTTACGCCGACCACGGCAACCGTTTCGCCTTTGTTGATTCGGAACGATATGTTTTTTAGAGCGGTTTTATCCGAACCCGGATAGCTGAACGAAACGTTTCTGAATTCGATGCTTTCAAATTCTTCCGCATTTTTACCGCCGTCGGTAATCTTGGGTTCATAGTCGAAAAACTCGCGCAGATGCTGAAAGAGAATGGCTGTATTCGCAAGCCTTTCATAGTTCCTTGCAATGTTCATTGTTGACTGATGAACGGCGTTGATTGAAGAAAGCACAACCGAGAAGCCCGAAACCGTGAAAGTGTCTGTGAAAACAAACTGATATCCCGCATAAGCGTAGGTGCCGATAATCGGGATAAAATCGCTGAAAAGCGAACTCAGCGTACTGTAAAGAAATAACTTGAATCCGTATTTTTTGAGAATGGCGACGTTTGCGTCAATCGAAGCTTTGAATCTTTGAAGCATAACGGCGAAAATATTCGAAGTTCTCATATCTTTTGAGTAATCCTTGAGAAGCATCGTGCGCTGAATGTAGGCTTTGATTCGGTTGTTTTTGGTCATTTCAAGGTTGCGGTTATATGTGACCTTGGTTTTGATATGTTCAACGGCAAAAACGAGGGTTACGGGCAGAAGGAAAAGGAGATACATCGGGTCAACAGCCGTAACCGTTGCCACAACGCAGATAAGAGCGATGATACCGCCTATGAAGGAAGCAACGTAAAAGCAGAGCGTATCATAATGAGCCGCCGAAATAACCTGAGTTGCACGGGTGTATTTATCATAAAATTCAGGGTTTTCGTAGCAACCGATATCAAGACCGATCGCTTTTTCGAATATTTTATTGTTCAGCTTTTTCAGAACAACCTTTACTGAAATCATTTTAGTGCGTATTGAATATGTAACAACGGCGTTTGTGAGCAGATATGCGCCGAAGAAAAGCAGAAGCGAAACAAAAAACGTTTTGAAATCCGCTTTTTCGTCAATGATGCTGAGCAAAACCTTCAGAAAAAGGATATTCTGAACGTACATTGATAAAACGTTGTTGGCGATTTCGGCAGCAAGAGACGAGATGAGCAATTTTTTATCTGCTTCCCACACCAGTTTCAATGCAAACAAAATATTTTTGATTACCGGTGTTTTTTTCTGCTTATGAGTTTTTCCGCGTTTCATAAGCACTTCCTCCTTCGAATGAATTTTACATACAAGAAAATAATACAGGATTTGCACGACGCAAGTCAATAAACCAACAGTTGAACAGTAAACAACGAATTGATTATTGAACTGCCTCTCGATTGCCGTTATAATATAATTGAAACAAACCAACGGAGGGATGCACCGTGCAGATTAAAATAGGAAATATTATCCGCGAGCTTCGCAGACGGGATTCAAGAAAGCAGGAGGACCTTGCAAATGCGCTTGGAGTAACCTGCCAGGCGGTTTCGCGCTGGGAGGCAGGCAAAGGATATCCCGATATAGAGATGATTCCCGCAATCGCAAATTTCTTCCATATCTCCATTGATGAGCTTTTCGGCTATGACGGAGACCGCGAAAAGAAAATCAGCGGTATAATCGAAAAATCCCAAAAAGCCATAAATTCAAATGAGGACCTGACGGAATGCATCGAAATGCTTCGCGAAGCGGTTGAGGAATTTCCTGCGGAATACAGGCTTCTCGTCAGCCTCGGCTTTGCGCTTCATACCCACGGCTGGAAGACCTACGGACTCAGATCTCACATTAAAGACGGTTCGGATTACGGTTTGGTCTGTACGGAATATGCTTTTCAGAATAATTTCTGGCAGGAAGCGATGAGAGTTTTTGAAAAACTGCTTAAACTTAAAGATTCCTTCCCCGAAAAAGATGCCGTGATACTTATTATGGTTGCGGATTATTCGAAGATGGGTCAGTTTGATAAGGCAAAGGCTCTTGCCGAAAAGCAGAATGCGTTATTTGTCAGCCGCGAATGCCTGATGACTCACGCAACCGTTGACGAGGAACGCGACCGTTATCTCGGCGAGGCCATAATTTCCGTTATGAACGAACTGAAAAAGCTCGTTGAAACATCCGTTACAACCAAAAAATCCCTTGTGAAAGAGGGCGTCAGCGTTCAGAAAATGATTGCTCTTGCGGAGTTTTATGAAAAAATGTTTGATGACGGCAGATTCGGAATTGCCCATACGAATTTGCGCGATCTCTACGTCTGCAGTGCGATAATCGAAGCAAGATACGGCGATATCGGAAAAGCTTCGGAATATTTTGACAAAGGTTTCGATCATCATCAGATATATAAATCAATCCGTCAGGCAGAGAGCTACAGCTATACCGCACCTCTTTTCTCAAAGGTTGTTTCTTACGGAGGCTTTCCAAAAATATCGGAGGACGGTCTCAGGGATTATCTTTCCGCCTCAGCTCCGGAAAATCTCAGGAAAGAAATATTGAAAAACGAAAAATATTCGGAATGTTTTGACTACCTGAAAAGCAGGGAGGATTAAATATGAAATATTCTAAAAATGCAGAATATGCTTATGAATCAAATCTTATCAGCGCTGAAAACGGCTGGATAAAATGGTATGACAAAGAAAAAATAAAAAAGAAAATCCGCCTTACAGGAACTTATTTGCAATTTTTTATGTTAGCTGCGGTGATTGGCGTTTCAAGATTATTTACCAAAGATATAAAGGCTTTCGGCATTCTCGGAATAATCGTGCTTCTTGTTCTCAATGCAATTATTCTTTTGGCTGCTGTTGCGCCGATGCGTGAAATTCTTCATCTGATTCCCGTATCAAAGGGCAGGCTTGACGGGAAATGCATTATGTCATTCAGAAATCACTTTTCAGTTTATAACGGCAGCGTGAACCGCGGTCAGATACTCATAGGCCTTGCGCTTCCCCTGATTGTTTTTGCTTCTGTTTTCGGAATTTCCGCCGTCATAGCAAGCGGAATTTTAAGATTCTTTGCATTGTTTATGCTTGCCGAATCGGTTTATATGTGTTATGCCGATATTTATATGTTCTTTTTCTGTATAAAAAATATCCGAAAAAACGAAACGGTTTTCGGCGAATATAAAAAAGTTTAAAAATTTTTCTCATAGAGCAGACCGGACTCTGAAAATTATCGTCTAATAAGTGCAACGATAAAACAGCAGGAGGTATTTTCATGAAAAAAACGTTCAGAAAATCAGTCAGTCTGTTGCTTTGCGCAATACTGACGGCAACGTCGCTTTTTATTCCCGCAACCGTTTCATATGCATCCGAAAACAATGCTGAATACAGAATGTTTGTTTATGAAATGGATACGAACGGCGAATACGGAGAGGCTGTTATCACTTCATACGAAGGCGAAACAGGATGCATTGTTAATGCTGATACAAATGCTTTACTCAAGGAAGGATTCAGCATTGATGAAGAAAAAAGTATACTTTCCGCTGAAGTGGTTGCTGACGGTTCAGCCGTTCTTGCGGTTTATCTGAAGAGAAACCGCTACATCCTTTCTCTGGATTATAACGGCGGTGAATACGGCAGCAATTACGAAGGAATTGAAAAAGAGTACTATTACGGTGAAAGTATTTCTCCGATTGAATTACCTTGCAAAACAGGCTGCGATTTTTGCGGCTGGATTGACGAAGAAGGCAATCTGATTGAACATCTTCCCGAAACTATGCCCTGCAGCGACCTGATTCTTACCGCTGCTTGGGAATACGTTTTATACCGCGTTTATTTCAATGCAAACGGCGGTTGTTTTGAATACGGCGGAGATGTTATGGAATATACCTATGAATACGGTGCGGCTGTGGAACTTTGCGAAGCTCCCGTCAGAACAGGCTACACGTTCGAAGGATGGTCAACGGACAGCTCTGCATTGCTCCCCGAATTCGGCTACGACTGCTTTGAAAACACGCTTCATATGCCCTGCGAAGACATTGTTCTTTATGCGGTGTGGTCGGTTAACTGCTGGACGGCATCCTGGGTTGTTGACGGCGAAGAATATATGCGCACAGCGCACGATTATGACCGTATGATTGAAGCGCCTTATGAACATCCTCGTAAGGCAGGATATTATTTTGTTGGTTGGCAGGATGAAAACGGCGATATTTATTCCGACTATTATCTTTACCCGATGCCTGCCCGGGACGTTGTTTTTACCGCTGTTTTCGAAGCGGCAGTGCAGGAGTGCCGCGTTGAATTCTATTTTGAAAGTCTTGACGGAGTTTATGTTCTTGACGAAAGCAGAACAAAAACAATCAGCGCTCTTACGGATATGGAAATAACATATGAAGCCGAAGAAATCACGGGCTTCACCCTTGATACGGAAAGAAGCATAATCACGGCACGCGTTTCGGGCGACGGAACAACAACTCTGCAGTTTTATTACCGAAGAAATCTCTACCGTCTTCATTTTGCTGCTCAGGGCGGATACTTTGACGATGAAGGCGAAACGTTGATTGTGTGCGATGTTCCCTACGGCGCTCCGCTTCCGACGGTAACCGATCCCCGGAGATACGGTTATGTTTTCTGCGGATGGTCAGGTTATACGGAAGTTATGCCTGCTCAGGACGTAGTTCTGCGCGCTCAATGGACGCCGATGGAGTTTTACACCGAGTGGTATGCAAACGGCGAATCTTTCTGCAAAACGGCGTCCAAATACGGTGAACGTATAGAAACACCCTACAGTTGCCCGACGAAGGTCGGCTACATATTCCTCGGCTGGGCAGAGACTGAAGATTCCTGCACCGTTGTTGATGTTGAAGCTATGTCGATGCCTGCAAATGATATGGCTTTCTATGCAGTGTTCGTTCCCTGCGAGGATACCGTTTATGCCGTTGAAACCTACCTTATGAACATTGACGGCGAATATGAGTATTATACAACCAAGTTTTATTCGGGTGTTTCCGATGATTGCGTAAGAATTGAACCGATGACCTATTGCGGGTTCACTTTTGACCCTTATCACAGCGTTACCGAGGGCGTGATTAATCCCGACGGCTCACTTGTTCTTATGCTTTTTTATGACAGAAACCTCTACACGCTTAATCTCTGCGTTGACGGAAATATATATTCCGAAAATTATTATTTCGAATCCGTTATTGAAGAACTTGAAATGCCCGAGAGAGAAGGCTGCGTTTTTGAATACTGGATTGATGAGAACGGCGAAAGAGTTGAATTTCCTTACGTGATGCCTGACCGTGAAGTTACCCTGACTGCGGCGTGGACACTCTGCCAATACACGGTTTGCTATGATGCCAACGGAGGATGCTTCCCTGACGGATATCATGAGAGAACAGAGGTGTATGATTACGGTACGCCTGTTTATCCCATGGAAACCCCCGAAAAAGAAGGATATACGTTTAAATGCTGGGTTGATGCATATACGGGCGAAGAAATGGGTTATCCGTTTTATATGCCTGCGTGCGAAATTACTCTGCGTGCGGAATGGGTTGTCAATATGTATACCGTCCGTTTTTATGACGGCAGCGGTTCTTTATACAATGCTTATGACGTTGGATACGGCGAAGATATCTCATATCTTCTTTATGATATGCCTTGTCCCGAAAAATACGGCTATACCTTTATGGGCTGGTCAATGATCCCTGATTTAGTTTGCCCCGATATGATTGATTCTTATATGCCTTGCCATGATCTGGATTTGTTTGCCGTATGGTCGGTCAATAACTATAGAATCCACTGGATAACCGATGACGGAGACCATTTTGAAACAGAGCATTGTTTCGACAGCCCGGTTGAACCGCTTTGTGTAACCTCCGAAAAAGCCGGTTATGAATTTATGGGCTGGGTGTATCCCGACGGAACGTGGGTTGAATTTCCTTTAACAATGCCTGCTGAAGATATAACCTTAATAGCGGTTTTTCGCGCCCGTTCAGATACGGCTTATACCGTAGAAGTTTACAAAATGAATGCTGACGGCAGTTATGACAGGCATACCGAAGTTCATGTCGGAGTAACCGATACGGAGGTATGTGCGGATATTTTCATATGGCTTGATCCGGGTTTTTACTTTAACAGTGAAAGAAGCCGTGACAGAGGCGTGATTTGCGGCGACGGAAGCCTTGTGCTTGAGCTTTATTTCGACCGTATGCAATACAGCATCACCTACGAAATGAATTGCCCCGATTATTCAAACATAACTCAGGAATATCTTTACGGTGAAGTGATTGCCGTGCCTGTATATCCTTGCAGGGAAGGCTATGTGTTTGACGGCTGGACGCCTGAACTTCCCACTACAATGCCTGCGCAGGATATAATACTGACCGCAGTGTGGAGACCGATGATTTTCACTGTGAACTGGATATCCGAAGGCAATATTGTTGAACAAAGAGAATACTGCTACGGCGAAACGATTGAAATACCTTATATTACTTTTGAAAGACCGGGCTATGTGTTTGTCGGCTGGGATTCTTACGTTCCCACTACAATGCCTGCATGTGACCTGAGTTTTACGGCAGTTTGGGAATTCATCGGACCGATAAAATATAAAATTGAAACTTATATAATGAACACCGCAGGCGCATACGATATGACCGCGGCTTATCACAACGTGCAGAATATCGAAGAGATTACTGTTGAACCCGTTGTCCCCGAAGGTTTTGTCCTTAATGAAGAAACAAGCGTTTTGTCAGGTTATACAGATGTATATGACGAGCTTGTGCTGAAAGTTTATTTTGACAGAGTTCCGTATAAGTTCACAAGAATAATTGACGGAAAGACCCATACGGACGAGTATCTTTACGGCTCAGTTATCGCAGAACCTGCCGTTCCCGTGAAAGACGGCTTTGTTTTCATCGGATGGGATGCTCAGATTCCTCAAACAATGCCTGCAAACGACGTGACGGTTACTGCGAATTTCAGAAAGATAACTCCCGAAGACAACGTTGACCACGCCATTTCTTTCTGTATCACTCCGCTTAAGGGCGTTACTCTCAATTACGGAGAAACGATAACTTTGTATGCTTTCACAAAGAATCTTCCCGAGGGATACAAAATAAAATGGTCTGTTGATACAAGCAACGTTACCATCAGTCCGTCCTCAAACGGAAAAACCTGCACCGTGACCGCAAGTTCATCGGGCGGTGCGGCAATCACTGCGTGGGTCGTTGACGAAAACGGTCAGAAGGTTAAAGATAACAACGGCGAAATTATCAAAGATACCGAAATACTCTATTCGGAAGTCAACGCATGGCTGATTATTGTTAATTTCTTCAGAAGACTTTTCAAAATAGATTTTTAAAAAATTTTCCCACAGAGCAGACCGGACTCTGAAAAAAATCGTCTAATTAGTGCAGAACCAACAAAATCGAACGGAGGGTTCGTAATGAACGGTAACACAAAAAGAATCGATGAGCTTGCCAAGAAGGTCAAAAAAGGTGATAAGAAAGCTTTTGAAGAGTTATATAAACTCACAAGTTCAAGAGCTTACTTCACTGCGCTCCAGATATGCAACGATAAGCAGGAAGCGGAGGATATTCTTCAGGAAAGCTACGTTACGGCCCTCAATAAGATTTCGTCACTTGAAAGGACAGAGAGCTTTATGGGGTGGTTTAACCGTATTGTTGCTAATAAAAGCAAGGATTATCTGAAAAAGAAAAATCCCGATCTTTTTTCAGAAGAATATGAATGGCTGCTTGAGGGGAAGGCGGATGATTCCGATAAGTTTTCTCCCGAAAGCAACGTTGACAAAGAAGAACTCAAAGCGGTTGTTATGGATGCCGTTAAAGAGCTTAACGTTGAAAAACGCACCTGCGTTATGATGAAATATTTCAACGATATGAGCGTCAGTGAAATTGCGCAGGCTATGGAAGTGCCTGTCAGCACGGTAAAAAACAGACTTTTCGATGCCAGAAAAGAGCTTAAAACACTTTTTGAGAAGAAAGGTATAACTGCAGCTTACAGCATTGCACCCTTCGGAGTTGTCGGCTGGGCATATAACGCAGCTTTTGAAAATATTGCACAGTCCTTTGAAGGAAGCGAAGCCGCGGCAAAAATCTTTTCGGGCATTGCGGTTGCAGGCACGGCGGCTGCTTCCGCCGCAACCGCAGGCACAGCGGCAACGGGAACGGGAATATTTGCAAAGGTTGCCGCAGCGTCAACAATGCAGAAGGTTATTTCGGGTATTGTTGTTGCAAGCGTTGTGACAGGCTCAACAATCGGCATCACAACGGCTGTCAGAAACAAAAAAAGCGATGACGTTCCTGCAGCCTCATATACCGAAACGGCAGATGAAGGCTTGGGCGGTGTTCCCGATGACGGGCATCTTCCCGTTCTGGTTGTTCAGAATGATGAAGAAGATCCTAAGCACGAAACCGCTTATATTCAGAAAAACATAAACCTTGTGTCTGAAAAAACTGAATATGCAGGCACTGTTTACGAAGGCATAAACATCATTGAGTTTGAAGGAGATTCCAACAGATTTTACTGTGATTTTTATGCCGAAAAAACGGGATATTATTTGGTATATTATAAAAACAATGAAGATAACAAACTGAAGGTTTCGTTTGACGATAACAAGTATTATGAACATTATTACAACACCGATGACGAAAAAGCGGTTAACTATTGGTGGACGGAACTTGACATTGATTATGAAGCGAGGAGAGATATTGAAACCGATATAACAACGGTTGCAAGCGATCCCGATTATACGACGGATTACCCCAAAACGCTTCTCTATTCCCCAAAGGGCAACAGGTTTATCATCACTGAATCGGAAGAAAATACAGACAGCGCTGAACTTGTTGTAGAGTATTACGGCGAGGAAATAACCGACGTTGAATTTCTCAATAACAGCCTTGAAAACCGCATACTTGACTATAATCTTATGGCGCCCTATGCAACAAGCTATGACGATTCCTTCCGTATGAATCAGTTTGACGTCAATATAAAATTTTCTTCGGGCAAAGAGCTGTATATGGGCGGCACGGAAATAGAATATTATTTCCCCGAAGAAATAAAAGCGGGCGAGAACAATGCAGTTTTCTTTTTCCCCGGCAAGGGAATCGAAAAGAAGATGACTGTTCACGATATGTCGGAATATATCAGCGAAATCGAGATTGATGAGCTTGATGAATTCCTGAAATTCAAAATAAACGAAAACGGTTTTGATATTAACGAACCTGAGGAATACTCGGTAACAGTTACCTACAGCGACGGAACAAAAGAAACATTCAACGGCGCTGAATGGGATAAAAAGCTGACTTTTGATGACGGAACGGCAGTTGTTCTCGAATTCACTCAGCCGAAGCTTACAGACAGAGAATCGGTGCAGTTTATCGTTGCCGCAGGCGACGTGGAATTCATAAGAGAGCCGTGTCAGCTCACGGGCATTGACCCGATCGGCTATACGGGAAGACTTTTTGTCATCTCTGCGGATATTATCGAATACTATTGGGGGCTGACAGAGCCGTCTTATAAAAAACTCCTTACGGAATCGGCTGACATTGATGAATTTATGATTTATCTTAATGACGTTTCTTATATTACGTCATTTAACGTTCAGGCTTGTCTTGACCGCCTTTTCGGCTACGGAATAGATTTGTTTATCACGTTTTTCAAAATTTCAACGGAAAATATATATTGCTGAATGAACTGAATTTTTTATCACGGAGGTTATTATGGGCAGAATAACGGTTGACGGAAAACGCTTTGTTGACGAATACGGCAGGCACAGAATTTTCAGCGGAATAAATTATACCGACAAGAACCCAAAATTATACTGCATTATTAACGATAAAGATTTTACCGAGTTTCACATAAAAAAATTGAGCGAGTGCGGCTTTAATATAATCCGCCTTGGCGTTACCTGGGAAGGAATTGAGCCTGAACCGGGAAAATACAATGAAGAATACATAGATAAAATAGTGTATTTTATGGATATGTGTCATAAATACGGTATGTATGTTTTTATTGATATGCATCAGGATTTGTACGGACCTGCAGGCGGCTCAGACGGTGCACCCGAATGGGCATCGTTGACTGACGGGGCAAAACTCAAAAAGAATAAGCTTGTGTGGGCAACCGGATATTTCTGGGGCAAGGTTGTGCATAACTGCTTTGACAACTTCTGGGCAAATAAAGAGGTTGACGGAATCGGTTTGCAAACGTATTTCATAAATATGTGGAAGCATATTGCCGAAAGAGTCAAAGACCATCCTGCGCTTTTCGGATTCGACCTTTTCAATGAACCTTTCCCCGGAAGTGACGGCGGCAAGATGTTCAGAAAACTTATTATGAATCTTGCCAAAACAATAATTACAGACAAACGGTGTCCTAAAATGAAGATGCTCGGAAGTCTGCTGAAAAAAGATATGCCGGGAGTTCTTGAACCTTTTGAAGACCCCGACCTTTTCCGAAAAGTCACAAAAGCGGGTCTTCCGCTTGAAAAGAAGTTTGATGAAGGCGTTTATTCCGATTTCATCAACAGACTTTCAAAGGGAATAAGAGAAATTACCGATAACGGCATCATAATTGTTGAAAGCTGCTATTATACCAACATCAGCATTCCGTTCAGTATGCCTGCCGTGAATTATGACGGCAAGCGTGAAGAAAAGCTTTGTTATTCTCCGCACGGATATGACCTGACGGTTGATACTCCGACTTATCAATACGCAAGCAACTCCAGAGTCTGGGCAATTTTTGAAGAAAAGAAAAATACGCAGGAAGCTTGGAACGTACCGATTCTCGTTGGCGAATGGGGCAGCTTCGGCTTTCCGCATACCGAGCATTTCAGCAATCATATAGATTTTCTTCTTGACAAATTCGATGAAAACCAATGGAGTCAAGCGTTTTATACATACTATCTTGATATGATACAAGCAGGATATCCGATTATGAAAAACCTTGTCAGACCTTTCCCGGTTGCTGTCTGCGGGGATATAGTAAAATACCGTCACGACAGAGAAAACAACTCGTTTTTCCTTGAATTTACTCAGAATAAGGACTATGACGTTCCCACCGTTGTTTTTGCTCACAAAGAAATTGAAAGCATCGAAACTGATGGTGAATACAGAATAATTCCTCTGGGCGAAACCGGAAGAAGCCATATTGAGGTTAAAACCGAAGTCGGTAATCATAAAATCAAAGTGAATTTTAAATAAAACAAAGCAGGTGTCGGCAGTGAATCCGTTTCGCAAGTTCTATAGTTTTTTATGTATAACTGCATATAAACAGTCAGCGAGAATTCTTAAACACAAAAAAGAAATGACTGACGCTCAGAGCAAAAGCTGTGTTATAAAAACAGGAAAAACAATATGGTATCCTTCATATAAAAAGTATTTCTATTGTGACAAAACTTCAGGCGAAGGATGGTTTTTCCGTCTTAAACCGCTAACTGACAAGGGGAAATATCCTGTTTTTTTCTATCTGCACGGCAGCGGTCTTAATCATGCAGGTGAAAATGATATGCAGATGTGGGAATTCTGTTGGCTGAAGAAAAAGCTTGACAAACATCCTTGCCATCAGGTTGTTGTGCACTGTGATTTCACATATTATGATTATGCCTGTGCTTACAACACCGATGAACACAGCCGTGTCATTGAGGATATAATCTGTTATCTGGAAGAAACGTATAAAAACGTTGACCGAAGCAGGCTTTATATTGCAGGCACATCCTACGGCGGATACGGAACCGCTTATGAAGTGCTCAGAAACCCCGATAAATATGCAGGTGCCGTCTCCGCTATGGGTTTTACCCATAACGAAAGATTCCCGATTACCGAGTGGTGGCAAAAAAATGAATATCGCCGCAACCTTACGGAAGAAGATTTCAGAACGCTTTCGGGAACGCCTTTTTATCTCACGTGGGCAAAGAATGACCATCCGAGCATTTCAGAAGGAAGCGAATTTCTTGCAGAAAAGCTCAAGGAGTACGGCGGTACTGTTAAAACAAAGATTTATGATGACGGTGCGCATACAATCGCTTCGGCTTTTTTCAAAAAAGAGAATTGGGCTGAATGGCTGTTTAAAAAACAAAAAATCCGTTGATAATCAAAAAGGAGCTGTCATAGTTGACGGCTCCTTGCTTTGTTCAAAAAAAGAAAATATTGATTTTGATTGTTACATCTTATAAAATAAATTTTGAAAAAACATTATTTTTTCCAACCTTTTTTCAACCGACGTCACTATATGTTTGAAAACGCTCAGAGAGGATGCAAAAAATGGAGAAGTCAAGAGCCGACAAAATCATCACCGAATACTATAAGAAGCTTTACGGCTTTGCTCTTTCGAAGATGACAGATATCGACAAAGCAGAGGAACTTGCTTCAAGAATAACCCTTGAGGTTTATTCCTCGCTGCTGAAAGCGGACGAAATAGCTAACATCAACGGCTATATTTACCGCATTGCCTGCAACGTTTTTGCAAGATATATCGGTGAACGCAAGGAGAGTGCACACCTTGCAATCGATTCGGTGTTTCTGCCGGACGGCACTGATTTCGAAAAGAACCTGATTGCCGATGAAGAAGCGAAAAAACTCAGACGTGAGATAGCGTATTTATCGGAAACCCAGCGCAAAATCGTTGTTATGCATTACTATGATAATCTGAAGCTCGGCGAAATTGCAAAAAAGCTTTCCATTCCTCTCGGAACGGTTAAATGGCATCTTTATGAAGCAAAAAACAGCTTGAAAGAAGGTATTGAAATGAAAAGAACACCCGGAACACTTGGAATTAATCCTGTCAGATTTATAAATATGGGTCACAACGGATGCCCAGGAAGCAAAGGTGACACGTCCGATTTTCTTCACAACAGTCTTACTCAGAATATCGCTTATGCGGCATATTATTCACCCAAAACCGTTAACGAAATTGCGGAAGAGCTCGGCGTTTCACCTATATTCATTGAAGATGAGGTACGCACTCTCGAAGAATACGGTTTTATGGACAGACTTGGCGGCGGAAAATACAGAACAAACATCTATATCACTGAAACAACGGATGAAATCGACAGAAAAAAGCAGCTTCTCAATGAAGAATATGCAAAAATCCTATGCGAAGAATACATTCCTTCTGTTTTTGAAGCGGTTAAAAATCTTGATATGAGTAAAATCTTCATTCCCGATAACGACATAAATCTTCTTCTGTGGTCTGCTGTTATCCTTGCCGTCGGCAAAAAATCAATGGATATTGAAATGTGGAGAGAACTTGAAAAATACAGCGTTAAAAGAAAAGACGGCGGTAATTACAGCGCATTTGCAGAAGTTGAACCTGATTTTGATTTAAGCCGTAATAAGCAATACGCCACCTGCGGCGATATGACAAGAACAAACGAGAAATATTCAACCGTTGCCTGGCAGTGTAATACATATTATGATTGCCGTACAGGCGGATGGAAAGACAGCCTTGAAAGCGATTTTGACAGTCTGTATGAACACATTTCAGGCAGAATCAGCAAAGATGACGTGTCTCTTGGAAAATATCAGCGTCTTTATGAAAAAGGTTATCTTGTTAAAGACGGTGATAAGGATAAGGTGGCAATGATTGTTACAACCTACGGCGGCGATGAATTTATGAATCTTATCCCCGATCCCGATGAAAAGCTTGCAAAGAAGCTTGAAAAATACTGCAAGGAATATTATGAGCTTACAAAAGAGTGTGTTGCCGACCATATGCTCCCGCTTCATAAAATCGCCTGCAAATTGAAGTGGACAAACGGCAGAATGAGAATGACCGTTATTGAGCAGCTTCTTAAATCGGGAAGGCTCACTCTGCCCACCGAAGAACAGAAGGCAGCACTCACAACCGTTCTTTTCTGCACCAAGCTTCCCGAATAAAAATTTATAAAAAACAGACCAACTCCCTTTGCCGTTCGTCTTATTAGTGAAAGGGTAAGGTGATTGATATGAAACAAAACAAAAAACAATTTATTTTGTATATTTTCTGTTGTGTTCTGCATTTTATAAATTTCGGAATAATGACCTATATTGTAGTTTCATCGAAAAATTTTATTTATTTTCTTCCCGCCGTACTGTTTTTGCTGTGTTTTGTTTTAAACATATTTAACACCGTGAAAAGCTATAAGAGAATTAAGGCAGAAAACACCGAAAAATTCAGGGAAGAGCAGTCAACCAACGGTTGACACCTCAAAAACAACCGATGGTTTACCGATTTCAACGTTTTGTTTGTTGACTCAACCGAAGGGATTTGCAACAATGAAATCGGCGAAAGCAAGCCGAATCAAAATTTGAAGGAGAATGAATTATGAATCTCGGAAACAACATTTCAGAAAAAAGAAAAGCAAAAGGAATGACTCAGGAAGAACTTGCAGCCAATCTCGGAGTATCACCTCAGGCTGTATCAAAATGGGAAAATAATTTATCCTGCCCGGATATTTCACTTTTGCCCGCGATTGCAAAGATTTTCGGAATGAGCGTTGATGAATTGCTTGGCGCCGTTCCCGCAATCGAAAATGTTACAGAAGAAAAAACATATACCGAACCCGAAACAACGTATGAGGAACCTGTTTTTACAGGCAAGAAGGCAACAACCCTGCTTATCACAACCGATAAAAACGGTAAAGTTTCAAATGTCAGAATACCGCTTACCGTTATGCGCTTCGGTCTGAATTTAGGCAGTGCGTTCGGCGGTATTACGGGTACTCAGGCAAGCACAATCGAAAATGCCGTCAAGACCGGCCTTTCGGGTGAAATCCTTTCCGTTGACGGCGAAAACGGAGAAAAGGTTACAATCAGCCTTGTTTAATATCTGAAAGAGGGGATGTCCAATGCCCATATTTACAATATCGTTCTGTGCGGTTATAATTTTAATATATATTCTCGATAATTTTTTTGTAATCCCCAAAACAGCAACCGTAACCCTGAAAGAAAAGCTGTTGACTGGGCACAACAAAGGTTACATAAATCATGCCTTGCATTTGTCTGAAAAGAAAATAAAAAAGGGAGAGGTGTGGAGACTTGTTTCCTCCGCACTTCTCCACGTGGGAACTCTTCATATTGTTTCAAACGTAACCGCAACCCTTATTGTCGGCTATGCCGTTGAAACACAGCTCGGTGCAGCGAAAGCCTTGCTTTGTTATATCGGTTCGGCTTTTATTTCAGGACTTTATATGGCGTTTGTCTATAAACTGCATGAGGGCGAAGGCGCGTCAACGGGTATCTACGGCTTGATCGCTGTGTTCGTTATGCTTGCAATAAAAAACGGAACGCTGATGTTTTCGGGCCTGCCTGTTTTTGCCCTTATAATTCTTGCCGTTTATACTATAGGCGGTATGTTTATGGGCAAGGCTACCGCATGGGAGCATATTTCGGGCTTCGCAGGCGGTTTACTGATGGGATTTTTGCTGATTTGAGGTGAAGTTATGCAATCTCTGACTTCAAAAATATTTATGTCAACCTTGCGTTTGATTTTTCATTCGCCGTTATCCGACAGCTCAAAGCTGTCCGACAATGCGTCAAAGCTGACGAAGGATAAAAAATCAAAATACAAGCCCTCAAAAATCTTTATACACTCAAAACATACCGTTGACGGCGTGAAATATGAAAAGCTCATAAACCGTAATTGCAAAACAGAAAAAGTTATACTGATGATTCACGGCGGCGGATTTAAAATCGAACTGAATGATTTTTACCGCAGACTCGCCGAAAAATACAGCAATATGTTTTACGGCGCAACGGTTATAAACGTTGATTACGGCAGATTTCCCGAACATCAGCTCCCGTCGCAGATGCACGATGTTGTAAAGGTTTATCTTCATTTACTTGATGAGGGTATCAACAATTCCGATATTGTCATTATTGGTGACAGCGCAGGTGCAACCCTTGCAATGACGTCATCCTTGTGGCTCCGTGATAACGGCTATTCTCTGCCAAATCACATTGTTTGTTTTTCGTTGTGGGCGGATGCAACATCAAGCGGTGATTCAAAAATCAAAAATGCATACACAGACCCATTCTACGGAATCGCAAAGCACAAAAAGATTGAAGATAATCTTCACCTGCTCAGAAGAATATCGAAGTATGTTCTTAATGTTGACAGAACCGACCCGTATATCTCACCGCTGTTCGGCAGTTTTGAAAACTTCCCGAAGGTCACTTTGATATGCGGCACTGCGGAGCTTGATGAAAGTGACAGCGACAGAGTATATGAAAAGCTGAAATCCGTTGGCGTTGATGCCGAGCTTCATAAATTTGAAGGTATGTGCCATTGCTTCCAGCTGTTTTCGTTTTTACCCGAAAGCAAAACTGCATACCGAATTGTTAAAAGAAGAATTATGGAGGAACAATAATGAAAATTCTTGATAACAGCGATAAACGTTTATTGCCCGTTTTGCCTCAGATTATTTCGAAAAAGCTTGATAAGAAAGCGGATAGTATAAAATTCATCGGCGGCGGAAGTTTCGGCAGGGTCTATAAAGCCGCACTTTCCGACGGCGAAACAATCGCTGTCAAGGCATACAGAGTCCAAGGCTCGCAGTATGAGGAAGCAGAGCAGCTTAATCTTCTTTCTGCAAACACAAGCGTTAAAATGCCGAACGTTCTTTTCACTTATGAGGATGATGAAACGGCAATAATGGCTATGACCTTTGTTGAAGGGGAGAACGTGTTAAGCCCTGCGTTTCTGCTGAAAAGCAAGAGCAGAAAACAAAAATTTGCCGATGACGTTATTTCGGGTATGCTTGAGTGGCACAGTGTTACAAACGCCAAATTCGGTGAATTATCAAATCCCAAATATGACACTTGGCTTGAATACTATAAAAAAGAAAAGCAGGAGCCTTGGCTCACTGCTCTGAAAGAATTATCCGAAAACGGAAAGTTCAGCAAGAAAAAGCTGAAGCTTCTTTACGATGCAACAGAAATCTTCAACTCACTTCCCGAAGAAAAAACAAAGCCCGTGCTCATACACGGCGATCTCAATATAATGAACATAATGGCTGACCCCAAAACTTTAGAACTCACGGCTTTCATCGACCCCTGCGGCAGCCTTTGGGCAGACAGAGAATATGATTTATTCCAGTTTCGCAATATGTGGGGCGATGCCTACGGTTTGTATGAAACATATAAACAGAAATTCAAATTATCGGAATATACGGATTTCAGAGTTGCTTATTACGCTTCAATGCACGAAGCGGCAATGAGGCTCAAAGGCGGTCTGATTGTTCCGCTTTGGGAAGATCTGAATAATGCCCGGCTGAAAAAAGAAATGAAAAAGCTGAAATAATTTGCAAATCAAAAACCGCCGAAAAAAGAAAAATCACAGACCGTCTGACGATGGTCTGTGATTTTTTGTTCGGTTGTTTATAAGACAGCTGAAATCGGCTTTATAATGACCAGAAGCTGTCGTTGAAACGTGTTACACGGTGGGGGAAAGCTCTGAAGAAATCATCTGCATTGCCTTTGATTTCAACACCGCTAAGATAAGCGGCTGTCTGTGCGGTATGACCTTCGCCTGCAAGAATCAGTCTTGCGGCTGCGGGCGGTGTGAGCGATATATCTGCATCGCCGTCAGACCTGCGTGTGACTGTTGCTTTGCCGTTTTGATATTCAACTTCAAATATGCCTTTGTTCTGCTCAAGGTTATCAAGGCTTAATATGCTGAATTTGCCGTATTCCGAGGGATACGCATTGTTTTCAAGTAGATTTTTGAGATTATATATTCTTGCCGCATAGCCGTGGTCAAGTTCATAGGTGACGCCGTCAATTCTGTCTGTAATGCAGGCGAAAGGCGAACCCTGATACTGCTTTTTTACAATCAGATTTTTGGCGATTCCGTCGTAGTTCCGTAAAAAACCGATTATTCCGTTAAGCGCATCGGGCGTCAGCACAAAGAGTTCTTCCGCAACAAGCTTCTCGGGACGTGTTATGTTGAAACGCACGTAGCCGTCGGCTTTGCCTGCAGAGTTCCGATGAATGTAAGTGTAATCGGCATTTTCCAGAGGTTTGTCGCAAAAATGCTTTTTATCCTCTCTTAATGTCATAAGGTTTTCCGTGAAAACACATTTGTTGTGCAGTTCGCACAGCTCGTCAATCTGTTCTCCCGTATAGAGTTCAACGTCGTTGTTATGCGGAATGTGACCGAGATTATGAAAAGGTACTTTGATTGCGAAAGTACGGTTCAGATTTGCATAGCCGAATTTCTCATAATAGGCGATTGAGAACGGAGCAAGAAAGCCTGCCGTGATGCCGTTTTCAACTGCAGTTCTGCCCACTTCATCGAAAATTGCTCTTACAGCACCCATTCCGCGGTATTCGGGCTGACTGCATACTCCGCTGAGGACAAGTGAGTTTATTAAATTTCCGCAGTAGTTGCATTTGAAATCGAACAGTTCAACGCCTGCAATAAGCTTGCCGTTGTGAAAGGCACCCATAACGGGCATTTCAACGTCCGTATCTTCGTCTTTGTTGAACTTCCAGATAAACGATGCGGCAGATATCTTGAGATAGTCTACAGCTTCTTCAGGTTTTATCAATCTGATTTCCATAACCGTTCTCCCGAATGTTTGATGTTGGTTTTATTATAACATTCATTTTAAAAAAATCAACATATCAGAGCTTATAAAAGGGCGGTTTTTTATGCATAAAAATATCTTTTTATTGAAACAAAAATACGTTTGTGCTATACTGTAATCATATTAAAACGGTTATTTATAGGCTTGAAAAAGGAGAAGTTCTGATGAAAAAATTATTATCAATAATTCTTGTAAGCGTAATTCTGCTTTCATTTTCCGCGTGCGGCAATAAGGATGCCGATATGGTTGCAGAGTTGGGTTTGAATGCCCAAACAAAAGAGGCAACCGAATACACCGTTGAGGTTAATTCTGCCGTTTATTCCGTGCTTGATTTTGATGATAAAACGGAATATGAATTTGCAACAAAGGGGCTTATTGATGCGCCCGAAGAGCTTGAACTCAAGGATGCTGACGGAAATGTTGTCTGGAGCCAGAAAGCATACAGCTTTGTTGATAATTATGAAAAATGTCCCGATACGGTAAACCCGAGTCTTTGGGAAAACACTAAAAACAACCACGCTTACGGTCTTTTTGAGGTTTGCGAAAACATATATCAGGTCAGAGGCTATGATATGGCAAACCTTACTCTTATCAAAGGCGATACGGGATGGATAATTTTTGACCCTTTGATGAGTGTTGAATGCACTAAAGCGGCAATGCAGCTTGTTGAAAAGAATCTCGGCAAGTTCCCCGTCAAGGCCGTTGTTATTTCTCATCCCCACGTTGACCATTACGGCGGAATCAAAGGCGTTATTACCGATGAACAGGTTGCCGACGGCACGCTGCCTCTTGCTGAACAGCTTGCAAGCGGCTTTATACCGGTTATTGTTCCCGAGCATTTTACCGAACACGCAGTGAGTGAAAATCTCTATGCAGGTAAGGGTATGGGAAGAAGAGCGTCTTATCAGTACGGTGTTTTCCTTGAACCGTCGGAAACCGGCAAAATGGCAATGGGTATAGGAATGGGCCAGTCAACGGGAATGGTCAGCTTTATCAAGCCGACGTATGAAATCAAAAAAACAGGAGAAACCTACGTTATTGACGGCGTTGAAATGGAATTCCAGATGACTCCGGGAACGGAAGCTCCTGCAGAAATGAACATATGGCTCCCTGAAATAAAGGCGCTTTGGGTAGCCGAAAACTGCACTGCAACGCTTCATAATCTTTATACTTTAAGAGGCGCGCAGATCCGTGACGGAAGCGCATGGGCAAAGTATATAACCGAAGCGATTGCTCTTTACGGCAACGACGTGCAGGTTGCTTTCCAATCGCATAACTGGCCGCATTGGGGCAATGAATTCGTCAATGATTATCTTGCGGATACTGCGGCTGTTTACAAATTTATCAACGATCAGACCCTCACTTACATAAATCAGGGCTATACCTCCGATGAAATTTCAAATATGATTGAATTGCCCGAGGAGCTTGCAAAAAATTGGTATACCCGTCAGTATTACGGAACGGTTGAGCACAATTCAAAAGCCGTTTACCAGAAATATATGGGCTGGTATGATGCTAACCCCGTCAATCTCAATCCTCTTGAGCCTTCTGAAAGCGCAAAGAAATGGGTTGAATATCTCGGAGATACGAATGAGGTCCTCCGCAAAGCGAAGGCTGATTTTGAAAAAGGTGAGTATCAATGGGTTGCAGAGGTTACGAACGTTCTTGTTTTTGCCGACCCTGAAAACAAAGCGGCAAGGCTGCTTTGCGCAGATGCTCTTGAACAGCTCGGATATCAGGCTGAATCGGGTGCATGGAGAAACGCTTATCTTTCTGCCGCGCTTGAACTGCGAAGCGGAAATGCCGCGCAAAAGGGTACCAATGCCAAAGCAGACGGCTCTGTTCTGAAAAATATGACTGCTGAAATGATTTTTGACTACGTTGCCATTCTATTGGATAAAGATGCAATTTCAAACGAGAACTTTAAAATAAACGTTATTATTGCGGATACGCAGGAAAAAATCCTGCTTCATTTCAACAACGGAGCCTTGTTGCAGTATGCAAACACAAATTCGGATGAGGCAGATCTGACGGTAACTTGTCCCAAGAAGGCGCTTGCGCTTTTCGTTCAGAAGGATATGAATAAAATCAAATCTTCGATGAAGCTTGAAGGCGATGAATCAAAGCTTGAGCTGATTGTTGATAATCTCAATCAGTTTGATCCGACGGGCAACGCTAAATTCAATATAGCGGAGCCATAAATCTTTGAAGAACTATTCGGCGTAAGGGAAAACGTATAATTACATAAAAACCACCTGATAAACCGCATTTTGCGATAATATCAGGTGGTTCGTTTTTTAGTGCTTACCGTTAAAATGATTTGTTGATCTTACTGAAATATACAAACGACGGGGGAGGGCGTTCATTTTATTTTGAACAAACCGAGGAACAGAACGTTGATTATCCACTGCCACCAGTTATATTTGACGGTTACTTCAAACGTGTCGGAATACTGACCGTATTTTACGGTTATCGTCTGTTTGCCGACCTTTGAACCGTCAAAGCCCGTAACGGTAATGGGCGATGAATCGGTTAAGGTTTTGGTTGTGCCGTCGGAGTTTGTGTATCTGATTCTGATACCCGTCAGGTCAAGCTCCTTGGCGGTTTTGTAATAATAAACCGTTTTGTCGGGAAGCTGAGTTATTTTTATATAGGGGCTGGGAACAAAAATCTCAAACTCGCTGAACTTTGTTACTTCAAATACGAGATAGCCGTTTTCAACCCTGAGAGTTCCGTTTTCGGTTGAAAGCTGT
>JAZSBC010000130.1:0-3438 GCA_045602245.1 Acutalibacteraceae bacterium | reverse complement strand
GAGCGCCCGAAAAGGCGAGAAAAAAGCAGCGGATTTGTTGCGCTTCAAGCTCGGCTTTCTGCCGTGGCTTTTTGCCTGCATCGCAATCTTTCCGCTGCTGTACGTTGTTCCGTATTATAAGCAGAGCTTAACCTGCCGGTTTAAACAGGGATTTTGAACACTGCTTTTTTGATTTTGTCGCTTGTGAGCTTAACGCAGGGCTTATGTGCATCCTGCGGAGCAAGAAAAACAAAAGTACCTGCTTCAAGCGCAACACTTGTGCTTTCGCAATTCTGTGCATAGAAGAATTCAATGTCGGGGTTGTAGCCGCTCGATTCCTTTGCTTCGCCTGTGGGCACAACTTCAATTGTTTCGTTGCCTGTGATTGCATACTGCACGTCGTGAAAATTTCTGTGTGCCTCAAACTTATCGTTGCCCGAGGGCTCATATTCCGCAATATTTACCTTGACTCCGTCCCCAACGTCGTAGCTGCCGCAGGGAAGAGCGGCGAAATCGTTTTCTTCAATGAATTTTGCCATTGCGTCAAAATGGCTGTTGAATGATGAATAGAGCTTAAGGTTTTCAATCTTGTCAAATATCATTATGCGTTCATCCTTTCAAAACGGGTCCTGCCCGATGTTTTGTAAAATTTAATGAATCCGAGGCATATTGCCAGGCATACTGCCGACTGAATCAGAAGATATATTTCTGAATTCACATATTTCTTCAGAAGAAAGAATGGCGCATAAGCAGTTGCCGTTGCGGCTATGCCTGCAAGCATTGCAATAACAACGGCCCCGCCCTGTTTGATTACAACCATTTCATTCTGCCAAGAAAATCTCGGCACCATAAGGTTTGCGGTCAGGTTGATGAAAGATGCCAAGGCCAGGAAGCTGACCGCCGAAACGTAAACCGTTATAAGCGTTGAAAAACCAATGCCCAAACCTACAGCGAGAAAGATAAATGCAACCGTTGTGGGAACAAAGCCGACAATAAAATTCACCATATATTTTGCAAAGTAAAAATCGTCGGAATTGACGGGCATTGAACGCAAAACGTTGATTCTGCTGCCTTCAAGCGAAATTGAAGATGCGGCAGGGTTGCACATTGACGAACAGAAGCCTACAGCTAATGCAATAATAACGGGCAGATATTCCGCGATTTCGGGGTCTGCCGCAAACATCATTTCAAGTCCCATTCCGTCGCCCTTGACAGTGATTATGATTGCAAACAGAATCAGCATCAGACTGCCTGTTGCCGAGTTGAGAATATACATCGGCATAGAGAAAAACCTTGCAAATTCCTTTTTGAGAAGCGCAACCTTTGCCGAGCTTGCCGAAAGCTCCCTTGCAACGTATTTCTTTTTGTTTTCCGCCGTTTTGGTGGTTGCGATTTTAATGAAGCTTTTGGAAATCAGAACACAGCCTGAAATGAACGGAACAATTGCCGTAACCGCCAGCAGGGCAACGGATTTCAGTTCGCTGTTGACACAGGCTGTGCCGAACCAATAGAAAACGGGCATTGCTTTTTTTACGGCGGCGGCAATGCTTTCGCCGTTTGTGAGCAGCTTTTCAAGATAGGTCTGCATATTCATTGCAAAAACCATATATGCTCCGAAAAAGCCGAGACTCAGAATTATCTGAAGTACGTTGGATTTTTTGAATTTGGTGCTTATCAGTGCTATTGCCCAGCCGCAGAAAGCCGTAACCGCCGCCGAAAAAACAACCGTAAGCAGAACGCAAACGATATAGACGGCAAGAATTTCGGCTGAAAAACCGTGGTGATAAAAATAAACTCCGATTAACGGTGCGCCGATCAGAACGGCGTAAAAAAGGTCAAGCACAAGCAGGCTTGCCACTCTGCTTGCAAGAATATAGCTTGTGGGCACAGGCATACTCAGCAAAAGCTCGTTATCCTTTGCTTTGAATATGAGATTCTGCGTTGAAAAAACACTGCCGACAAACGTAAGCATAAAAACCAGTATGCCTGCAAGTGCAAAGTAAAGCCATTCAAGCTCGGGCAGCAAGCCGAAAGCCTTTGCCACGGGTGAAAACATAAGAGCAACGCCGGCAACAACCGCAGCAACAACGTAAACTGCAAGCAAGCCGATAAGAACGTATATAAAAACGCTTCTTTTTTTACGCTTCTTTTCTTTCTCCTTGCTGTTTGAAAACATTGAGAGAAACAGGCTTTGAACGTTTATTTTTAATAATGTTTTAAACATCATTCAGCCTCCAGTTCAAGGAACACGCTTTCAAGCGAAGCGTTGCCGATAACCTCTGCGGTGTTTCCGCTGATAACAAGCTTGCCGTCTTTGATAATTGCAACCTTTGTGCAAAGTTTTTCCGCAACCTCAAGCACGTGAGTCGAAAAGAAAATGGCGCCGCCGTTTCGGCAAAGCTCAGCCATTATTTCTTTAAGAATGTGCGAAGCCTTGGGGTCAAGACCGACAAACGGCTCGTCAAGAATCATCAGCTTCGGCTTACGGATAAGCGCAGAGATAATTGCAAGCTTCTGCTTCATACCGTGGGAATAGTTGGAAATCGGGTCTGCAAGTGAATCCGTCAGCTCAAACATATCGGCATATTTTTTAATAAGGCTGTTTCTCTCGCCTTTCGGAATGCCGTAAATATCGGCAACAAAATTCAGATATTTTATTCCGCTCAAAAAGCCGTATAAATCGGGGTTATCGGGAATATATGCAAGTTTCTTTTTGCATTCAATCGGGTTCGTTTTTATTGAAACGCCGTCAATAAGAATTTCGCCGTCGTCAAAGCCGATAATGCCGCAGCAGGCTTTGATGGTTGTTGTTTTGCCTGCGCCGTTGTGACCGATGAAGCCGTAGATTTCACCCGGCGCAATGTGAAGCGTGAGATCGTCAACGGCAGCTTTGTTTCCGTAACGTTTTGTCAGGTTTTTGATTGTAAGCATTACTAACACCTCTTATTTATAATTTAAACTTCTTTTATAAAAAAGTCAATCAAAACAGCAACAATTCACAATTTGTTGACACTCAAAAACTGTTATGATAATATAAAACAGTGAAAGGGGATAGCGAAAATGTTAATGAAATACCTCTGTCTGATTCTTGCGGCGATTCAGACGCTGCTTTTCAACATCAGTATGACAGGCAACCAAAAGCAAACCCTCGGCGTTATCGGATATGAACGATATCAGACCTTTGAGAGCTTCGGCACAAGCTCCTGCTGGTGGTCGCAGAATATTGACAATGAAGAAACCGCAAGAGAGATTGCCCGTCTGCTTTATGATGACGAAACGGGTCTGGGCCTTGATATTTACCGCTATAACATCGGCGGCGGTGAGCACGATAATCCGGATTGCAGAATCTGGGATACCTCACGCAGAACGGAAAGCTTTTACGTTCTCAACAAAGAAACGGGCGAATACGAATATGATTTCACCCGTGATGCCAACGCAAGAAGAATGCTTGATTTTGCC
>JAZSBC010000129.1:0-2571 GCA_045602245.1 Acutalibacteraceae bacterium | reverse complement strand
AACGAAAAAGAAAAGCTTTTCTGCGTTTATTATTCCGCTTCGGGCGACGCAAGAGGCAGCGCCGCAAGGGCAGGCTACGGCATTGCACCCTCTAAAAGTGCCGCAAAGCTGCTTGCAAGGGCGGATATCAAAGCAGAGGTTGAGCGGCTCGAAAAAGAGCGAAGCGGATTTCCGGCTCAGGCGGAAAAAGGTCTTTACAGACTCGCTTTCGGCTCCGTTTCAGACGCACTCAGGCTGATGCTCTGCGAGGATACACTGACGGCGCAGGAAATCGAGCGGCTTGATTTGTTCAACGTTTCCGAAATAAAGCGTCCCAAGGGCGGCGGAATGGAAATCAAGTTTTTTGACAGGCTAAAGGCTCTTGAAAAGCTTGCGCAGCTTACGGGCGGCAAGGAAAACACCGAGAGCAGCTTCATCAGGGCGCTTTCCGAGGGGGCGAAACTTCTCTCGGAGGAGGAAGATGTTTGAGTCAGACAACAAAAAGGCCTGCTTTTTCTCCGTTTTCAAAAAAGCAGATGCAGGCTTTGTGCTGGTGGTTGCCCGAAAGCCCTTTCAGCACCTGCGACGCCGTTATCTGCGACGGCGCAGTGCGCTCCGGCAAAACTCTTTGTATGTCGGTATCCTTTGTGACGTGGGCTTTTTCGGCGTTTGCCGATTCTTCCTTTGCTCTTTGCGGCAAAACAATCGCATCCCTGCGCAGAAACGTTGTTACGGTTATTCTGCCCGTTTTGCGTGACCTCGGTTTCGAATGCAACGAAAAATATTCGCGCAACCTTATTGAAATCACTCACTCGGGCAGAACAAACAGGTTTTATCTTTTCGGCGGCAAGGATGAAGGCTCGGCGGCGCTCATTCAGGGCATGACCCTTGCAGGTGTTCTGCTTGATGAGGTTACACTGATGCCACGTTCGTTTGTGGAACAGGCACTTGCACGCTGCTCCGTTGACGGCTCAAAGCTCTGGTTCAACTGCAATCCCGAGCACCCGATGCACTGGTTTCACGAAGAATGGATAAAGAAGCACGGCGAAAAAAACTGCCTTTATCTGCACTTCACAATGAAGGATAACCCCTCGCTTACGCCAAGCATAATCCGCAGGTATGAGCGGCTGTATTCGGGGGCGTTTTATGAAAGATTCGTGGTCGGCAAATGGGTTGCCGCCCAGGGGTGCGTTTACCCGATGTTTTCGCAGCAAAAGCACGTCTGCGAACCGCCCGAAAATATGGAGGAATACCGCATTTCCTGCGACTACGGAACGGTGAACCCTTCGTCTTTCGGTCTCTGGGGCAAAAAAGGCGGCGTGTGGTACAGGGTGAACGAATACTATTTTGATTCACGCACCGAGGGCAGGCAGAAAACGGACAGCGAGCATTTTGAAGCGCTGTGCGAGCTTGCAGACGGCAAAAAGATAAGGTCTGTTGTCATTGACCCGTCGGCGGCAAGCTTCATTGAGTGCATAAGGCGTGACGGCAGATTTACTGTTATTCCTGCGAAAAACGACGTCATCGACGGAATACGCAGAGTTTCCGACTGTCTTAAAAACGGCACGCTGATGTTTGCGCCCGTGTGCAGGGACACCATAAGAGAATTCGGGCTTTACCGCTGGGAAGAAAACTCGGCAAAGGATGGGGTTAAAAAAGAAAACGACCACGCCATGGACGATATCCGCTATTTTGTTTCAACGGTTGTTGCGAACGAAGATGACGACGGGTTTTTTGCCGTGGCGGCAACTAGAAGACAGAAAGGAGGAATGTGATGGGCTTATTTAAAAACAGAAAACCCTCAAGGGTTTCAATCCCTGTTATGCAGGCGGCAAACAGACACCCGTTCGGAATGATTGACAGCTACGTGCCTTTGGGTGCGCCGCAGCACAGGCTTTATAAAGCTTTGCGCGAGGCTGTGCCTGTTATTGATGCGGCAATCTTCAAGCTTGTGCGTCTTACGGGCAGCTTCGGGGTTGAATGCTCCGACAAACAGGCGCAGAGAGAGCTTGAAGAGTTTATCGCAAGCGTGCCCGTCGGAGGGAACAGACAGGGCATTGCCGCTTTTGTTTCGGCTTATTTTGAGCAGCTTCTTACCTACGGCACGGCTCTTGGCGAGATTGTGACGGATACAGACGGTCTGCCCTGTGCGCTTTTTAACGTGCCGCTTGACGGAATTGAACTGCGCAGAGCGCAAAACGGCTTTGACATTGACGTTTTTGTGCGCAAGGGCGGTGAACTGAAAAAAGCACCAAGGCAGGAGCTTTGTCTGCTCAGCGTGCTCAATCCCGAACCCGGTGCGCTGACGGGAAACTCACTGCTCAAGGGTATGCCTTTTGTGAGCGGTATATTGCTTAAAATTTTTGAAAGCATCGGCGCAAACTGGGAAAGAGTGGGCAACCTTCGCTTTGCCGTCACCTATAATCCCCGAAACGATGCCGTGGACAGAGCGTACGCAAAGGACAGAGCCTTGCAGGTGGCGAAGGAATGGGGCGAAGCCATGCAAAGCGGCAGTGAAATCAAGGATTTTGTTGCCGTGGGCGACGTTCAGATAAAGGTTATCGGTGCAGATAATCAGATTCTGGACAGCGA
>JAZSBC010000128.1:0-10515 GCA_045602245.1 Acutalibacteraceae bacterium | reverse complement strand
ATCGGCGCAGGCAGAGTTGTTTATCAGGAGCTTACAAGAATCACAAAGTCAATCAATGACGGCGATTTCTTTGAGAATGAAGCACTCGTTGGTGCAATGGAAAACTGCAAGAAGAATAATTCGGCACTCCACCTTATGGGCCTTCTTTCGGACGGCGGAGTTCACAGCCACAACACTCATCTTTACGGCATTCTCAGAATGGCAAAGAATATGGGCGTTGAAAATGTGTTTGTGCATTGCCTTATGGACGGCAGAGACGTTCCTCCCACGTCGGGCAAGGATTTTGTTGCTGATCTTTATAAGAATATGGCTGAAATCGGTGTTGGCAAAATCGCAACAATCATCGGCAGATACTATGCAATGGACAGAGATAACCGCTGGGAAAGAGTTGTTAAGGCATATGATGCAATGACAAAGTGCGAAGGCGTTAAATTTGATTGCGGCTGCGAAATGATGGAAGAATCATACAAGAACGAAGTTACCGATGAATTCATTGTTCCTGCAGTTTCAAATGATGCTCAGCCCGTTTCGGATAACGATTCTGTTGTATTCTTCAACTTCCGTCCTGACAGAGCAAGAGAAATCACAAGAGCTTTTGTTGACGGCGAATTCAGCGGATTTGAACGCGAACAGCTTAAGAACCTTTACTATGTATGTATGACTCAGTATGATGCAACAATGCCCAATGTCAACGTTGCATTCAAGCCTCAGACCCTTGATAATACATTCGGTGAATATCTTTCATCAAAGGGTATGACCCAGCTCAGAATCGCTGAAACAGAAAAATATGCTCACGTAACGTTCTTCTTCAATGGCGGTGTTGAAAAGCAGTATGAAGGTGAAGACAGAATTCTTGTTAAGTCACCTGCAGTTGCTACTTATGATATGCAGCCCGAAATGAGTGCATATGAAGTAACAGAAAAGCTTGTTGAAGCTATTGATACAGAAAAATACGACGTTATCATTCTCAACTACGCTAACTGCGATATGGTTGGTCATACAGGCGTTTTCGAGGCTGCTGTTGCGGCTGTTGAAGCTGTTGATACTTGTGTTGGCAAGATTTGTGATGCGGTTTCCGCAAAGTGCGGCGTAATGCTTATCACCGCTGACCACGGCAACGCAGACAAAATGTATGAACCCGACGGTTCACCCTTCACGGCACACACAACAAACCCCGTTCCCTTCGTTGTAGTCGGCCACGATTGCAAACTCAAGGAAAACGGCGGCAAGCTTTGCGATATCGCTCCCACAATGCTTGATATTATGGGTATCGAGCAGCCTGCCCAGATGACAGGTGAATCACTTCTTGTTAAGTGAATAGAGAATAATGAAAAGTGAATAGTTAAGGGTGGGCAAAGCCCACACCCAAAACATATTCGGTCATAGGCGGAGCCTGTCCGAATCTTTTCACTCTTCATTTTTAACTTTTACTTTTGTGAATAAAAATCAATCACCCTGCACACTTTATAGTGAAAGCAGGGTGATTTTTTTGATTAAACGAAGAAAAGTTATAAGAATCGTTTGCTATCTGCTCGCAGTATGCGTTGTTATCGGCGTATCGGGAGTTTTCTCCGGCAGGGCAAAGGCATCGTATGAAGAAACTCTCGGCAGGGTCAGATTTGAGGCGCTCAATTCTCTTTGCGAATACGTGTTTGAGCTTGGCAGCGGTCTGAGCATACTCTCCGTTTCTCAGGATGATGCCGTTGAGGACAGCGCGGCTTACGTTGCATCAAGGGCGCTGGGGGCTATGGCTTGCGTCGGTTGTTTCAACAGCAAAAAAACCGTTAATATCGGCAGATTCCTTGAGTCGGTGTATGGGCTTTCGAAGGAGTTTTCGGGCAGTGAGCAGAGCAGAGAATATGCGGCGGCGCTCTCCGATTATGCCGAAGAATTATATTACCATCTCAGCGACGTTGCGTCGGCTGTGATGGGCGGAAAATATTCGCTTGTTGAATACGGCAGCGTTTATTCGGCAAACGAAAAGCCTTGCTTTGAGGATTATCTTGATTATTCAAACGGCAGAGAAGATGAATTATTCGGCGGAACAAAAAGTGCATCCGCAAACGGCAGATATGAAATCTTAAGCGGCGAAGAAACGGTTTCCGTTGTGTTTGCAAAAGAAAAAGCAAGCGGAATTATCGGCATTGATGAAGTTTTGTGGCGTGAATCGGATTCTGCAGAGGGCGTTTATTCGCTTTTTCACGGTGACTGCAAGGTTGAAATAACGAAATCGGGCGGCAGGCTCATAAAAATAATTAATCCATTGCCGTGTGCGGAGAGGGTTTATACGCTCGGCGATGCCGAATTAAAAGCAAAGAGATTTATTGAGAATCAGGGTATTGAATCAACGGAAATAATCGGCAGCCGTATGAATGATTTTACGGCGGATTTCCGTTTTGTGCCTTCGGTCAACGGAGTTTTGCTTCTTACTGCGCCGATTGATATTTCCGTTTGCCTTTCAAGCGGAGAAATAACTTTTTTTGATGCGTCGGATTATATCAGAAACCGGAGAAGTGATGTTTACGCATCATCCTCCGTGCCTGACCTCGGCGAGTTTTTATCGGAGAAACTTGAACCGAAAAAAACCGCTGTATGCATTGCCGATATCAATGGCAGAGAACGGCTTTGCTACCTTGCGATATGCGGCTTTGAGGACGGAGAGCTTTGGGTTTATATTGATTATGCGGATTTGCACGTGTTAAAAATGCAAAAAATTTCTTTACGGATTTGAAATATTGTGATATATTAAAATCAACCAAGTCAGGAGGTTATAAAAATGAAAAGAACGTTAAAAATTCTGTCTTTTGCAGTTGCGATGCTTATGCTTGTTCAGGCACCGTTTATTTCTTCAAGTGCATTTGATGCAAAGAAGCTTTCGGACGCCGAATGGGACGGCATATACGATTCGCTCTGCGACGAAAACACCCTGCCCATGCTCTGCGTAGGCTCGGACGAAACCGAAGTCAGCCTTTGCTGGCACGCAGATAAGGAAAAAGCAACCCCGAAAGTGCGCCTTGCAAAAACTCCGTCAATGACCGATGCGGTTGAATATACGGGCAAAACGACCGATGCCGAAACCGAAGAACAGCTTGTGTGCAGAGTTACGGTTACGGGTCTTGAAGAAAATACAACATATTATTATCAGTGGTATACCGATAACGGCTGGAGCGATGCTTATAAATATGAAACCAAGGGCTTCGGCGACCACAAGGCTCTTGTTATCGGCGATATTCAGATAGGCGGTCAGACCGAGGACTCCGAGGTGCAGTCGCTCAACGGCAAAACATGGAACAACGTTCTTGCCGAAGCACTTACCCAAAACCCCGATATCAGCTATTTGGTATCGCCCGGCGATAACACGTCGACGGGTCAGACAGCCGCAGAATGGCAGACTCTTCTTATGGCGGAGGGTACGCGTGAGCTTCCGATGGCTCTTGCAATCGGCAACCACGATAAAAAAGGTATGATGTATAATTATTATACCAATATGCCCAACGAATTCTACGGCAAGTATTTTGAAGGACTCGACAGAGATTTCTGGTTCCGCCACGGCGACGTGCTTTATCTTGTTTTTGATGCCTGCTCGGCATCGGCGGCAGACCATATGGCAATGGCGAAGGAAGCTGTTGAAAAGAATCCCGATGCAAAGTGGAGAATAGGCGTTATGCATCAGGCACTCAACGGACCTGCATTCTGTGCGTTCAGTGCGGAAACACAGATTCTTCTCAATGCCGTGTTCAGCCCCATTTTTGATACGTATGACGTTGACCTTGTTCTTACGGGACACAGCCATATTCAGGGCCGTTCACACTTTATGTATGAGAGTATGACGGTCGGCAAAGCTGAAAGCGGCGGAGTTTATACCGACCCCAAGGGTACGGTTTATCTTAACGTCAATGCAATATGCGACCAGGGAAGCTTTGAAGAATATGAATGGCTTAATATGCCTTACGTTGCATACAGCTTCGGCAAAAACGACGTTACAACATACACAACCCTTGATTTCAAGGGAGATTCAATGGAGATAAAGACGATGAGAGGCGATAACAGCGAGCTTCTCGATTCGCTTACTATAGTTAAGACGGAAGTTAACCACAAGGATAATTCAATCTTAAAAATCTTCCACAGACTTCTTTATAAAGTTGTTGAATTCCTCGGCTGGATTTACCTTGAAGGCGATAAGATTACCGTTGCCATCAGAGGCGGTCATTTCTAAAATTGCAAACTGCGGTTTACATTGTAAAATGTAAACCGCAGTTGATTGTTTTTTTGCGGATAAATGTTATAATTCAATCAAATATACAAAAGGGGGACTCAAAATGAGTTTATCAAAAAAACTTTTATCTTTTGCACTGGCTGTTATTATGATTTTTCCGGCGCTTTCCGTAACGGCATTTGCAGAGGAATCGGAAGTGAAGATTATTGACAGTGTTGACGTTACGATTGATTTTGAGGATATTGTAAACGAGCCTGTAGCTGACTTTATAAACAGAATTTCGGTTGAGCAGGAGGGTCTCAGAATCGGAACGCCTGCCGTTACAAAATCGGGAAGCACGTTTCTTTCAACAGAAACCTTTGAACCCGGTCAGAAATACTGGCTGAGCCTTTGCTGTTACGTTGAAGACGGATATAACGTTGAAGGATATACTTATCAGCAGGGCGGCGGAAGAGATATTCCCGTAAGCATCAACGGAGAAAATCTTGATTTTCATTATCAGTTTGATATGAGTGCGCTTACCTTTAATGATAAGACATACTGCGTATATCCTCAGCATTATACAGAGAACGGCGATCAGAGAATCTGCCTTTCATACAGCTTTACCGTTCCCGAGAATCCGAGTTTCTTCGAGAAGATTGCTATGGCATTTGAAAAGTTCTTTGAACCGATAGCTACGTTTTTTACAAAGATAATCGCTCAGCCCATCGCAGAACTTATTGAAATGTTTTCATAATATCAACATTCTTTCTGAAAAAGGTTGAAATTTTCTGATTATTATTATATAATCGAAAAAACAGAAAGGACGGTTGATTAAAATGAAAAACGCAACCAAAAGAATTTTTGCGCTTGTTCTTGCCGTAATGCTTGTTGCGGTTGGTTCAATGTCGGCATTTGCTCTCACCGCTTGTTCGGATTGCGGCAGAATTTTTGAGGATAATTCGGCATACAGTGTTCATGCAAAAGTATGCAAACCTGCAGCGGACAAAAAAATCACCTATATATGCAGTTATTGTGAGGCTGTTTATGAGAAGCAGGAGCTTCTTTCACAGCACATCTCAAACTGCCCCCTTAAGCCTGCGTTCTCACAGAAGGGCAATGCAAACGCCTGCCCCCACTGCCTTGTTGTTTTTGACTACGAACACGAGTACAATAACCACATCCAGCTCTGCCGTGAGGTTTTCTCTTGCGGAAGATGCGGTAAGGAATACACAACAAAAGCTTTCAGAAATGCACATTATCTTATCTGCGATTTTATTCCCGGTGAGGTTCAGGTTGATGTAAACATCGTCAACAATCCCGGCTCAAAAGCAATAAAGCTCGGCGATGTGCTTAAAGTAAGCGCTGAGGCGAAGAATCTCCCCTCAGGCGTTAAACTTGTTTGGATTGCAGACGGCGGCTCTGTTTCACTTGAACCCTCGGCAGACGGCAGAAACTGCAGCATCAAGGCTGTTGGCGACGGCAAATCAACGGTGTTTGTAAGACTTGTAACGTCAGACGGCACACCTCTCAGAGACGTTTACGGAACCGAAATCTATGATTCGGAAGTTGTTGACGTTGACGGCGGATTCTTCCAGAAGATTATTTCGTTCTTCAAGGACCTTTTCAGAATCGACAGAACAGTTACTCAATAAACCAAAACGGCTTGTACGGAATCCGTACAAGCCGTTATCTTTTTGTTTATCAAAGGCTTTCTGCAACCTTTTTCATTGATTCGAAGCCTTCCTTGCTGATGGGGAGGAAGGGCTTGCGGCAGGGACCCATATCAATGCCCATATGAGTGAGAACTGCCTTTTCGCACTGAAATACGCCGTATTTAATCATTTCTGTTATGATTACGTTGGCTTCGTTCTGAATTTCCTGAGCCTTTGCGATGCTGCCGTTGTGGAACTCATCGTAAATCTTAAGGAATTTGTCGCCCATAAAGTTATACGTGCTGCCGATTGCGCCGTCTGCACCCATAGCAAGGCCGCCGAGGCACATTTCGTCAAAGCCGTTGAAAACGGTAACGCCGTCAATCTTCTCTTTGAACTGCTGAAGAGTGAAGAGGTCAGCCGAGGTATGCTTGATACCGATGAAGCGCTTGTCCTTAAACATTTCTGCGGCGTAATCGGGAGTGAAGGTGAAGCCGTTTCCGCCGGGGAAATTATAGATAACCATAGGAATGTTTACGCTTGAAACGATATCGGTGTAATACTGCTTGATAGCTGCAGCAGGGAATGAATAATAGAAAGGTGCAACCGCTGAAATTGCATCGTAGCCGAGGCTTTCAGCTGTTTTAGCCATATCTATTGCGGCATCTGTTGAAATTGCGCCGCAGTGAGCAATCATGGGAACCTTATCGCCTGCCGCTTCTTTGACAATGCGGAAAACTTCTTTTCTTTCTTCAGCGGTCATAACCATGCTTTCGCCTGTGCTGCCGCCTACGTAGAAACCGTTGATGCCTTTTTCAAGGTTGAATTCAACAAGCTTTTTAAGCGATGCTTCGTTGATGGTGTAGTCTTCTTTAAAAGGAGTAAGAAGAGCTGTAAAAATACCTTTCATTTTGATATGCCTCCAATATTATTCATAAATGGGGTAACGCTGACAGATTTCGTTAACACCCTGCTTGATTTTTTCTGCGCTGTTTTCAAAATCGGTTGCGCAAAGGAAGATGAATTCCGCAATCTTGTCCATATCTTCTTCGTTAAGACCTCTTGACGTAACAGCTGCGGTGCCGAGTCTGATGCCGCTTGTCACGAAGGGCTTTTCGGGGTCGTTGGGGATTGCGTTTTTGTTTGCTGTGATATAAACTTCGTCAAGTCTGCGCTCAAGCTCTTTGCCCGTGATACCCGTTGAGCGAAGGTCAACAAGCATAAGGTGGTTATCCGTGCCGCCCGAAACGAGGTTGATGCCTCTTGAGGTAAGACCTTTTGCGAGAGCTGCCGCATTTTTGACGATGTTTTCCTGATATACTTTGAACGAGGGGTCAAGAGCTTCGCCGAAGCAAACCGCTTTTGCCGCGATAACGTGCATAAGAGGGCCGCCCTGATTGCCGGGGAAGATAGCCTTGTTGATTGCGGGAGCAAGCTCTTCCGTTGAAAGAATAAGACCGCCTCTGGGACCTCTGAGAGTTTTATGGGTTGTTGTGGTTACAATATCAGCATAGGGTACGGGTGAGGGATGAAGACCTGCCGCAACAAGACCTGCGATATGAGCCATATCAACCATAAAATATGCACCGATTGATTTTGCAATCTTGCCGATGCGCTCAAAGTCGATAACTCTGGGATAAGCCGATGCGCCTGCAACGATGAGCTTGGGCTTAACTTCGTTTGCAGTCTTTTCAAGCTCGTCATAATCAATGAAGCCGTCGTCGTTAACGCCGTAAGGCACAAACTTATAAAGCTTGCCGCTTGCGTTAACGGGTGAACCGTGAGTGAGATGGCCGCCGTGAGCAAGATTCATACCCATAACAACGTCGCCGGGCTGAAGAATAGCCGCATAAGCCGCCATATTTGCCTGAGCGCCTGAGTGGGGCTGAACGTTTGCAGCCTCAGCGCCGAAGAGCTTCTTTGCTCTTTCGATAGCGATGGTTTCAACAACGTCAACGCATTCGCAACCGCCGTAATATCTCTTTGAAGGATAGCCTTCTGCGTATTTGTTTGTCAGAACGCTGCCCATTGCAGCCATAACTGCGGGAGAAACGATATTTTCGGAAGCGATGAGTTCAAGGTTTCTTCTCTGCCTGCCAAGCTCTGCCTGCATTGCAAGGCCGACTTCTTCATCGGCTTTGATAACAGCCGAGATTGTATCAATATAATCGGAGAACATATTTAACCACACCTTTTCATAATTATACTTCTATATCTTAACATAAATATATATTATATGTCAAACCATAATGTTAACAAAAAACACTTGTATTATTTTGATAAATAGGTTATACTGTATGATATTACTTTAAAAGGAGATGGACTAATGGACCCCATTAAAGTTGATTTTGCCAACAAAAAGGGCGGAGCAAACAAAAAAGAAATCGTTATTCCTCCTGAAAAAGCGGCCCTGAAAATAATTCTCAGCATAGTCGGAATGATAGTTTTTGCGGTTATCGCTTTTTACGTTATGCTTCCCGCACTGAACTTCAAGGATTATGAATTTTATCTTTATATCGGTATGGTTGCCGCTTCATACGTTGTGTTCAACGGTCTGCTTTCAAACGTTATGGGCAAGCCCGAATATATTCCGTATGTTAAAAGAAGAGCTATTGTGCCCGGAATTATCATTGCGGTGCTTGTTCTGACCGTCGGCATCGGTTACCTGGTTTCGTGCGAATTTTTCAGAGCAAAGAGCTATCACGAAGTTATAGGTACCGTTACGGATGGTGTTTTCACAGAGGAAATTGACAGTGTTGAAGACTTTGAATCCTTTGATGCTATACCCAAGCTTGATACCGAATCGGCAACAGAGCTTGCAAACAAGGCTCTCGGTGATTTGGCTGTTGATGATGAAGGCGAAGGAAGAGGTCTTGTTTCTCAGTTTTCGGCATCAACCGAAAGCACACAAATTAATTATAACAAAAAGCCCGTAAGAGTAGCTCCTCTTAAATATGCAAGCGTTATCAAATGGTTCTTTAACACAAAGGAAGGTCTTCCCGGCTATGTTATTATTGACATGGCTGACGAAAGCACTAAGTTTGAAAGAAAAGAAATCAAATATTCAACAGAAGAATATTTCAACAAAAAGCTCAGCCGTCATCTCCGCTTTAAGTATCCCACTTATCTTCTCGGCGATGCAAGATTTGAAATCAAAGATGATGGCACACCCTATTGGATTTGTCCTGTTCTTGATAACACAATCGGACTTTTCGGCGGTACAGACGTAAAAGGTGCACTCGTTGTTGATGCGGCAACAGGTGAAGTTAAAGAATACACGATGGCACAAATTATATCAGGTACAGGCTACGATGGTGAAGATCTTAAATGGATTGACAGAGTTTACGATTCAGACCTTCTTGTTCAGCAGTATAATTTCTTCGGCAAGTATGTTCACGGTTTCTGGAACTCAATTCTTAATCAGAAAGATGTTGTTACAACAACTCAGGGCTATAACTATATTGCAAAAGATGATGACGTATGGATGTATACCGGTGTAACTTCCGTTACAACCGATAATTCGATCACAGGCTTCATTCTTATCAACCAGAGAACCAAAGATGCTCAGTATTATCCCGTAACCGGCGGTACCGAAGCTGCTGCTCAGCAGGCAGCTCAGGGCCGACTTAAGGAAAAGGGTTATACCGCAACCTTCCCTCTTGTTATTAATATCGACGGTCAGGCAACTTACTTTATGTCACTTAAGGATGCTACAAATATCCGTCAGCAGTATGCACTTATTCACGTTAACCAGTTTAATAAAATAGGTGCAACAAGCACTGACCTCAAAACCTGCCTTGAAAATTACAGAAAAGAACTTAAGGCAAACGGTATTGGAGGCGTTAAAGAAGAACAGACTCCTGTTGTTGAATCACATACATCAACAATCGGTACAATCGCAGAAATCAGAAGTGCCGTTATCAGCGGTAACACTGTTTACTATATCAAGCTTGAAGGAAACAACGCTTATTTCTCAATTTCCGCTTTAAAGGACGAAACCGTTGTTATACTCAACAAGGGCGATAACGTTACAATCGGCTACAGCGGTGAAGGTGCAATCATCAGCGCAGACTCAATAAAACTCAACTGATTATTTAAAGCCGTCGCATATGCGGCGGCTTTTTGAAAAAGGAATTATATGGAATTTTACGAAAACAAACAAGAACCCGAAAAGGCGGTGCTTATAGCCGTTGATACGGGCGAATATGACTGCGAAGCTTCGCTCGATGAACTTGAAGAGCTTGCAAAAACTGCGGGCGCGGAAGTTGTCGGCAGGCTGTGGCAGAAAAGGGATAAGCCCGACAATGCGCTGTTTCTCGGCTCGGGCAGGCTTGAGGAACTTGCCGAATTCTGCGAGAATAACGAGATTGACCTTGTTATTGCGGACAGCGAGCTTTCTCCCGCACAGCTTCGCAACGTTGAAAAGGCAACCAAGGTGAGGGTTATTGACAGAACAACCCTTATTCTTGATATTTTTGCCGAAAGAGCGAGGAGCAACGAAGGTAAGCTTCAGGTTGAACTTGCTCAGCTTCGCTATACGCTCCCGAGGCTTACGGGTCAGGGCGTGAAGCTTTCAAGGCTCGGCGGCGGTATCGGTACGAGAGGCCCCGGTGAAACAAAGCTTGAATCGGATAAACGTCATATAAGGCGCAGAATAAAATCGCT
>JAZSBC010000127.1:0-3855 GCA_045602245.1 Acutalibacteraceae bacterium | reverse complement strand
CAAATATAAACCCGATGAAACCGTAAAAGACATAAGCCGAGTGATGGTATATTTCAGAAAAAATGATAAAACAAGCCTCAGCGAAGAATACAACAAACTGAAAAAACAACAGGAAGATACGATTGAAAGAATAGATATGTTCATAGGTGAAAAACTCGGACATATGGAAAGCGAAATGATGAGAATCACAAACTACACGAAAATTTACGGCGAGTTCACCGATTTGCTTGAAAGCATCGATGACCAAAAGCATTACCTGAAGGTTCCTTACCGCTTTGAAATCATTGATATTCTTGATGCAATGAGACTGGCATTCGGGTTGCTTGATGAAGAAAAAGTTAAAGGTTATCACCAATCCGAATACAAGGTCGGCATGGATAGTGATTATATTCTTGAACTTGCTACAATAATTAAAAACCACTGGACGCAGATGAACGATTATCACGAAAACTACAGAAAAAACATAAAAAAGCTCATATCCGAAAAGAATAATGACAAACCTCTTCCGAGCGTTGAAGTCCAGATTGAACAGACGTAATAAAACAGCGCCAATGGAGAAAAAATGACGTAGTAAACAAATAATAATAAACAAACCATCTCTGAAGTTTCTGTAACATCAGGAGATGGTTTGTTTTTGCCTCATCGCATTTTGTAAAATACGGTTGTAAAGTACAGAAAACGGGACAGGCAATGCAATATAATTTTTATGAAAGGCGGATGTGGTATGGCAGAAAAAAGAACAAATGAAGCTTTTGATGTATTCAACGAATTTTTCAAAAACATTAGAGAGCTCGGGCATATGCTTTCAAGTGAGGACCTTGACGTTGCGGCGGAATCGCTCCGCGAGGCGCAGAGAGAACTTGAACGCAAGAGGCAGGAGCAGATTAAAAAAGAGCGTGAGGCACAAAGGCTCGAAAAAGAACGCATTAAGAAAGAGCGTCATGACAGATACGTTGCCGAAGTTACAAGCATGGATTTGCCTCTTTACTGGGAAAATTCCTTTGCAGGCGATGAACGTGCGGCGGTGCATACCGAAAGCATTCCCGATGCGCTGGTTATATCGCTCAGCACTCTCGGCAAGGTAGACATTGAATATATTTCGCAGATTACGGGCGAAACCTGCAAAACAGTTATCGAAACCCTCAAAGGCTCGATTTACCAGAATCCCGAGACGTGGGGTAAGTGCTTCTACAAAGGCTGGGAAACCGCCGATGAATACCTGACGGGCAACCTCAAGAGAAAATGGAAAGCCGCTCAGAAAGCGACTAAAGAGTTTAACGGATATTTTGACGATAATCTGAAAGCGATTGAAAAAGTTATTCCTCCGTCAATTGCCTGCGAGGATATTTATGTCACTCTCGGCTCGCCCTGGATTCCGCCCGATGTTATTGATGATTTTATAGATGAGCTTTTTTGTCCGTGCAAAGACCTTTATTATAATTGGAACAACTATACCATGACAAAGTATGACGAAATAACCGGCACATGGGAAATTGATTTCAAGAGCAGATTCAACGGAACAAGAATGGCAACAAGAGCAAATTCAACCTACGGCACAAGCAGAATAAATGCTCTGCACATAATTGAAAGAACTCTTAATTTAAGGCAAATCAGGGTTACGGATTCCGTTAAAAGTCCGACTTCTTCAACGGGCGAGAAAAGAGTTGTCAACAACGCTGAAACCGCACTTGCCATCGAAAAGCAGAAAAAACTCATAAAGGAATTTCAGAAATGGATATGGAAGGATGAAAAACGCAAGGAAAGACTCGAGCGGATTTACGAAGAAAAGTTTGCATGCGTTCGTAAAAGATGTTTTGACGGCTCGTTTCTCAACTTCCCGATGATGTCAGACGAAATAAAGCTTTATCCCTATCAGAAAAATGCAGTTGCAAGAATCCTCTTTACACCAAACACTTTGCTTGCCCACGATGTGGGTGCAGGCAAAACGTATATTATGGTTGCGGCAGGCATGGAAATGCGCCGCATGGGCATTTCGAAAAAGAATCTTTACGTTGTGCCCAATAACCTTGTTGGGCAGTGGTCGGATATATTCCTCAGAATGTATCCTCAGGCAAAGATCCTCTGCGTTGAACCGAAAAACTTTAAGCCCGATAAGCGTGATAAGGTTATGGAGAAAATCAGGGATAACGATTATGATGCCGTGATAATGGCTTACAGCTGCTTTGAGCTTATCGGAATTTCAAGGGAATTTCACGAAAGCCAGCTGCAGGAATTGCTTGATACCGTTTCGGAAAAGCTTTGCAACAGTCTTAAAAGCACTTCACGCCTTCAGGAAAAACGCCGTAAGCTGCGTGAGGCTTGCGAAGAGCTGAAGAGGGCGTTGTATGTTGCAAACGATGAGGTTTTCTTTGATGAACTCGGTATAAACACTCTCTTTGTTGATGAAGCGCATAATTTCAAAAATCTGCCCATTGAAACAAAAATTGCAAATGTTCTCGGCCTTTCAAAGGGCGGCTCAAAGAAATGTGCGGAAATGCTCGAAAAAGTTCAATGTGTTCAGAAGCAGAATAACGGCAGGGGAGTTGTTTTTGCAACGGGTACGCCCATAACCAATTCCGTGACCGATGTTTACGTTATGCAGAAATTTCTGCAGGGCGGAGAGTTTGCACTGCTTGATTTGCAGAGTTTTGACAGTTGGATTGGTATGTTTGCCGAAAAAGAGGACAGTTTTGAGATTGACGTCGATACAAGCGAATACCGAATGGCAACGAGACTTTCGAAATTCCATAATCTGCCCGAGCTTACAAATCTGCTCGCTTCCGTTGCTGATTTCCATTCAATGGAAGGCTCCGACGGAATACCTGAATTTGACGGATACACAGATGCACTTATTCCCAAAACGAAAGGATTTCAGGCTTATCTTGATCAAATTTCCGACAGAGTTGAGGAAGCAAGAAATCACCTTGTTCCGAGAACGGAAGATAATATGCTCAAAATCACTGTTGACGGCAGAAAGGCAGCTCTTGATCTGCGCCTTGCCGAACCGAATGCGGTGTTCACCTATGATTCAAAGGTTTACCGCTGTGCAGAGAATGTTTTTGATATCTATATGAGAACTTATCTTCAGAAAAGCGCACAGCTTATTTTCTGCGATGTTTCAACGCCGAAAGGTACATTTAATATATATGACGAACTTTCACGTCTGCTCATCTCAATGGGAATCCCCGAAGAAGCGATTGCTTATGTTCACGATGCGCAGACGGAGAAAAAGCGAAGCGAGCTTTTCAGAAAGGTCAGAAACGGCGAAATCCGTATTCTTCTCGGTTCGACTTTCAAACTCGGTCTGGGTGTCAACGTTCAGGACAGACTGATTGCACTTCATCATATCGATGTGCCGTGGCGCCCTGCGGATATGGTGCAGAGAGAGGGCAGAATTCTGCGCAAGGGAAATATGAATCCCAAGGTACAGATTTTCAGATACATAACAGAGGGCAGCTTTGATGCTTATTCGTGGCAGCTGCTCGAAACAAAGCAGAGATTCATCAGTCAGCTGCTTTCGGGCTCGCTTACGCAGAGAAGCGGTTCGGATATTGACGGCACGGTGCTTGACTATGCCGAAGTCAAGGCTCTTGCGGTTGGCAATCCGCTTATCAAAAAGAGGGTTGAAACCGCAAACGAGCTTGAAAAGTATATGGCTCTGCAAAGGGGTCTTGTTGCAAACCGTGAAGCACTCGAAAATGAGCTTAACTCAATCCCTGCACAGCTTGCAGACAATAAAAGAATAACCGACGAATGCGTTGCAGACAGAGATTTCTACTGCGCAAACAAGCGTGAATACGATAAGGTACAAAGGCAGACAATCCGAAAAAGCATCTTTGATGCCGTTCAGAAAAA
>JAZSBC010000126.1:0-13136 GCA_045602245.1 Acutalibacteraceae bacterium | reverse complement strand
AAATCAGACGTGTAGACCGGAGAGCAGGAAAATAATATAATAAAACTGCGAAAATTTTTAAGTTTTCGCAGTTTTTTCATTTTTTATTAGACCAACTCCGATTTTTGAGCGTCTTTAAGGTGTAAGGCAGAAAAAGCCTTGATAAAACATAACCTGAAAGGAAGAAAAATTATGAAAAAGACAATCAAAACAATTATTAAAGCGGCTGTAGGTGTTGTTGCGGCAGGTGCAATAGTTGCTTCGGGGGTTATGGCGAATGAAATTTTCGGCAACCCGATAAGCAAACATATTGCAGAGAAAAATGCCGTTGAATATGTTGAAGAAAACTATCCCGAACTCAAATTTGAAGTTACCGATACAATTTATGATTTCAAGAGTGTGCGTTATCACACAACAATTCAGCTGACCGAGGGCGAGAAAACGGAATTTACGGTTTCATGCCATAAAGACGGTGAATACAGCCATGATGATTATAACTGGGTTGCTCTTGAACGATTCGGAAATGCCGCAACCGAAGAAATCAAACCTGCTCTTATTGAAGAATTCGGTGAAAAATCCGAACCTGAAATCAGAATTGCCGATTTCCTTAAGCTGACGGAAACTAAATCCGTTGCTGTTGATCAGGAAATTGATCTTGATAATTTCCCGTTTGAGCTTGAAATTGATATCAACGTTTTTACTGATGAAGAAAACCGCGACGAAGTTGTTGCCGATGCAATCAGAAGAATGGATTCTGCTGTTGATGACAGATTTACCATCGGCAATTACATTATAGATATATATAATGCAGACGGAACGGAATTGCTTGATTACGTTACAATACCTGCGTAAGCTGCACAGTTTGCATATTAAAAAACGGGGCTGATTTCAGCCCCGTAATTTTTTTATCTTATTGTTTCAAATCCTGCCTGATATGCCATAAACACGTTCTTTTCGTTGCCGTAAGGGGAGATTGAAAAATCAAAATTATCTGCGGCAAGAATCGCTCTGTTTGTTACTTTTTCTGCCATATTATCTGCAGTGATCTTTCCGCCGAGAATATCGAACGTGCTGTGTACGGCAGCCTTGAGAAGGTATGCGGCGATGGGAGTTTTGTAAATGCTGAGTCTTGCAGTGCCGCTTGTGTCTGCCGCAACGGCGGCTTTTGCATTTTCGATGTAAGCTGCAACGTCTGAAATCTTTTCGGGCTTTGCAATCTCATAAACTTCTCCGAGTCCGTTGTATGCGGTGGGGAAGGAGGGACAAACGTAAATAAGACCTCTGCTGTTTGCCTCTTCTATAAGCGTTTTCTGAACGGAGCTGTCTGTTGAGAAAAGAGCAACGTCCTTGCCTTCAATTTTATTGTTGAGATAAAGCCTTGCAACAGACTCTTTGATGTATTTCTGCGCGCCTGCAATGCCTGCGGTTTTATTGGTGTCTTCGCTGCTTTCATACATATAGGTTATTCCCTGAGTTTCGCAAGCTGTTTTGAAAGCATCAATTTCGCCCCTGATAAGGGAGTTTTTGGAGATGTGGCGTGAGAATGAATAAGCAACAAAGTATTTTGCACCCTGAGCCTTTGCCTGCGCTACAATGTCTTCGGCTGCTTTTGCCCAGTCAATGCAGAAAATAAGGTTTGCAAGGTCAGCCAATTCGTTGATTTCATCTTCAGGTTCAATGCAAACGGTAACAATCTGAGGATTGATTTCTTTTGCCTTGTAGATAGCGTTTCTTGTGTACTGCGTGGCTCTTGCATAGATTATAGCGCCGATTTCAGCGTTGCCTGCAAGCTCTTTTGAAAGAGTGATTATTCCGGGATCTCCGCCTTCAAGAATACGGCTGTCTTTGTATTCTTTAACAACGATTGTATCGGGATATTCAGCCGCCAGTTCCTGAGCGGCTTTGTAGTCTTCGGGGTACTGTGCTTCAGGTGCAACAAGAATCGCAACTTTCTTTTCGGGAACGACGATTTCGTCAGCCTGAATGGTATCCGAAGGTTTTTCTTCAACAGGTTCTTTTTTGCAGGAAGCAAATGCGAAAACAAGAACAAAAGCAAGCATTGCAGCAATTATTCTTCTGAAAACTTTATTTGTGTGTTTCATAGTACTACCTCTTTTAATGGGAATTTTTTGTTTTTTCTCCGAAAAGCTTTGTAAGACCCGGCGGAGAAAGAATTTCTATTTTATCTGATAAAGTGAACAACCAGCCTATCAGCGAATAGTCAATGGTTGTGCAAACCTTTGCCATACAGTAACCTTCCTCGTCATCTTTGCGGAATTGAGCGGGATAATTAAACCGATTTTCAATCAGGTCGATATCTTCTGTTTTAAATCTGAGAAGAAGCCAGCTTTTTTCCGCAAGATTCATTCCCGTAGGGGAGTGACCGAAATAGTTGACTGCCGAGGTAAGGTCGTCTGTAAATTCGGTTGCTTCGTTATCTGATAAGACGGCGCTTTCAATTCTTGACATATGAATATATTCCGCTTTTTTCGGGCTGTTCGGCTGTGTGAACACAAGCACAACGGTTCCGTTTGTTACCGCAAGCACGATGGGATTAACAGTGAGGCTGATATATTCTCTTTCCTCGGAGAAAGAATCGCCGGGAACGGGATAAGAAATTCTCAGGTCAAGCTGTTTTTTGTCTTTGATTGCAACCCTCATATTCTTTATGTTATCGCCGAGTTCTTTTCTTGCCGGCGAAAGCTTGTTGAGGTTGACCATAGTGTCAAGAACAAGGTTCAGAGTGGGAATGCAAGTGCATCGGCTGAGATATTTTTTGATGTATTCAACGTCGTTATCCGTGAGCAGTTCCGATGAAAAAACAGATTCAAGAATAAGGCTGATTGCCTCCTGAGAAAATGCTTTCGTGATATAATATCCCTTTTTTGGCTGTGATACCGCGATGATTTTAATCGGGGTTGTGTTTATTGCTTTTATATCGGCTAAAACCGTTCTTTTGTTTACGGTGTATCCGTAATCGTGCAGCCAGTCGCAGATTTCTTCAATGGACAGAATGTTCTGTTCGTCGGAATACATGGTCATAATTTCAACAAGACTGAGCAGCCTTGTTCTTGAGTTGGCATTTTCCGGCAGTTTAATCACCGCTTTCCTGTCTTTTTCGCTTTGATCAGTATGTAAGCTTTTTGTTTGTTTCAATAAGAACGTTCTTGTCGATTTTAAGAACCTTTCTGTCGTAGCTGTAAATACCGTTTACCTCATATTCAACGTCGCTGACCTGAGTGTAAACCGTTGCGCAAAGACCTTTTTTGATGAGCCTTACAATCTGAACGTCGTGAAGATGTTTATATGCTGCAGAGAGTTTCTCGCTGTTTTTGAACATTATATAGCCAAACGACTTCTTTTCGTTCCATACGTGGTCTTTGATGTTCCAGCTGTATCCGCCGTATTCGCTGAGGACGTAGGGTCTGCCTTTCTGAGTGAACCAAAACGGTCCCGTTACGGGAACGATATATCTGTGCATACTCTTAAAATCGGGGCCTTTCTGATCGTGCCAGCCGCTTGCGTGGTCAACGAATCTTGTCGGGTCAAGTTCCTTAACTCTGAGAGCGATTTCTTTGGCGTCAAACTGACCCCAACCTTCGTTGAAAGGTACCCAGCAGCAGATTGAAACGCTGTTATAAAGATTATCAATCATACCTTCGAGTTCCTGGCGGAATTCTTCGCGCCATTCGGGTTCGCCTCTTTTGAAGCTCTTATACATATTATCTTTGACGTGAATGCTCAGATTGGGGAGTACACCTGCAAGAACTTCGCCGATATATTCGCCGCCGCTTATCATATCCTGCCATACGAGCATTCCGAGTCTGTCGCAGTGATAATACCATCTGAGGGGTTCGGCTTTGATATGTTTTCTGAGCATATTGAAGCCGAGATTTTTCATTTCTTCAATATCAAAAATCATTGCTTCGTCGCAGGGAGGAGTAAGCTGGCTTTCGGGCCAGTAGCCCTGATCAAGCAGACCTCTCTGGAAATAAGGGCTGTTGTTGAGCGCAAGTCTGGGAATTCCCTTGCTGTCTTTCATAATGGAGAATTTACGCATACCGAAGTAGCTTTTTACTTCGTCTTTTTCCCCGTTGCAGTCAAGAGTGATATATAAGTCATAAAGGAACGGGTTTTCAGGGCTCCAGAGCTTTGCATCGGGAACGGGGATTTTTGCATCTGCAGAAATTTCGCCGTCAAAAACAACCTTGTCACCGTCAAGAACCTTTGCGGTAAGTTTACCTCCGCATTCGCAGGTTGTTGTGACATTAACGCCGATAACACTTCTGTCTATATCGGGAACAAGCTTTATCTTTTCAATTCTGCAGTAATTTACGGGTTCAAGCCATACCGTCTGCCATATACCGGATGTTGCGGTGTACCAGAAACCGTGAGTTTCGTTTACCTGCTTGCCTCTTTGCTGATGACCTGAATCTGTGGGGTCATAAACTTTAACAACAAGTTCGTTTTCGCCGTCAACAAGTGCTTCTGTTATATCAAAATAAAAAGGATTGTAGCCGCCCGTGTGTTCGCCGACAAGCACGGAGTTTACCCATACACTGCACTGCCAGTCAACCGCATCAAAATGAAGAAGCGTTCTTTTGCCCTCAAACTCATTGCCGAGGGTAAAATATCTGCGGTACCAAAGACGTTCATCGGGGCTGAGAGCTTTCTGAACACCCGAAGCTGCCGATTCAACGGAGAACGGAACAAGAATTTTGCCGTCAAATTTTTGGGGTTTATCAGCATTTTCAGCGGTGATTGCGTAGTCATACTGTCCGTTAAGACACATCCAGCATTCTCTTTCAAGCTGAGGTCTGGGGTATTCGGAAAGGGGACATTCGCGGCTGATGCCGTCAAACCATTTTGATCTTAAATTGCTCATTATATTCTCTCCTCAAGGATTAATAATATATGTTTTCAAGACGGATGTTGCCGTCAACGGTTGCTGCTTTTGCTTCGAATACAAAGTCTTTACCTTTTTCGGTTTTAACGGTAATGTTGAATTCGTAAGCACCCTCTGAAACGGAAGTGATTTCGATTTCGGGATTGCTCCAGTCATAATTCTTTGCTTTCACTGAAGGAGCCTTTGTGTTAATATAAAGAACGTTGTAAATGTCTTTATACATATTGAATTCCGAAAGAATCTTCTTTGCGGCTTCGTCTGTGTATGTTTCATATACTGCTTTTGAAAGATCTTCGTAGGTTTTGAAAATTTCGGAATCAACGGGAGCGAAAGTGCCGCTTTCATCCGATATTGCTCTGGCTTCATCTGCGGGAAGAAAGTTTTCAACAAAAACCTCTTCAACAAACATTGCGTTGGTATTGATAAGAGTTATTAATGCGGTTTTCTGACCTTCGTTTACGTAATTGGGGGAGAAAAGGTCAGCCTTGGTTGTTTCTTTGCTGCTTCCGCCGTTACCCGCACAGCCTGCAAACAAAAACAGAATTGATAAAAAAACGAGAACAAATCTTTTCATAAATACGGTTCCTTTATAGTAATTGTTTATAATTAATACTATTATATATAATTTCTCACAGATAGTCAATCGTTTATCGGCAATATGAACAAAAATTAAATAAAAAAGGGAGCAGATACCAAATCTGTTCCCTGAATTTATTGTCATATTATCAATTATCTGAAATCAAACAGTTCCTTTGGTGTTATTTCAAGAACTTCGCAAAGCTTAAAAATAACGTCAAAAGATACACCGACCTTACCGAGTTCAATAGCACTGATATGGCTTCTGTCAATATCGGCAAGCTCTGCCAGCTGAAGCTGTGTCAGCTTCTTCCTTTTGCGGTAAAACACAACGTTCAATCCGAATTTCTCGTAAAGCTCTCTGTATTCTTGTTTCAACAAAATCACCCTTTAATACTCATTTATTATATTTTATGGTGATTTATACAAACAATAAACCTTGTAACAATCGCATAACGCTATTGACACAAGTCAAATTATGGTTTATAATATCAACAAATCAGATATGGAGGTAAAAATAAATGAAAAAAATTGTATCTTTGCTCTTGATAGTGGTAATGAGTCTGTCGATTGCTTCCTGCAGTTTGGGTGCAAAAGATGAACTGAGTCCTAAAACAGATTTGCCGGAATACTCTGAGGATTTTCAGAAAGTATTGGATAATGTTGATGTAGCTGAAGAAGAAATTTCCGAATTTATGGGCTACGCATCTGCCGCTTACGAAACATATGACGCAAAAGGCTTTTGCGATTACGTTTACAATGAACTGGATTTTTCGATGTTTGATGCACTCGCAGATGCTGTGACAGTTAAAATCGACGAACTTTCAGCAGAGAAAACTGCTGAAGCAAGCAGATTATCTTTCAATTTGCAGCAAACAAAGTTTTCGCTTTATACTGCAGCAACTTTAGAGGCGGCTGTAAATGCAGATTATGCAGGTGCTACAGAAGAATCTGATTATGAGAGTTTTAAAGCCGATTATGCGGCTGCGTTGAACAGATATTCCGATGTAATTTACGGTTGCGAGCTTTTTGCTGAATCAGAATGAAATAATTAAAATGAATCATATCAGGTGATGTCGGTATAATCAAAAAGAGTGGCTTTTCAGCCACTCTTAATTTTTTATAGGGTAGAGGATTAACCGAAATATCTTGCAAGCAGACCTGCAAATGCTTTGCCGTGTCTTGCTTCATCGCGAGCCATTTCGTGAACGGTATCGTGGATAGCGTCAAGGTTCTGTGCCTTTGCCATCTTTGCAAGCTCGAATTTGCCTGCTGTTGCGCCGTTTTCAGCTTCAACTCTCATTTCGAGGTTCTTCTTTGTGCTGTCTGTTACAACTTCGCCGAGAAGTTCAGCGAACTTTGCTGCGTGTTCAGCCTCTTCGTAAGCTGCCTTTTCCCAGTAAAGACCGATTTCGGGGTAGCCTTCGCGGTGAGCAACTCTTGCCATTGCAAGGTACATACCGACTTCAGTGCATTCGCCCATATAGTTAGCTCTGAGACCTTCGATGATTTCGGGGTCAACGCCCTGTGCAACGCCGAGAACGTGTTCTGCTGCCCAGCTCATTTCGCCTGCCTGCTCATTGAATTTTTCAGCAGGAACACCGCACTGGGGGCATTTTTCGGGAGCTGAATCGCCTTCGTGAACATAACCGCAAACTGAACATACAAACTTTTTCATAACATTTTTCCTCCAAAATTTTAAATTATTTTTTGTTGATTTATGATTATCCGACTTGCTTTGAACAAGCAGGACAATATCCTGTGAATAATACCGAGTGAGTAAGAATTTTTCCGTCGAAGGACTCGGCTGCCTTTTTGGTTAATCCGCAGTCACCGTCAAGGAAAATATCAAATACTCCGCCGCAGTCAAGGCAGGTGAGGTGATAGTGGAGATTGACGTTGCCGTCGTATCTTTTTGTTGCACCTGACTCGATTCTGATTATTTTTCCGTCGGCTTCAAGCTGGGCAAGGTTTCTGTATACCGTTGCAAGGCTTAATGCAGGAATCTGCGGTTTTAATGAAAAGTATAAATCCTCTGCCGTGGGGTGGTCATAACGTGAACAAAGGTTTTCGAGAATTGCATCTCGCTGTTTGCTGTGCCTTTGTACTTGCATTTTCTCACTCCTTTCGCTAACGATAATCGTTATCGTTAGCATTATTATAGCTTCCGAAATCAGTTTTGTCAATAGTTTTTTTGAAAAAATTTGATTTTTTTCAATCTGCATAAAAAAATATGCCGAATACCTTGCTATACTTGAATTTCTGCTGCGGTTTGGTTATCATTTCAGTTGTAAGGAGGCTTCTTATGAAATTCAGATTGATTATCGATAAAAACCGAGATGAGGAAGTGATAGTTTACGCTCATAAAGAATCAAAACTGACCGATGAAATAAAACGGATTGCAGAAAACAATGCGGGAGAACTTGTAGGATATATTGAAAGGGAAGCATATAAGATCAGTTTATCCGAGGTTTACTGTTTTGTTGCGGAAGATAATAACGTATATGCCGTAACCGATAACGGCAGACTTCGTATAAAACTCCGCTTATATCAGGTTGAAGAAATTATGGGAGATAATTTTATAAAAATCAATCAGTCCTGCATTGTCAATATCAGAGAAATAAGAAAGTTTGATTCTTCTTTCAGCGGTATGCTCAGAGTAGTGCTGAAAAACGGTTGTTCCGACTATGTTTCACGGCGGAATATTAAAAAAGTCAAAGAAAGGTTAGGTGTTAAATAATGAATAAGTATTTAAAAGAATTTTTACACAGAGGATTGATTTTCGGCGGCTTCGGACCGATAGTATTAGGGATAATATTTTTTATCCTCTCAAAAACGATTGATGATTTTTCGTTGGACGGTTCGGAAGTGCTGCTCGGAATAATTTCAACTTATCTTCTTGCTTTTGTTCAGGCGGGAGTCAGTGTATTTAATCAGGTTGAGCATTGGTCGGTGCCGAAATCTCTTCTCTGCCATTTCGGTTCGCTTTATGCTGTTTATGTCTTTTTCTACGTTGTTAATTCCTGGATACCGTTCGAATGGGGGGTAATAGGCATATTCACAGCGATTTTTGTTGTGACGTATTTTATAATTTGGTTTACAGTATATTTTATCGTTAAATCAACGAAAAAGAAGCTTAATTCTGCGCTCGGATAAGAAAAAAAGACAAGGCGGTTAACCGTCTTGTCTTTTTGCAAATTCCGTAAGAGTATCGCCTGCCATACGGTAAACAGACCATTCGTCCATCGGCTTCGCGCCGAGGGATAAATAAAAATCAATGCTCGGTTTGTTCCAGTCAAGGCAGCTCCATTCAAGCCTTCCGCAATCTCTTTCAACCGCTATTTCCGCAAGTTTTTTGAGGAGAGCTTTGCCGTAGCCGTTGCCTCTGTATTCGGGCAGAACAAATAAATCTTCAAGATATATTCCCGATCTGCCGAGGAAAGTTGAAAAGTTATGGAAAAACAGAGCGAATCCAACCGCATTTCCGTTTTCAACAGCCAAAACAACCTCTGCTTTTTTCTTTTCGAATATCCATTCTTTCAGCAATTCAGGGGTTGCAACAACGTCGCCGAGCATATTTTCATATTCTGCAAGCCTGCATATAAAATCGTATATTATGCTTACGTCGTTTTCGTTTGCAAATCTTATTTCAAACTTATTTTTCATAAACAGCATCACCGTATAATAATATATCATTTTATAAAATTTTTGGCAACAATTAATTGACAATTCAGTCTGATTGATGTAGGATGTTTTTTGAAAATATGAGAGGAGAATTCATATGCTTTCATTTAAAAATAAATTTATTACAAAAGTAGGAGTTCCGATATTCAAATGCCCCGTATTGCCTTTTATTCACATATATAAACTGACCAACAAAGCAAAAAAACGCATTTCGCTGAGCGAAAACGGAATCGGTTCAAAAGATGATCCCGTATATCTTACCGCTCACAGAGGCTCGTGCGCCGATGCGCCTCAGAACAGCCTGCCTGCGTTCAAAAAAGCGGTTGAACTCGGATATTATACGGCGGAGTGCGATATCCGTCTTACCAAAGACGATAAATGGGTTGTTCTCCATAACGATACTGTTGACTCTCTTTTTTGCCAGAAGGGACACATCGAAGATTTCACCTATGATGAAGTGAGAACGTTTACTTATAAGCACGGTCCGAATTTCTGGAAATATGACGGATTGAAAATTTGCTCATATGAAGAGTATCTTGACACGTTCGTCGGCACAAATACACGCCCGCAGATTGAAATAAAAACCGAAACTTACGATAAGCTTTATACGGTTGTTGACGCAGTTAAAGCGAGAGGTCTCGAAAAGAGCGCTATCGTTATTTCATTTGACCTTAAACAGCTTAAGGAAATCAATAAAATCGACAGCAATATAGAACTTTGGTATCTTATAGATAAGATTACTCCCGAAAACATTGCTGAGGCTCAGGCTATAGGCGATAACGTGTGGCTTTCGCCCTGCTATGACAGTAATGATGAAGACTCAATAAAGCTTGCTCTTGATGCAGGTATCGGCGTTTCTTTTTGGACTGTCAATACAGTTGAAGATGCAAAGAAGCTTTATGACCTCGGCGTAAGATATATTGAAAGCGATATAATTTGCAAATAATTCAAGGCGGATAATCGGATGATTATCCGTTCTTTTTTCGCTTTTTGATGTTGACTTTTTTTCTTAATATGGTATACTAAATAAAGTAACTGATGAAAGGGTTAGACAATGAGTTTCACTGTTAAAGGATGCAAAATAAACGGACAGGGCAATCCTGCTGATATCGTTATTTCAGGCGGCGTCATTGGCGGTGCCTCCGATACCGTTTTCGAATTTAATAATTGTGCTGTTTTTCCCGGCTTTATTGATGTTCACGTTCATCTCAGAGAGCCGGGATTTTCTTATAAAGAAACCATAGAAACGGGTACAAAGGCTTGCGCACACGGCGGATACACAACCGTTTGCTCAATGCCTAATCTCAACCCCGTCCCCGATAGTTCCGAGCATCTCAGCGAACAGCTTGAGCTTATCAGGAACGATGCCGTTATAAACGTTGCGCCTTACGGCTCAATAACCGTAGGTCAGAACGGCGAAGAGCTTTCGGATTTGAAAGCAATGGCGCCTTTTGTATGCGCTTTTTCCGACGACGGCAAGGGTGTTCAAAGCGATGAAATGATGCGCGAAGCAATGATAACCGCAAAGTCGCTCGGCAAAATGATAGTTGCCCATTGCGAAGATAATTCGCTTCTTCGCGGCGGATATATTCACGACGGCAAGTATGCCGCCGAACATGGTCACCGAGGCATATGTTCAGAGAGCGAATGGAAGCCCATCGAGCGCGATCTGAAGCTTGCGGCAGAAACGGGCTGTTCGTACCACGTTTGCCATATTTCAACCAAAGAAAGCGTTGACCTTATCCGCAAGGCAAAGGCGGCAGGCGTTGACGTAACGTGCGAAACAGCGCCTCATTATCTCATTTTGAGCGATAAGGATTTGCAGGAACACGGCAGGTTCAAAATGAATCCGCCCTTGAGAGATGAGAGCGACAGACTCGCCCTTGTTGAGGGCATTTGTGACGGCACGATTGATATGATTGCAACCGACCATGCACCTCATTCCGCAGAGGAAAAGGGCAGGGGTCTTGAAAAAAGCGCAATGGGAATAGTCGGCATTGAAACCGCATTCGCCTTGCTCTATACACATCTTGTTAAGAAAAATATAATAACACTCGATAAACTCATTGAGCTTATGAGCATCAATCCCGCAAGGCGATTCGGCTTTGACAATTCAATCGAAAACGGTAATTTTACCGTGTTTGACCTTGACGGCAAATATACAATAAATCCCGATGAATTTCTTTCAAAAGGCAGAGCAACTCCGTTTGAAGGCTATGAGGTTTTCGGCGAATGCCTTATGACGGTTTGCAACGGAAAAATTGCGTGGAAGAAGGGAGAAGGCAATGAATAAGGGAATTTACGAAATTATTTCAAACAAACCTCTGACCAAGGACATATATGAAATGAAGCTTGAGGGCGAAACCTCTCATATCACCGCACCGGGTCAGTTTATCAACATTCAGCTTGACGGATTTTATCTTCGCAGACCTATTTCAATCTGCGATTACGATGATAAAACAATAACGATAATCTATAAAGTTGTCGGTCACGGCACCGAAGCTATGGCAAAGCTTGAAAAAGGCGGAAAGCTTGACGTTCTCTGCGGCCTCGGCAACGGCTTCGATACCTCAAAAAGCGGTAATAAGGCTGTGCTTATCGGCGGCGGTGTCGGTGTTCCTCCGATGTATAATCTCTGCAAAAAGCTTATTGCGGAGGGTAAGGAAGTTTCCGTTATTCTCGGCTTTAATACGGCAAGCGAAATTTTCTACAGAGCAGAATTTGAAGAACTCGGCGCAAAGGTTTATATTTCAACCGTTGACGGCAGCGAAGGCGTGAAAGGCTTTGTTACCGATGTGCTTAAAGACCTTGAATACGATTATTTCTTTACCTGCGGTCCGATGCCGATGTTCAAAGCGATTGAAAAAATTGCGGCAACAAGCGGTCAGTACAGCTTTGAGGAGCGTATGGGATGCGGCTTCGGCGCTTGTATGGGCTGCTCGTGCAAAACAAAATACGGCAACAAGAGAATATGCAGAGACGGTCCCGTGCTTGAAAGGGAGGAGATAATATGGTAAACACAAAGGTGAATCTTTTCGGAATCGAGATTGACAATCCCGTTATTCCTGCTTCGGGTACGGTTGGATTCGGCTATGAATTTGCAGAGCTTTACGATATAAACTGCCTCGGCACTTTTTCATTCAAAGGAACAACAAAAGAAGCTCGTTTCGGCAATCCCACTCCCAGAATCGCGGAGTGTGACAGCGGAATGATCAATGCAGTCGGTCTGCAGAATCCCGGTGTTGATAAGGTTATCAGCCACGAACTTCCCGAGCTTAAGAAATGCTTTTCAAAGCCCGTTATGGCAAACGTAAGCGGATTTTCGATTGAGGATTATGCTTACACCTGCGAAAAGCTTGATAAAGAAGAGCAGGTAGGCTGGCTTGAGGTTAATATAAGCTGCCCCAACGTACACGGCGGCGGAATGAGTTTCGGCACATCGCCCGAAGCAGCGGCGGAGGTTACAAAAGCTGTTAAAGCGGTAACAACAAAGCCCGTTATCATCAAGCTTTCGCCTAATGTTACGGATATAGTTTCAATCGCAAAAGCCTGCGAAGAAGCGGGTGCAGACGGCGTAAGCCTTATAAACACTCTTCTCGGTATGAGAATTGACCTTAAAACAGGCAAGCCCGTTATTGCCAACAAAATGGGCGGTTTCTCGGGTGCGGCAATAAAACCCGTCGGCATCAGAATGGTTTATCAGGTGTGCCAGGCTGTTAAAATTCCCGTTATCGGTATGGGCGGCGTTTCAACCGCAGAGGACGTTATCGAATATATGATGGCAGGCGCAACGGCTGTTGAGGTCGGCGCGGCAAACCTTATAAATCCCTATGCAAGCAAGGAAATTGTTGAAACTCTTCCGCTTGCGATGGCTAAATACGGTATTAAAAATTTAAATGATATAAAAGGATGTGCACACAATGGGTAAAGACGTAATCGTCGCTTGTGATTTCAGCAGCAAGCAGGCAGTAATGGATTTTCTTGATAAGTT
>JAZSBC010000125.1:0-2004 GCA_045602245.1 Acutalibacteraceae bacterium | reverse complement strand
CTACGACCCGACTTGGTTGAAACGCAGGCGCATTTTGTTAAATCCGCCAGCACCTCGCCTGCCCTTGTGATGAGTCTCTCGGGGTCGCCCGCAACAGAAGAAATGCCTGCTTCAATCAAGCGCTTGTTAAGCTCATCGATTTCACGGTTTTTCATCAGGTTATCAACGTAATATCTGTAACCCGTCTGTGAAGGAATTCTGCCTGCGGAGGTGTGCGGCTGTTCAAGATAACCCAGAGAAGCAAGCTCGCTCATCTCGTTGCGGATTGTTGCCGAAGAAACCGACATACCCGTGAGCGCAAGAAGCTCTTTTGAGCCGACAGGCTCGCCCGTTTTGATATACTGCTCAACAACGGCTGCCAATATGGCTTTTTTTCTTTCACAGAGCTCTGCCATAACCTCACCGCCTTTCTGCAGATTTCACAGAGTGCTAATTTTAGCACTCAAAGCAAAAGAGTGCTAACTGCAGTTATTACTATACCCCACCTTCCTGCATTTGTCAATATTTCAATTGTAAACACTTTGTTAAATTGTGTTAATTTTTTCCAATGCAGAAAACTATTCACGGCTGAATTATCCGCCGTTTTTTTATTGCGGCGGCGGTTAAATTAATAGTGCTCCGCTGCGGCACGCCGTTCGGAAGCATTTTAAAACATGGAGGTGAAAGATGAAGCAATTTTTTAAATCATTGACTGCAACACTGACCGCCGCCTGCATTTTTGTTTTTTCTGCCGTGGTTTACGGTCAGGGTTATCTGCCCGATAATATTGACGTTTTATCTGCATCGCAGGGTTTTGGCAACGGTTTCTTTTCGGTAGATAACGGTAATGTTGTAAAGGCATCAAGCTTTACAAATCCGGACTGCGGATACAAAGCAACCCTTATGGCGTTTGACGTTATACCCGTTAAGCCCGTGACGCTTAACGTTGCAAAACGCAGATACGTTAACGTTTCGGGCGAAGTTTTCGGTATAAAGCTTTATACCAAAGGAATTATTGTTGTTAAAATCGATTCGCTCAACACCGCAACGGGCGGACAAAGCCCCGCTCAGATTGCAGGTATCAGGTGCGGCGACTGCATAACGCACGCTGACGGAACAGCGCTTAACGGAGCAGATGATTTTGTTGCCGCAGTTGAAAACTCGGGCGGAAACGAGCTTGCCCTTAAGATTGAGCGAGGCGGTGAAGAGCTTGATATCAGGCTTAAGCCCTACCTTTCTGACAGCGGAAAATACCGTGCAGGTATATGGGTCAGGGACAGTTCAGCAGGCATAGGCACACTCACCTTCTGTGATAACGAAAGCGGTATTTTTGCAGGTCTGGGTCACGGCGTTTGCGACGTTGACACAGGCAAGCTGATGCCGATTTCGGACGGCGAAGCAGTGAGAGCAACCGTCAACGGCTTTTATAAAAGCACTGCAGGCGACCCCGGTGAACTTTGCGGCACTTTTTCGCAACAGGTTATAGGTTCGCTTAAAACGAATTCAGCAACGGGAATCTACGGATTTACAAAAGAAGATTCAGGTTCAAAGCTGATGCCCGTTGCGCTTGAAAGCGAGGTTCAGGAGGGTGCGGCGCAGATAATCGCAACCGTTGACGACAAAGGTCCGCAGTACTATGATGTGCAGATAACAAAAATCTATCCTGCATCGGGCAACGAAGAACGCAATATGATTGTGAAAATAACCGACAAAGAGCTTTTGGAAAAGACAGGCGGAATTCTTCAGGGAATGAGCGGCAGCCCGATTATTCAGGATTCAATGCTTGTGGGTGCGGTAACACACGTTTTTGTTAACGACCCGACGCAAGGCTACGGAATTTTTGCACAGCAGATGATTGAAACGGCAGACACGTTGAGCACGGACGCTGCGGCATAAAAAAAGCCAATCGGGGCATTATACCCCGATTGGTATTGTTACTTATTAAAACTATCAAAACTTACATAACGAAATCCGCGAAGCTGAAAATGCGTAAAAAGAATTCAAGAAACGGTGTGAGATTTATTG
>JAZSBC010000124.1:0-3221 GCA_045602245.1 Acutalibacteraceae bacterium | reverse complement strand
TCCCGCTGAAGAGGCTGCTCCCGCAGCTGAAGAAGCACCCGCAGAAGCATAATTTAAACTAACAAAAAAATTCATTAATTGGAGGAAAAATAAAATGGCATCAGAAAAGATTGCAGCAATGATTGAAACAATCAAAGAACTCACAGTACTTGAGCTTTCAGAGCTCGTTCACGCAGTAGAAGAAGAATTCGGCGTATCAGCAGCAGCAGCAGTTGCAGTAGCAGCTCCCGCAGCAGCAGCTGAAGCAGCAGAAGAGAAGACAGAATTTGACGTTATTCTCGCTGAAGTTGGCGCAGAAAAGATCAAGGTTATCAAGGCTGTTCGTGAAATCACAGGTCTTGGTCTTGCAGAAGCAAAGGCAGTTGTTGACGGCGCTCCCAAGGCTCTCAAGGAAGGCGTTAGCAAGGAAGATGCAGAAGCAGTAAAGGCTAAGCTTGAAGAAGTTGGCGCAAAGGTTGAAATTAAATAATTTAATTTTTAACGAATTAAACCGCTATGCAGAAATGCATGGCGGTTTTTTTTGTATCAATATACTTATTTTTCGGTCATTGAGTCCATAAGATTTATAATCAGGCGTTTGTCACGTTCACTAAGCTGCGAAAATTTTTTGCTTATTTCATCCTGCAGATACTCGTTTTGCTTTTTTGCCGAGCCTGCAACAAGATAAGCCATATCACTGTTAAGAACAGCGCAGATTTCGGCGAGAGTTTCCAAACTGATTTTTGTAATTCCTCTTTCAATCTGACTAACGTATCCGACCGAAACATCAATTTGCTCCGCAAGCCATTCCTGCGTTTTTTTGTTTGCTTTTCTTTCGGATTTTATTCTTGAACCAATTAGACCAAAATCAACACTCATAGCTATCACCTCTGATATATTCTGATACTGATAGCTAAAATAATACAGATACTCATAGTTAAAATTAAAGTTATAATTGTTGACAACTCTGACTTTTTTATTTATAATAAAAAAGAAATACTTGTTTGATATTTATTCTTATATGTAATTTTGCCCAACTTATATATGCTGATTTTGTGTAAAACAGAGAAAAGGAAAAATATGTTAAAAATATATGTCAAAATCAGCAATGTTTGACACTTATATAATGGAGATAATTATTTCGAGATGTATTATGAAGGGGAAAGGCGGCGGTTTCTCTTGGCTTGAGTTATATTGACAAGAATAAATCAAAATGCTAATATTGAATAAAGGAGTGTTTATTATGATGGCAGTTTTTTACAGAATAGTTTCTTGGATAATGACTTTTGTTTTTGCTTTGTTCGGATACGGTTCATTAATTGGCGGCACACCGATTACCGACGTAAAGGTTTACAACCAGTCTATGGATGGCTTTTTGGGGGATAAAGACGAGAACTACCGCATTTTTTATACTTATGATGAGTGGGAAGATTTTGTTGATGATTTATCCAATCCCTATATGCAGGAATTTGCAAATGAATACGGTGAGGAAATTTTTGACGAACACAGCCTTGTTCTTGCCGATATAATGCTTACCTCATCGGATTGGAAAGTAAAAGCTTGCGGCGCCGTTCAGAATGTGGGAACCGTTGAAATTGATTATGTAAGGGTCAGAGAAGATGTTTTCGGCTTTCAGGCAATTTGCTATAATACAATTTTTGCAGTAGTCGATAAATACACTTCCAGGGTTGAATTAAAAGAAGTTGACAAAATTAACGTTCCTTTTATAGAGGAAGAAAGCATACCGCATTTCTACAGCGTTGTTGATGCCGATTCCGATGAAGAATCTGCCGAACTCTTCGGTTCTGAAACATATTTTTTCACTGATTATGAAAGTTGGAAAGATTTTATTGACAGCGGAAAATGGGAATTTGACAGCTATGCCGACAGTGTGACAGAAGAGTATTTTGATGAAAACAACCTTGCTCTTTTGGTTATGTCACACGGCGCGGGATGGCAATTAAGAATAAGTTATCCTACAGAAGAAAGCAACAAATGGCAAATCAACTATTACAGCGTATCCGAGCCAACTTTCAAGCTGGGCATTTTAGATATTGATGCCGTGTTTGTTGAAACCGGCAAGAATATTGAGGATGTTGAGTTTATAAACGGCGGTGACATCAGTATTCCGTATATGCTTGACGGCTCTTTGATGTATTCATAACAGAAAGGAGAAAATGTTATGACAGCGATTATTATGAAAATTTTATCTGCAATAATGTCAGTTGTTGTTTTTCTTTCGGGTATGTTCCCTGCACTTTTCGGAGGAAAGGTATATATTGACCCCAACGGCAACGAAGTGACTGTTGTTGGCGATATTGATATTGGCGAAGAAAATTTGATAATCAACGATTATGACGAGTTCAAGAAACTCGGAGACATAGGCATAAATTATAGCGAAGATTTTTTTGAAGAAAAGTCACTTGCGGTTGCTACAATAAAAATGCAGGAAGATGATAAACTATATATTTTATCGATTTTTGCAGAAGGCACAAATGTAGAAATGGAATATTTGATTGATTACGGACAAGGATTGGCAGCGCAGCTTGGTAAAATATATATGCCGGATGATAAAACGGTTTTTATTGAAATTGATAAAAACATACAATTATTTAAAACAACGGATTTCGGAAAGAAAAATATGTTCTTTCCGTCATAACAAAAGCCGCTTGGAGAAATCCAAGCGGCAATTTTTATTTTTATTATTCGTCGTCTGCGTCAATCTTAGCTTCTGCGATAACCTTCTGAGCAACGTTTTCGGGAGCTGCTTCATAGTGGTCAAATTCGAATGAGAACCAGCCTCTGCCGATTGTTACCGAACGGAGAACTGTTGCGAAGTCGCCCATTTCAGCCATGGGAACTTCAGCTGTAAGTTCCTGCATCTTGGGATTATCTTCACAGGGACCCATACCGAGAACGCGGCCGCGTCTCTTTGTGATATCACCCATAATATCACCGAGGTTGTCACCGGGCATATAAGCCTTGAGTGCGCCGTAGGGTTCAAGAAGCTTGGGATTAGCCTGAGGCATACCGTTCTTATAAGCAATCTTTGCAGCCATCTTGAATGCCATTTCGTTTGAGTCAACGGGATGTGATGAACCGTCATAAAGAGTTGCTCTGAGACCAACAACGGGGTAGCCTGCAAGAGGTCCTTTAAGGATAGCTTCTCTCAGACCCTTTTCAACTGCAGGGAAGAAGTTCTTGGGAACTGAGCCGCCGACAACTCTCTCTGCAAATTCGAA
>JAZSBC010000123.1:0-35377 GCA_045602245.1 Acutalibacteraceae bacterium | reverse complement strand
AGTTGAACATAGCAATAGGTGTTGTTTTCATATATGAAGGAATGCTTACTCTTTCAAGTGTTAGCATATAAGAATATATACCATCGCCAATATTTTTTAAATTTTTGGGGATTTCAACAGATTCCAAACTTGAACAAGAATGAAAAGCGTAATTTCCGATTGTTATAAGATTGTCGGGAAGGTCAATTTCTTTTAATGAGTTACAGCTCATAAATGCATGATGGCCTATTCTTTTTACACTATCGGCAATGGAAACACTTATAATGGAATCAGGGTTTTTCTTTGTATCATAAAGATTCCCTACTTCTAGGTTAGCAAAAGCATAATTTCCGATACCTGTTACGCCCTCAGAAATAACCACATGTTTAATAGATTTTCTGAAATCAGACCAAGGAGTGTTGGCGAACCAATCACCCATATTTCCCGTGCCGCTGATAGTGAGAGTACCTGAACTGCTGTCAAATTCCCAGGTAACATCATTGCCGCATTCACCGCTTGTTGCGGCGGAAGCTTTGATGCCGAGAGATGACAGAGGCACAATACAGAGTGTGAGAAGCACCAATGCAAGTGCAACGATTTTTTTGACATTCTTTTTCATTACAATTCCTCCGTAAAATAAAAAGTGCGCAGCCGAAGCTACGCACAAAAAACACATAGCTCCGTTGCTGCGACACAATTTTTCGTACCATAAACAAAGTATGCGAAAATAGAGCCTGCATTTTTATCAGATGATAAAAATACACACTTTGATTTATGATACATATACTATTGTGTCGCAAGTTTTAGTATATCACGGACTTATACATATTTCAATAAAATTTTTAAGAAAGTAAAGTCGCAAGGGCTGTACCTATAGGAAATTTGTGATATATGGAGTGGGGGCGATTTGTGAATCGCCCCTACAAATAAAGTGTTATTGCAAACTGTTGGTTGCATCGATATTTTTGCTTTACAGCAAAAGTGATATAAAAGCCTGCGGCTTTTGTGATATTATATCCGCCACATAAAACCGCCGAAGGCGATATCACTATGCGAAGCATAATATCACTGCGAAGCAATATAACTTGCCAATGGCGAATATAACTGAGGCACACTTCCTTACGGAGTGTGCCTCAACTGTTTTATTTAAGAAAGCCCTGAATGATAACTTCTTCTGCTTCTTCTTCGTTCATTCCGAAGGTCATAAGCTTGATGAGCTGGTCGTTATTTATTCTGCCGATTGCCGCCTCGTGCACAATCTGTGCATCCGCCGAGTTGGCTGTGATTGCGGGGATTGAGCTTACCGTCGCCTCGTCCATAATAATCGAGTCGCAGGTAACGTGCGCTCTGCACTTTGCGTTGCCGATTGCGTTGGGGTGGAAAATCTGCTTTGAGTTATCCTTTGCAACCGAGCGTGAAATAATCTGCGATGAAGCATCCTCGCCGTCAAGATAAACGTCCATATCCGAGCGTGCATACTGATTGCCGTGAGTGAGCAGACGCTCCGTCATAATCAGCTTTGCGCCTGCGGCAAGATGTGCCTTTGTGTCACGAACGGTCGAGTCAACACCCTTTATCTGCACCATTTCCATTTCGCAAACGGAGTTTTCGTCCTGATGAACAACTGTTACGGGGTTGAGTATTCGCTCGCCCTTGCCGTCACCCTCGCCGTAGTGCTTTTCAACGTATTTCACCTTGGCGTTTTTGCCGATATGGAAGGTGTGAATTCCGTCGTGCTGTGATTTTTCATCGCCGCTGTTGTGAATTCCGCAGCCTGCAACGATGAGTATATCCGCATCGTCACCAATGAAAAAGTCGTTGTAAACAAGGTCGTTAACGCCTGCTTCGGTTATGATAACGGGGATGTGAACGCTCTCGTTTTTTGTGCCGGGCTTAACGATGATGTCGATGCCCGGTTTATCTGTTTTTGTTACAATTTCAATATTTGCGGTGGAGTTTCTCGAAAGACCTTCACCATTTTTTCTTATATTATATGCTCCTGCAGGGATTTCGTGAAAATCCGCAATGGATTCAAGAAGCTGACTGTCAATTCTGTCCATCAATTAGTCCTCCTTCCCTCTGAAACCGCAGTTTTCGCTGAATTCGCCCATAAGTCGGGGGAAGATTTCATCTTTTGTGCCGATGTCTCTTACCTTGCCGTCGGCAACAACAACCATTTTATCGGCAAGCTGCATAATTCTCTCCTGATGAGAGATGATGATAACGCTCTTGTGGCTGCCGCTGCTCATCGCCTTGAATGATTCAACGAGCATCGAGAAGCTCCAGAGGTCAATGCCTGCTTCGGGTTCATCGAATATTGCAAGACCGAGCTTACGTGCCATAAGGGTTGCGATTTCAATTCGTTTTGCTTCGCCGCCTGAAAGCGAATAGTCCATTTCTCTGTTGAGATAGTCCTTTGAACAAAGACCGACGCTTGTGAGATAGCCGCAGCATTCGTCAACGGGCAATTCACTGCCTGCCGCAAGTGAGAGCAGACTTCTGACGGTAAGCCCCTTGAATCTCGGCGGCTGCTGGAATGCGTAGCCGATGCCGAGTTTTGCTCTTTCGGTAACCGAAAGGTCGGTTATATCAACGTCGTTATAATAAATTTTGCCGCTTGTGGGCTTTTCAATGCCCATAATAAGGCGTGCAAGGGTAGATTTGCCGCCGCCGTTGGGGCCTGTGATAACAACAAACTCCCCGTCAGGCACTTCAAGGCTGATATTATCTATGATTTCAAGGTTTGAGCCGTCAACCTCAACCCTGAAAGAAACATTTTCAAGCTTTAACATACTTTTTCTCCGTTATTTTCGTTTTATCTATTATATATCATTGCTCCGATATTATCAATATCAAAAGCGAATTTATCTGCGCCATATCTTACGGTCAAGGCTTCTGAACTGAACAGCCTGAGCGATATGTGAGGGTTCAATGTTGGGCGAGCCATCAAGGTCGGCAACCGTGCGTGAAACACGCAGGATTTTATCATAAGCTCTTGCGGAAAAATCGAGCTTTTCAAAAATGCGTTCAAGCATTATCATTGCCTGCGCAGTGGGGCGGCAGAATTCCTGCGTGAGGGCGGAATCCATTTTTGCGTTGCAGGTGATACCCGTGCCTTTCAGCCTTTCCTGCTGAATTTTTCTTGCGGCATTAACACGTTTTTTGATATCTGCCGAACATTCCGAGGGAACTTTGCTTGAAAGCTTTTCAAAATCCACGGGAGGCACTTCGATATGAATATCTATTCTGTCCAGCATCGGACCCGAAACCTTTGAAAGATAGCGCTTCACTGCGCCGTCGGAGCAGGTACATTCTCTGTTTGAATCTCCGTAGTAGCCGCAGGGGCAGGGGTTCATTGCGCAGACTATCATTGTTGAGCAGGGGTAGGTCAGCGATGCCGTTGCGCGCGAAATGGTTATTTTTCCGTCTTCAATCGGCTGGCGCAGAACCTCCATTGATGCCCTTGTGAATTCGGGGAATTCATCAAGGAAAAGCACGCCGTGATGGGCAAGCGAGATTTCGCCCGGCTTCGGTATTGCACCGCCGCCCGAAAGACCTGCAGGCGAAACGGTGTGATGCGGCGAACGGAACGGTCTTTCACGCATCAGCGAAACCCCTTCGGGCAGAGTGCCTGCGATGGAATAAAGCTCGGTGACCTGCAGACTTTCTTCGAAGGTCATATCGGGCAGAATCGACGGCAGGCGTTTTGCCAGCATACTTTTGCCCGAACCCGGAGGGCCGACCATAATTATATTGTGTCCGCCTGCGGCGGCGATTTCAAGAGCATATCTTGCTTCCTGCTGACCTTTCACGTCTTTGAAATCGGGCGCAGGAAGATGATTCATCATTTCAAGAGCAGGCTCAAAAACAACGGGACTGAGAATTTCTTCGCCCCTGAGGTGTTTCACAACCTGAAGAACGTTTTCAACCGCATAAACCTCGATTCCCTCAACAACCGAGCTTTCGAGAGCATTTGATGCAGGAACAAAAACACGCTTTATTCCGCTTTTCTTCGCCCTGATTACCATTGAAAGCACGCCGTTGACGTGCCTTATGAGTCCGTCGAGCGAAAGCTCGCCAATGAATGCGCAGTCATCGAGGTTGCACCTGAGCTGTTCGCTTGCCTTGAGAACGGCAATAAGAATCGGCAGGTCATAAATCGGGCCTTCCTTGCGGATATCGGCAGGGGAGAGGTTGATTGTGACTCTGCTCTGCGGAAACGAGAAACCGCTGTTTTTGATTGCGGTGCGCACTCTGTTGCGTGATTCGCTTACCGCGGTATCGGGCAGACCGACAAGCTCGATTTTGGGCAGACCCTGACCGTAGTCAATCTCAACGCTGACCATATAGCTGTCTATGCCGTAAAGTCCCATACTGTTTATGCGTGCAAACATCGTATCACTCCTTATTAAAATATAATATCATATTGTGTCAAAAAAGGCAATAAAAAAGCTAAAGGCATCGGGTTGCGGACCCCAATGCCTTCAGCTTTATAGAAGGATGTATGTTTTGCCTCAGCATCCGCCGCAGACTTGCGGAATGTCTGCAGTTTCACACTGCGGCAGGAGATGGTTTAGTCGTTTTCTTCAGCGGCTTTTTTAACAAGCTCATCGGGAACGGCTTCGCCGTGCTTAACGAAGAAGATCAGAAGCAGGCTGAGTACGAACATAATCGGGCTGTAGTAGAACAGCGACATATAGGTGCCTGCAAACATTCTGATGAAGCCGTAGAGAATGGGCGATGCAATCTGAGCCGAGAAGGTGGCGGTGTAGTAGTAGCCCGTGAAAGTACCGACTTTTTCGATGCCGCCGATATCGAGAACGAGGGGGAGAGTGTTAACGGTGATGAACATATTTGCTGCACCGCCGAGAACAAGAACGGGATAAATGAGAACGCTGAGAATCTTTGTGATATCGTCAACAGCTGTTTCAATTTCAACGATAGCATCTTCAAGAGTTGCAACGTCTTTGCCGAGAACGTCTTTGGTAACAAGGATAATGCTTTCGCAGCGCTCGGGCTGTGCTGTGATTGAAGCATCGAATTCAGCATAGTTTTTGCTGTAAGCCGAAACGTCTTCACCTGCTGCAACAGCTTTTCTGTATTCGATGAACTTATCCATTGAAAGAACGTCTTCATCGGGAATTTTCTTGTCTTCCTTGGAAAGCTTAACTTTTTCGCCTGTAGCTTTTTCAAGCTCTGCCGCTTTCTTTTCCTGTTCTTCAGTGTATTCGTCAGCCTTGTCAGCGTTGAAGTTGTTGAGTTCTTCGTTAACAAAGGTGTATGCGTTGTTGATGGTAACGTAGTTCTTTATTGTAAGATTCTGCTTGCCGAGCATACCGAGGAAAATACCGAAGAAGATAACGAATGCTGAAAGGAAGATTGCAAGACCTGCCATAATGGTCTTTTTTCTGCCGAACTTTTTGCCGAGCTTACCTGCAGGGATAGCTGCCGCACCTGAGCAGACCGCAAAGAGAGTCATCAGGAAGGTTGCGTCCGAAGTAACCATATGAAGGATTTCTTTGGCAAAAAGTGAGAAGAAAGTGGTGATTGCGTTGGTGCCGCAGAAGAGGAAGAAAAGACAGCCGAGCATAAATACAAGGCTCTTCTTTTCGCCTTTTGAAAGCTTAATTGCCTTTTTAGCGGCTTTTTCAGCTTTTCTGGCTTCTTTTTCTGCTTTTCTTTTTGCTTCTTCATCAGCAGCGCGATTGATTTCGCCCTGAGCGGTGATTCTGCTGTCGGGTTCCTTAACGAAGAAACGGACAACGAGCATACCGAGGAGCATAACGAACGTGCCGATTGCGAAAACGTATGGGAAGGCAACAAATTCGTCTGCCTTGATAGCGGTTTGTGAAAGACCCGTGAAAAGACCGCAGAGCGCAATACCGATTGTACCTGCAACAAGACCTACGGCTGAACCGATACCGCCCATAAGGTTGATGATTGCATTGCCTTCACTTCGCAGGGCAGGGGGAGTAAGAGCCGGCATAAGTGCAACAACGGGTGCGCGCCAGATTGACATTGAAAATACAAAAAGAATAACGCAGAGCATTGTGAGGGGCAGACCGATGGGTTTATCGCCGAAAGCACGGAAAACAATGGGGATGAGAAGGAATAACAGCGACGAAACGGGTGCACCGAAGATAACGAAGGGGCGGCGCTTGCCGTATTTTGAACGGCAACGGTCTGAAAGTTTGCCGAACGTGGGCTGGAAGATAACACCGAAGATGTTATCGAAGGTCATTATAATACCGATAAACAGCGGAACGAGTGTTACGCTTTCAGCAAAAAGGCTTCCGTCCTGAGCAGCTGAGAAGTCTTTGAGGAATCCTAAGCCCGGAACGTTGAGAAGCCATTCCGTAAGACCGTTAACAAACGGGTTGCCGGTCAGAAGTTTTTCGAGGATACGGGTGATGTAGGGGTCGTAGATAGCCCATGCAATAGAGGATGCCATAAAGCCGAAGCCTGTGAGGATGGTGTGCCAATAGTTCAGCTTGCCGTTCTCTTTTGCACAGAAGAATTGATTGTTCATAGTTGTTTTTCTCCTTGTGAATTTAGCGGGTTCCCATAAAAGTTATGAAAACATCTCTGTATATTATAACACTATTATATACTTTTTTAAATACAACATTTTCCACTAAAAACAGTATCGCGATTTGTAAGAGATGACGAAAAACAAAAAGCGGTATATCCGAAGATATACCGCCTGAGCTATTTAATTAAATTCTTGCGCTAATTCAATTAAATAAAAGTTGAACTTTAATTAGTTCTTCTTCTTTGTGCAAACGTATGCTGCTGCAGCTGCTACTGAAAGTGCTGCGAAAGCTGCGATGCCAACTGATGTTGAACCTGTGTCAACTGAGGGAGCTGCTTCTGTTGTTGAGGGAAGAGTACCGATTTCACCAGCATAGAAATCCTTGATTGTTGACTTGAGGTCGTCAAGAAGACCGTCAAAACCGGGAACGCCGTTGAGAACTGTTTCAATGTTGATAACTTCGCCTTCAACTGCTGCAAGGTCATCTGTCTTTTCTTCGATGAGATCAACGAGATCAAAGAGTGAATCTTCGATATCGCCCCAGATGTCTTTGCCTTCTGCTGCTTCCTTGATTTCGTCAATAGCTGCGTTTACATCAGCTGCTGCGTCTGCTGCGAATGCCATAGCGCTCATTGAGAAAGCCATAACAAGAGCAAGAACAAGTGCAAATACCTTTTTCATTGTAGAACCATTCCTTTCATTTTTTATTGCAAGAGCAACAATTGTTAACTAATAATAACATATTGTGAGAACAATGTCAACACTTTTGGTAATAAAAAGTGTATAAATAACGATGAGCTGAGAGATGATTTTGATAAAATTTGACTAAAACCGAAGTTTATCAGTTGCGTCCCTCATAGCCTACGAAGCAATCGTGATACTTTGTTGTCCAGAGGAACCATACGTCGGCATCCTTCTGATAGAATGAGTCGTCAACAAGCTGATTTGAGCCGAGAGCGCGTGCAAAGCCCGATTCCTTCATACCGAGAACGAAGAGATCTGCCATTTCCGTTGATTTGAAGGTGATTCTTGACTTAACCTTAAGCTCTGTTCTGGGAGCTGTGTATTTGGTAAGCTGACCCTTAACGAAGCCCGTTGCCCACCAATAATAGTCATATTCTCTTTCAAAAGCTTTTTTGTATGAACCCTTGTTGTTTTCTTTCCAGTAGCAGGTGAGGTCCATCTTGAGCCAGTCTTCCTTGCCTGCGCAGTTGTAGTGGTTAACAGCGCCGACTTCGCCTGTGTATGAACCCTTGGGAGCAGTATAAACACCGATTTCAGCACCGATAAGAAGGTTGCCGTACTGACCTTTCCAAAGCTGAATCATCCAGTCCTTATTTTCGTAGGTGAAACGGATACGAACCTGGTCGATGTTCATCATAATGAAAGCTGCCATATTATCGTAGATTTCGTTGTAACCTGCGTTTGACTGCCAGCAATCTTTATCGTCAGTGTAGTAGAAATCGCCTGCTGCATCGTATCTGTAGCCGAGGAACTGGTTGCCGTAAGGACCGATTACCTTATCAACAAGCTTGTCGTCGCCGGGGTATGAAATTGTTCCCGTATCTGACTTTTTGGTTGTTGTTGTGTTCTTTGCGGGAGTGGGTTTCTTTGTTGTTGTAACCTTGTTTGCAGGTCTTTTGGTTGACTGAACAATCTGCTGATGAGTGGTAAGAAGACTGCCGTCGGGAGTTGTTATTGTTTCGCTGTTTTCATTGGTTACAGGCTCGAAAACATCCTGATAATACGTTTCATAAACATAATTATCTTCTGCTGACGAGGGTGCTGTTGTGGTTGTGGTTGATTCTTCTTCGCCCATTATTTTAGGTAAGCCGAGCTTTAAGAATGCGGCAACGCCTGCGGTGCCTGTGATTGCAACCACTGCACAAATTGCGATAGCTATAATCGTCTTTTTGCCCATATAAAGGTTCCTCCTGCGGTATTATCCGCTAATATATTTTGTCTCCTTGAGGAGTTTTTTACCTTGGTTATCTGACGTTCTGCCAAATAAAAATAACGTCTTTGTCGTAAATTTTGAAGGTATCAATGTTGTTGGGGTTGAAGGTTGAAACTTCCGTAAAGCCGTTCTTTCTCATACCTTCGGCAAAGAGCTGAGCCTGTTCTGAAGTTTCAAAAGTGATTCTGCCGAGAAGACGGAGTGTGTTTGAATCGTGAACGTTCTTGAGCTGACCGTCAACAAAACCTGTGGGCCACCAGAAATCGTCGTAGTTTCTGGTAAGCTGGGGAAGATATACGCCGTCGTCAAACTCATCCCAGAGGATGGTCATTTCCATTTTCAGCCAATCTTCTTCTGCGGCGCAGTCATAATGCTGGTTGATATATACTTTGCCGGGAGTTCTTGTATAAAGACCGATTTCGCCGCCTATCGTACCGATATCGCCCGAAATATACTGACCCTTCCAGAGCTGAACTCTGTAAGGCTTGCCTTCATATTTGAAGTCGATTCTTGTTGTTTCGATGCTGAAGTCAATAAGACCTGCAAGAGCATCGTAGGTGGGGTTATAGCCCCAAATTCTCTGCGGACAGTTGGGGTCCTTATCATTGTTATATATGTAAGGCTTAAGACCGATTACGTCATATCCCATACCGTAAAGACCTGCAAGGCTCATATCCTTGGGAAGGTTTGCGCTGGGAGTAACGGGCTTCTTTGTGCCGCTTGAATGTGACATTTCATCGGGATCAAGTTCATTCTTGGGTGGCGGCGTTGTTTCAGGCGGTTGAGTGGTGGGTGCCTGAGTTGCGGGTTTTTTGGTTGTGGTAACTCTTCCCGTTGTTTTTGCAACGTCGGAAGCCAGTGCTGATGTGAATACAGACGGAGCTGTCTGTGTTGACGTCGGATTGGTGTGGCTCATTGAGGGGGCTGTTGTTTCGTCAAAAAAGTACGTGCCTTCGGTCGGCTCGGTTGTGGTGGTGGGATCTTCGTTGCTTTTTTTGAAAGCGCTGAAGCCGAGAACACCTGCGATTGCAACAGCCATAACAGCAACAACTGCTGTTGCAACGATTGGTAAAACCGTGTTCTTCTTTTGCATTTTCTTCCTCCTTAAATATATATTTGCACAAAAATAATTTTTAAATGGTGGAGATGGCGGTAATCGAAACCGCGTCCGAAAAAACCTTGCAGGGACTTTCTACGAGTGTAGTCCTTCTTTTAACGTTCCCTTATACCGACGCCGAGGGACAGGCTTGGGTACTTGGTAGACCGATTATTCATGACGGGCTATCAGCCGTTACCCGTTCACGTTCACTGCTGATCGACGCCTCTTATGCGGCCGCAGTCCTCCGCACAGAGACGGCTGCTTAGTTAAGCAGCAAGAGCAACTTTATTGTTGTCGTTTAAATTTGAAAATTACGGATTTTATAGCGGTCCCGCCCCGCTACTCGCTTATCCGGGCTCAGATTCCCCGTCGAAATCCTTTCATCCCCGTATATTGTAAAGCAACTTGCGTTGCTTTAGTGATATATTGCTTCGCAATGTGATATAGCTTCGCTGTGAAATTTTCGCTTTCGCGAAAGTGATATATCCGACTTAAGGTCGGATGTTAAGAGTCTGCGACGCTTTTATCTGCGAAGATTTCTCTCAATCGCTCTCTGTGCATCTTTTTTGGCGGCGACTTCACGTTTATCGTAAAGCTTTTTGCCTTTACAAAGACCGATTTCGACCTTCGCTCTGCCCTTTGAAAAATATACACTCAGAGGAACGATTGCAAGACCCTCTTGTTTTACCTGAGCGTGGAATCTTCTGATTTCCTTTTTGTGAAGCAGAAGACGTTTTGTCCTCAGGGGGTCTCTGTTGAAAATATTGCCCTGTTCATAGGGACTTATGTGCATTCCGTTGACAAACATTTCACCGTCTTTAACGAAGCACCAGGAATCCTTCAGATTGATTTTGCCCTGACGGATTGATTTCACTTCCGTTCCGAAAAGCTCAATGCCTGCCTCGAGTTTTTCAAGCACAAAATAGTCGTGGTATGCTTTTTTGTTCTGAGCAATTATTTTGATATTGCTGTTTTTGTCCATTTTTTGCACCTTTCACGGTCTGCGATTATACCACACATTAAATAAGTGTGTCAATACGTGTTTTTTGTTGCATAAAAAGTTGAAAAATTTTTTATTTTTTTTCTTTTGATACATAAACGCGTTTTTTTGCGTAAAAATCTTTCTTCTTTTTCTTTTCTTCCGCCTCGCGTTTTGCGGCTGCAGCTCTTTTTGCCTTCACTTTTGAGAGGGGTTTGCCCTTCTTCGCAGGCTTCTTTTTCTTTTCGTCTTTATCCTTATCGGGATTTTCCTTATAGAAAACGATGCTTCCGCCCACAACCTGAACAACCTCGCTGCCCGTAGCTTCTGCAAGCTTGTCCGCAAATTCTCTGGGAGTTTCGGGTGCGCTTTCGAGAAGCACTTTTAATTTAATGAGTTCTCTTTTTCTGAGCGCATCGGAGGTCTGAGCTATGAGCGCATCGGAAATACCGCCTTTACCAATCTGAAAAAGAGGCTCAAGGCTGTTTGCCTGCGCTCTGAGCTGAGCTCTTTCTTTGCTTGTCATCGTCTTGCCTCCTCAATCTGTTTTGCAAGCATACGCACGGATTTTCCTCTGTGGCTGATTGCGTCTTTCTCTTCTGCCGTAAGCTGAGCCATTGTTTTTTCTCCGCCGTATTCAACGGGGAAGAAAAGCGGGTCGTAGCCGAAACCGCCCGTGCCGATTTCTTCATAACCGATTACGCCTCTGCACTCGCCTCGGGCAATGAGCTTTGTGCCGTCGGGATATACGCAGCAGGCAACGCTTACGTAAGCGGCGCCTCTTTCGGCATCGGCAACGCCGTCAAGCTCACGGAGAAGCTTTTTGTTGTTGGCATCGTCATCGCCGTGTTCGCCCGAATATCTTGCGGAATAAACGCCGGGTGCGCCGCCGAGAAAATCAACTGCAATTCCCGAATCATCCGCAATGCAGGGCATACCGCTTTCTCTGCATCCGCTTTCTGCTTTTATGAATGCGTTTTCTTCGAAGGTGGTGCCTGTTTCTTCGGCATCGGTAAGCTCAATGCCTGCCTCCTCTGCAAGAAGAACTCTTATGCCGAGAGGAGCAAGAATTCTCTGCATCTCATCTCTTTTTTTTAAGTTGTGCGTAGCTATGATATAATCCATATATATTATTCCTCGTCGTCGTCTTCTTCAAACAGTCCGTCTGCAAAAGCTTTTGAATTAAAGGGTCGAAGGTCGTCGATTCCTTCGCCTACGCCGATAAATTTAACGGGAACTTTAAGGTCATTCTTGATTGCAAGCACAACGCCGCCCTTTGCGGTGCCGTCAAGCTTGGTAAGAATAATGCCCGTGATTTCGGCAACGTCCTTGAATTCCTTTGCCTGATTAACCGCATTCTGACCCGTTGTTGCGTCAAGCACGAGCAAAACCTCGCGGTCGGCATAGGGGAGCTGACGGTCAATGACTCTGTAAATTTTTGCAAGCTCCTCCATAAGATTTTTCTTGTTGTGAAGTGTGCCTGCGGTGTCGCAGATAATGATATCCGCATTTCTTGCCTTGCCTGCGGCGATTGTATCAAAAACAACGGCGGCAGGGACTGCGCCCTCTTTGTGCTTAACAATATCAACGCCTGCGCGGTCAGCCCAGATTTCAAGCTGGTCGATAGCTGCAGCTCTGAAAGTATCTGCGGCGCCGAGGATAACCTTTTTGCCCTCTGCCTTGAACATAGCCGCCATTTTGCCGATTGACGTTGTTTTACCTACGCCGTTAACGCCGATTACGAGAATAACCGAAGGCACCGTTATCATATCAAGCTCTTCGCCGCCGCTGAGAAGCTCGGCAACGATGTTGCGGATTTCTTCCTTAACGTGTTTTGCCTTGCGGAGATTCTTTTTGAACACAACGTCTTTGAGCTTGTCAACGATTTCCGTTGCGGTGTTTACGCCGACGTCGGACATAACAAGAATTTCTTCGAGTTCTTCGTAGAATTCTTCGTCTATTTCATTTTTTCCGTGAAGCGCGGCATTGATTGCTCCGCTCATACTGTCTCTGGTCTTTTTCAGACCTTTGTTGATTCTTTTGAAAAGTCCCATAGCGTACCTCTATATATTAATGTATATTACTGTTCCTGCACGTTTTTGATAATTTTGTCGATTGTTTTCTTGAGAGAAGAATCGTTTGCCGAATCCTTTGCGATGGTTTCAACGGAATAAAGAATTGTTGTTCTGTCTCTTCCGCCGAAATATTCGCTGATTTCTTTCTGGGTAAGATCCGTGATTTCTCTTACTATGTAGATTGCAACCTGCCTTGCTCTGGCGGTTTTAGCATCTCTCTTGTTGGAGATAATATCCGCCTGAGGAACGCCGAAAGTTCTCGAGGTTTCCGAAATAATACTTTCTACTATTGAAGAAACGGGTCTGCTGTCGGTCATAATATCACGGATGGCGTTCTGTGCCATTGCAATATTGATTGAAGCGCCTTCAATGTTGACAAGTGCGTTAATCTTTTTAACCGCACCCTCAAGCTGACGGATGTTTGCTTTGATTTTTTCTGCAACAAACTGAACAACGTCGGGGGGAAGCTCAAGACCGAGAGTATCCGCTTTACGCTGAATGATAGCCATTCTTGTTTCGATATCGGGCGGCTGAATATCAGCGATAAGTCCCCATTCGAAACGGTTGCGGAGTCTTTCGTCGAGAATTTCAATATCCTTGGGCGCACGGTCGGATGCAAGAACAATCTGCTTGCCGTCCTGAGTGAGTGCGTTGAAGGTGTGGAAAAATTCCTCCTGAGTGGATTCCTTGCCTGCGATGAACTGAATATCGTCAACAAGAAGAACGTCGCAGTTTCTGTATTTATTATGGATTTCTTTCATTGTTTTTTCTTTGATACCGTCAACAATAAGGCTTACGAAATCTTCGCCTCTGGTGAAAATGATATCCGCCTTGGGATTCTTGCTCTTGATTTCGTTGCTGATGGCACAAAGAAGGTGGGTTTTGCCCAGACCTGAGTTACCGTAAATGAAAAGCGGGTTGTATGCCGCGCCGGGGGTTGCCGCAACAGCCTGAGCCGCCGCGTGGGCAAATTTATTTGATGAACCTACAACAAAGGTTTCGAAGGTGTTCTTTTCAATGCTCAGCGAAGTGCTTCCTGCGCCGCCTGAGGTCTGGGCTGCAGGGGCTGACTTTGCCGCGTTGGGGTCAACAAGAGTTATTTCAACTTCAAAGCCCATAACAGCCTTGAAGGCATCCGAAAGTTCACTTGTAAACTTCTGTTCAATGATTCTTTTAACAAATTCGCTTGCCGCAATTTCTGCTTTTGTGCCGTCGAAGCTTACGATTTCAAGGGGTTTGAACCAAATATCAAAAATAACTTCGCCGCACGATGCTTTGAGATGCTCACACACGAGCAGCCACATCTCTTTGAGAGATTCCATATCTTTTACTCCTCCATTTTCACAAATTCTTATATTTTAGGGCAATCTTTCTCATTTTAATCATAACGATACATAATAGAGTATATCACAGCGCAAAACATATTTCAAGCAGAAAACCGAAAAGTTTTCACTCACACGTGGAAAACTTGCGGATAATTTACGCAAAAATTCAACGAAAACAAAAAAATTGTTGACATCAGCGGTCATCTTGTTATATAATGGGTACTCCGAGGGGTCTGCACCCCTGATTTGTTATGCTTATTTTTAGCTCTGTTGAGCTTAAAAGTATATAAATTTGTGAAACGGAGGTTAGCAACATGAAGAGAACTTACCAGCCCAAGAAGCGTCATCGCAAGATGGAACACGGCTTCCGCAAGAGAATGGCTGACAGAAACGGCCGCAAGGTTCTTGCTCGTCGCAGAGCAAAGGGCAGAAAGCAGCTCACTTATTAATCCGAAAAAGGATTGGTGAAGATGCAAAAAGCACTTACCTTGAAGCAAAACACCGAATTTCACCGTGCCTACGGCAGGGGTAAGGTCAAGGCCTCACCTGCGCTGGTGACTTACGTTGTCAAAAACAGAGGTCAGGGCGTGCGCTTAGGCATTACTGCCGCAAAAAAACTCGGCAGTGCAGTTGAGAGAAACAGATGCCGCCGCATCATCAGGGCGGCATTCTCCTCAATCTATCCCGAGTGCAGCGGTAACTGCGATATCGTGTTTGTTGCAAGGTTCAGAACAAAAAAGCTCAAAAGCAACGATCTTGAGCCTGTTATGCGTCAGCATTTAACGGAGCTTGGCGTTGTTAAGGACGGTGCGGGGGCTGATTTTTAAATGAAAAACTTCCTGCTTTCCGCGATACGTTTTTATCAAAGGCGTATTTCCCCGCTGTTTCCGCCCGTATGCAGGTATTATCCGACCTGCTCACACTATGCCCTTGAGGCAATTCAGGTTCACGGAGTAATCCGGGGGACCCTTTTGACGTTATTCAGATTAATGAGGTGCAACATACTTTTTCCGGGCGGATACGACCCTGTACCGCCAAAAAAGCACCGTAACTCGGAGGATAAATAATGACTTTCATATATGACATACTCGGTGTGCCTTTTGGCTTTGTGCTGAGATTTTTTGATAATCTTATTCAGCTTATGAATGATGGTGTCGGAAACTACGGCCTTGCTATCATTGCTCTTACTATTTTCGCAAGACTTCTTATGATACCCTCATCCATCTCTCAGCAGAAGGGTATGGCAAAAACTCAGAGAATGCAGGCAAAACTGCGCAAAATTCAAACAAAATATGCAGGTAACCAGCAGAAAATTCAGGAAGAAACAACAGCTCTTTATCAAAGAGAGGGCGTTAACCCCATGGGCGCAGGCTGCGGACCCATGCTTCTTCAGTTTATTCCCCTTTTCGGTCTGCTCGGTGCTATTTATTATCCTTTGAGCCATTTCCTTTCCTCAAGTGAGATTAATGAAGGACAGATAGAAGTTCTTAAAACCGCGCTTCTGGAATTGGCAGAAGCAGGCAAGATTTCCATCAAAAACGCATCGGAAAAGAGCATATATAACGAGCTTTATATCGTTATGAATATTGATACCATCGCAGAACACCTGAAAAATACAGGCGTAGCATTCAGCGAATCCGTTATCGACAGCATCAGAGGTACTCTTGAGAACGGCAGATGGGTCGGCGGTATCAACCTTGAATTCTTCGGAATCAATCTCGGCTACGTACCGATGGAACACAAAGATATCATTATCAAGAACGCAGCAGGTAAATCTGCAATTAATTGGGAAACATTCAGGCTCTGGCTTGTTCCCGTTTGCTCATTCCTTTCATCAATGGCATCGGGCGTTTACTCAATGATAAGACAGAAGAAGAACAGCAATTCGGCAGCTCCCGGCGGCGCTTTGATGACAGGCTGTATGACTTTCGGTCTGCCTCTCTTCTCGCTTTACTGGGTTATTACTCTTCCTGCCGCTATCGGCGTTTATTGGACGGCATCGAGCTTGTGCGGTTTCGTTTCAACCCTTGTTCTCGGCTATTTCTACAGCCCCAAAAAGGTTATGGCAAAGCTTATGGTTGAAGAAACAATCGAGCGCCGCTCAAAGGAAAATCACATTAAATCCATAACTGAGATTAAGGAAAAAAAGAACTAAACACTTTCAGGTGGTGAAACATTTTGATAAAAGAAGCATTCGGCACAGGTTCTACTATTGACGAAGCAAAAGAGGCTGCTCTCAGGGAACTCAACGCTCCCGAAGATGCAGATGTAAAATATGAAATTATTGAAATGCCCAAGGCAAAGGGTTTCGGTCGTTTCGGCGGTTCGCCTACAAAGATGAGAGCTTATTATGAGAGGGTTTTCGGTTTTTTAGGCGGTTCGTCTGCAAAGATAAGAGCTTATTATGAGATTGAAGACGTTATCGAAGTAAGTTCAGAAGATACTTTCGCAAAAGCAAAGGAATATATCCTCACAATCCTCAAAAGCCTCGGCATTGACGAAGCAGAAATCGAAGTTGAAGCAGATGATGAAGACGTTCGCATTTCAATCAGCTGCGGTGACGATTACGGCTCGGTAATCGGCAGAAGAGGCGAAACCCTCGATGCAATTCAGTATCTTACACGCCTTGTTATCAACAGAGGCTCGGAAGAATACAAAAGAGTTTCAATCAACGTAGGCAACTACAGAGAAAAGAGAGAAAACACTCTCAGAGCTCTTGCACGCAAGAATGCGGCAAAGGTAAGAAAGTACGGCAGAAACGTTGTGCTTGAACCCATGAACCCCTATGAGAGAAGAATTATCCACACAACCGTTCAGGATATCGAAGGCGTTACCTCACATTCAGTGGGCAGCGACGGCGACAGAAAGGTTGTTATCACTCTTGAAGAGGGCGTTAAGCCCACAAACGGCGGCTACAACAGAGGCCGCGGCGGCTACAACAAGGGCGGCAACAGAGGCGGTTATCGCAACGGCGGTAACAGAGGCGGCTACAGACGTGAGAGCAGCGATGCTCCCGCAGCACCCGCAAGAGCACCCCGTTCAGATTCCGCAGGCTCGCTCTACGGCAAGATTGAAATCAACAAAGATTAATATAAGAAAGCACCCTTCGGGGTGCTTTTTTATGCGTAATATCGTATGGGCGATTTACTAATCGTGCAAAAAAACAAAAAACGGGCGGATTTGTTCCGCCCGTAATTTTTATTTGCTCAATAAATAATCAATCGCTCTCAAATATCCGTCAAAGCCGAGACCGATGAACGATTTTTCGCACGCCATTCCTGCGTATGAAATCTGCCTGAAATCTTCACGCTTCGTAACGTCGGAGATATGAACCTCAACGGCAGGGATAGCAACGGATTTGAGCGCATCGAGAATTGCAACGCTTGTGTGAGTATAAGCGGCAGGATTGATTACGATGCCGTCAAATTTGCCGTAGCCTTGCTGAATTTCATCAACAATGCTGCCCTCGTGGTTTGACTGAAAAAGCTTGACCTCAACGTTTTTTTCGGCGGCATATTCCGAAATAAGAGCGCAAAGGTCTTTATAAGTGTTATTTCCGTAAATACCGGGTTCACGGATTCCGAGCATATTGATATTCGGGCCGTTGATTACAAGGATACGCATTTTAAAATCCTCCTTACCGTTGTTTCGGGGTCGGGGTCAACCTCAACCGTGAAATCAGCGGTTTCGTTATATAAAGGCAGCCTTTGCGAAAGCATATTATGCAGTGCTTCGGCATTTTTGGAGAGGGGTCTGCCGTCTGTTGCAAGGGTTTCAACGGGAGCTTTGAGGAAAATCACCGTTGAATTTTCTCTTAACGCAATCCGATTTTCTTCTCTGAGAATCGCACCGCCGCCCGTTGCAATTATTTTATTTGCAAGCTTGCCTGCGGAGCGCACAGCTTCGGTTTCACGGTTGCGGAACTCATTTTCGCCGTGTTTTGCAAAGATATCGGGGATTATTTCGCCCGAATTCTCAACCACAAGAGCATCAGTATCAATACATTCTCTGCCCGTTTTCTCTGAAAGAAGAGCGGCGCAGGTTGATTTTCCGCAGCCGGGCATTCCCACAAGCACGATGTTTTTTTGCTCTGAAATAATCGCATCGTAGATTTCGTCGATTCTTGAAAGAGGAATGCTTTTGCCCGTAAAGATTTCGGCGGCACGCAATGCCTGAGCAACGAGCATATAAAGACCGTTTATGCAGTCAATGCCGAGCTTCTGTGCATCGAGCAGAAAAACCGTTCTTGCAGGGTTATAAATCAGGTCGAGAGCTTTTTTGCAATTTGTGAAATCTGAAAGGTCAATCAGCCTTTCGCCGTTGTTGGGATACATTCCCACGGGCGTTGTATTAACGATTATATCTGCATCGTAATGGCGGCTGATATTTTCGTAATTGTTCTCACCCGAACGCGAAACGACAACAATTTCTCTTGCGCCCTCGTCTTTGGCAACGTGATAAACCGTAAGGCTTGCTCCGCCCGAGCCGAGAATAAGCACCTTCTTGTCCCTGAAATCGCAGCTGCACTTTTTTGCCATATAAAGAAAGCCGAAGTAATCGGTGTTATCGCCGTAAAGCGTGCCGTCATTGCGGCGGATGATTGTGTTGACACTGCCGACTTTTTCTGCGGTTTCCGAACGCTCATCGCAGCGGTTGAACGCTTCAATTTTATAAGGAATTGTTATATTATACCCTTTGAGCGAGGTGTCTGAAAAAAACGCATCAAGGTTTTCGGGTTCCGTGGGGTAGAGTTTGTATTCATAATCGCACAAATGCGAGTGTATCTGCGGTGAAAGGGAATGACCGAGTTTTCTGCCTAAAAGACCAAACATAATCAGTCCTCCGTATAACTGCCGAGATAGCTGAATTGCTCGGCATCGTGTTCAAGCTCGTTGAGAAGAATACGCAGGTTTTCCGAATAAACGGAAGCGTCAATATCAAAATAAAACATAAATTCAAAGTTTGTGCCGGGAAGCGGACGGCTTTCAAGCTTCGTCATATTCAGTCCGAGCGCCGCAAAGCTTGAAATGATGTTATAGAGCGAGCCGGGTTTGTGGGGAATGGTCATCATAATACTGGTTTTGTTTGCGCCGGGATAGACTTCAAGATTTTTGGAAATGCAGATAAAACGGGTGTAATTATTATCTGTATTCTGAATTCCGCTTTTGAGAACGTGCAGGCCGTAAAGCTCTGCGCAGTCCTTTGAACCGATGGCGGCGCAGTCTTTTCTGCCGCTGTTTGCAACCTTTTTAGCCGCAACCGCAGTGTTTTCGCAAACGGTAATCTTCACGCCGAGCTTTGCAAGATATTCCGAGCATTGATTGAGAGCCTGTTCGTGGGAGAAAACCTCCTTGACATCGCCGAGAGCAACGCCTTCGGGAGCAAGAAGAGTGTGACCGATAAAAAGCTTCAGGCTGTGGGTTATGTAGAATTTATACTGATTCATAAGGTCATAGACCTTGTTGACCGAACCTGCAGTGCTGTTTTCAACGGGCAGAATACCGTAGCGGCAAAGACCGCTGTCAACCGCTCTGAAAACGTCCTCGAAGCCTGAAAAATACATAATTGAGGGATAGGTGAACATCTTATCGCAGGCAAACTGTGAATATGCGCCCTCAACTCCCTGGCAGGCAACGGTGGCTCTCTCGGGTCTTGCAACGGGAGTGCCCGAAGTTGCATCTGCGAGCATTTTTGAGAATTTGGATTCGGGATAAATTATTCTTTTCTGATATGAACGGCTCAGCTCGAAAATGGTCTGATAAAGAGTTTTCGTGTAGCTCTGAAGATCATCTGAAACGTTTGCCGTTGCGTTGTTGAGAACTTCTCTTTCACGCTCTCTGTTGAAAACGGGAACGTTGTTCTCCTGCTTATATTTACCAACCTCGGCGGCAACCTTCATTCTCTCTTCAAAGAGTTTTGTAAGCTCGCCGTCAATCACGTCTATTCTGCTTCGAAGTTCAAGTAAATCCATTTAAATCACCTTAAAATATAATCTGCAATAACAACAGCCGCCGCCGCTTCAATGCAGGGGACTGCTCTTGGAACAATGCAGGGGTCATGCCTGCCGCCGATAACAAGCTTTTCTTCTTCGCCCGTTTCAGTGTTGACCGACTGCTGTTCAATGCCTATTGACGGAGTTGGTTTTATCGCACATCTGAAAACGATGGGCATACCCGATGAAATTCCGCCGAGGATTCCGCCGTGATTATTCGTGGCGGTTTTTATTTTACCGTTTTCGCTGATGAAATCATCGTTGTTTTCGCTGCCGAGCATTCTTGCGCTTTCAAAGCCTGCGCCGAATTCAATGCCTTTGATTGCAGGAATTCCGAAAATTGCGCAGGCAAGTCTGTTTTCAATTCCGTCAAAAATCGGGTCACCTATACCGACGGGCATACCGACTATTGCGCACTCGATTGTGCCGCCTACGGAATCACCGCTGCCCTTGGCATCATAGATTTCTTTGCGCATCAGCTCGCCCTGCTTATCATTGATAACGGGGAAGCTTTTTGAAAGAAGAGCATCAAAATCCGCCGCGCCGACGGTTACGGGGTTGAATCTTTCATCGTCTGCCTTGCCGATTGAAGAGATATGAGCGCCGATGCGTATTCCCTTTTCTTCAAGCATCTGCATACAGACTGCGCCCGCAAAGCAGAGGGGAGCGGTGAGTCTGCCGCTGAAGTTGCCGCCGCCTCTGATATCGTTGAAGCCGTTATGCTTCATCATTGCGGCAAAATCGCTGTGTGAAGGGCGGGGAAGAAGTCGGAGCTTGTCGTAATCACCCGAGCGGGTGTTGGTGTTTTCAATAACTGCGCAGAGGGGAGCGCCGCAGATGACGTTATCAACAACACCCGAGAGAATTTTAACCTCGTCCGCCTCTTTTCTGGGGGTTGAGAGGTCGTTTCTGCCGGGGGCACGCCTTGCCATAAATGCGGCGGTTTTTTCAGTATCAATTTTAAAGCCTGCAGGCAGACCGTCAATGACAACTCCGATTGCCTCGGAATGCGACTGACCGAAAATTGTTATTTTGATGTTGTTTCCGAAATTACAGGACACGAGCCTTGCCTCCCAGCTTGTTATAGTCTTCAAAGAATGAAGGGTAAGATTTATTGACCGCTTCGGCGTTGCGAATTATCACTTTACCCGAGCATCTGACAGCCGCAACAGCCGCCGCCATAGCTATTCTGTGGTCGTTGAATGACGGCGTTTCGCCGCCCGTAAGCATTTTTTTGCCTTGAATTATCATTCCGTCATCGGTTTCGCGGATATCCGCACCGAGTGAGCGGAGCATTTCGCAGGTTGTCTGAATTCTGTCGCTTTCTTTAATGCGGAGCCTTTCACCGTTAAAAATAACGGTTTCGCCGTCTGCCGTTGCGGCAACAGCCGCAATAACGGGTACGGCATCGGGAATATCCGCCGCATCAACTCTGCAACCGTGAAGATGCGAAACGTCGGCTTTGTAACAGCCCGATATTTTCGCACCCATATTTTTAAGCACCTCAACTATTGCCTTGTCACCCTGAGTTGAATCGGGGTTGAGTCCCGTTATCTCTGCACCCATACAAAGCGGAAAAGCGGCGTTTGACCAGTCCGCCTCAACGGTGAAACTGCAGCCCGTGAGAGCGCCTGAATTTATATAAAATGTATTATTTTCTTCTCTGATATCAGCTCCGAAGGTGCGAAGCACCTGCAGGGTTATGTCGATATATGGTCTTGACTGCACGGGGGGAAGAAGATTGATTTTTCCGCCGCCGAGATATGAGAGAGCCATCAGCAGACCCGTCACAAACTGCGAGCTTACGTCGCCTCTGAGGGTGAATTCGCCTGCGGAAATTCTGCCCGAAACGTTGAGCGGAAATTTATCCGAAATCTTTGCACCCATACGGAGCAATTCCTCTTTAAGCGGTGAAAGAGGTCTTTCGGGGAGCCTGCCTGAGCCGTGAATTTCGCAATCCGTACCCAGTGCGCAGACAACGGGCAACAGAAAACGGAGCGTTGAGCCGCTTTCGCCGCAGTCGATAACCGCTTTTTCGGGGATTTTTTCAATGGGTGTAACCGAATAAACGCTGCCGTTTTTTTCAATTACCGCACCCATATTTTCAAGGCAGCCTATGGTTGCCTCGATATCCGCAGAGGTTGTGTTTATTGTGATTCGGCTTTTACCCTTTGCAAGTGCGGCGCAGATTAACGCTCTGTGTGCAAAGGATTTTGAGGCGATGCCCTCAATGCTGCCCGATATGGGGGCAGGGGTGATAAGAATATCCATTATTTACACTCCGCAATTTCATAGAGAGTTTCAACGGGAATTTTTTTCAGCACGCAGTTGCCCATAACCTTCGGCACAACAAAATTTATTGTTCCGCCGGTTCGCTTTTTATCCGAAAGAGCAACGTCTGCAAGGTCATTCGGAGCAAAGGTGCATTCAACGGGCAAACCGTTGTTTTTGTTTGCGCTGATAATCGCCTGCGAGCAGTCTTCATCGCTCCAGCCGAGCTTTGCGCTTGCTTTTGCGGCAATAACCATACCGATTGCAACGGCTGAACCGTGTTCAATCTCAAAGTTACTGCATTTTTCGATGGAATGAGCCATTGTGTGACCGAAGTTGAGAAGCTGTCTTTCGCCTTTATCGAATTCATCCTTGGCAACAACGTCTCTTTTAAGCTCAACGCAGCGGGCGATGATGCTTTCAATATCTGATTTTACATCTCCGCCGCGTACTTTGTCAAATAAATCCTTATCAAAAATAACGCCGTATTTTATAACCTCTGCCATTCCGTTTGCAAATTCGCTTTCGGGCAGGGTTGAAAGTGTTTCAGTATCGCAAAGCACAAGCTCGGGCTGATAGAAAGCACCCATAAGGTTTTTGCCTGCGGCAAGGTTAACTGCGGTTTTGCCGCCTACGGAAGAATCAACCGCCGCAAGCAGAGTGGTCGGCACCTGAACAAACGGAATTCCTCTTAAATAAAGCGATGCGGCAAGACCCGTCATATCGCCCGTCACACCTCCGCCGAGAGCAACGGCGAAATCGCTTCTTGTAAACTTGTTTTCCGCCATAAATTCAATCAGCTCAAGCAGAGTTGCCGAATTTTTGGATTCTTCGCCTGCGCAGAATATGAATTCAACCGTTTCAATTCCTGCCTCTTCGAGGCTGTTTTTGGTTTTTTCAAGCCACAGAGGAGCAACGTTGCTGTCCGTTACGATGACAGCTCTGCCTTTGCCCAAAACCGAAGCGCATCTTTCGCCGAGAGATGCGAGAATTCCTTTGCCGATTATTACCTCATATTCTTTTGAAGCGTTAACTCTGATAATTTCCATTTTTATTCCTACTTTGCCTGTTTTTTGCTGTCCGTACCCTCTTTAAGAAGGGCAACAAGACCTTCTTTATCGTCAGCTTTAAGTGCTGCGCTGTATTCGCTGAGCCTTTCAACAAGGAAGTCGATTTCAGCGCAGAGATTATCCTTGTTTTCAAAGAAAAGCTCCGTCCACATTGCTTCGTTGAGCTTTGAAACTCTGGTCAGATCTCTGTAGCTGCCTGCCGAAAAGCCCTTTTGCTTAACCGCGGTACGGCTCTTGACGTAAGCGTTTGAAATGATATGGGGAAGCTGTGACGTGAACGCTATTACTTTATCATGTTCTTCGGGAGATGTAAAGTTAATTGCGCCGAAACCTGCGTCGTTAAGCACGTTTCTGAGCTTTTCAAGAATTCTGATATCCGTGTTGTCTTTCGGAGTTAATATCATCGTTGCGTTTTTGAAAAGATTGCCTCTTGAAGCGTTGAAGCCCGAAAACTGAGTGCCTGCCATCGGGTGAGCGCCGATGAAAATGAAGCCGTTTTTCTCTGCAAGCTCTTCGCAGGGGGCGCAAATCGGTCTTTTAACGCCGCCGCAGTCGGTGACGATTGCATCTTTCTTTATTTTTGCCGCATATTCTTCAACAAAATCAACCGTTGCCTGCGGATAAAGAGCGATAAAAATCATATCCATTTCGCCAACGTTATCTTCGTTCATTTCGCCTGCGATTGCTTCAACCATTTTTGCCGCAAGGAGCGAACTTCTGTTGCGGTCAAGTCCGTATACCTCGTGCTTTCCGCTTTCGGTCAGCGCTCTTGCGAGCGGGCCGCCGATAAGACCCAAGCCGACTACACCTATTTTCATAATATCACCTTAAAACTTTGTCATAATCTCTCTGATTGCGTTCGCTTCTTTAACAACCTTTGCGAATTCTTCGGGGCGGAGCGCCTGCGGTCCGTCACAAAGAGCGTGAGCAGGGTCATTATGAACTTCAATCATAAGACCGTCTGCGCCTGCCGCAACCGCCGCAAGGGCAAGGGGACGAACCATTCTTGCCATACCTGCCGCATGGCTGGGGTCTGCGATAACGGGGAGATGCGTTTTTTCTTTGAGAAGGGCAATGGCGGAAATGTCCATTGTGTTTCTTGTGTAATGCTCAAAGGTTCTTATTCCTCTTTCGCAGAGCATAACCTTGTTGTTGCCGCCTGCCATAACGTATTCCGCGCTCATAAGAAGCTCTTCCATCGTTGCGGCAAGACCTCTCTTGAGGAGGATGGGTTTATCGGTTTTTCCGAGTTCTTTGAGAAGCTCGAAATTCTGCATATTTCTTGCGCCTACCTGAATAACGTCAACGTCCTCAAACAAGGGAAGATGTGAGAGGTCCATAATTTCGGTAACGATGGGTGCGCCCGTTTCTTCTCTCGCTTTTCGGAGAAGCTCAAGCCCCTCGGCTCTCATTCCCTGGAAAGCATAGGGCGAAGTTCTGGGCTTGAATGCGCCGCCTCGCAGAAGATTTGCGCCTGCCGCCCTGATATCGTTTGCGATTGAGCAAATCTGCTCGGGTGATTCAACGGAGCAGGGGCCTGCGATAAACTGGAAGTTGCCGCCGCCGATTTTGTTGCCGCAGATATCAATAACCGTATCTTCAGGATGGAATTTTCTGTTTGCGTTTTTATAAGGCTCGCTGATACGGGCAACGTTGTTGACGATATTAAGACCGCTGATAAGGTCCATATCAACGTGGCTTGTGTCGCCGACAAGGCCGAGAATGGTATCATACTGTCCGTCACTGCGGTGGATTGTGAGATTGAGGCTTTCAAGCCATTCTATAAGATTATTAAGCTGAGCTTCTTCAGTTCCTTTTTTAATTGATACAATCATTTTATATTACCTCCGTTGTTTCTGCAACAAAAAAATAACTCCGCAGCGTAAATTTCACTGCGGAGTTTAATATCCTCATCAACGTTTTTCAGCAAAACTTACCAAACCCTATCAAATTGCTTGATAAAGTAAAAGTAAAAATATGCTGATGAAAAAACGTTTTTAGCCATCGGAAAAACCTCTGTTGCTTTTTTGATGGGTATAGAATAGCACTATGAAAACGGTTTGTCAAGGGTTTTTCGCAAAAAACTTTAGCAATTTAAAGTGTTTACCCGTTAAAACAAATTCTGATCGTCCGCATAGGGGTTATCAAGCCCCTTTTTGTCATAGTAAGCCTGAGGAAATTTGGGGTTTTCGTTAATCTGAACAAGGCTTGTGTCGATTGCCGCCGCTTCACCTTCACGCAGAAGCCTGCCCACAACAACGAGCCTTGCGTCCTTGAAATCATAGCAGCAGGTTGAAAGGGTTATTATTTTATCGGTGGGGATAATATCAACGCCCGTTGTGTAAAGCTTGCGCTTATCAACCTCTGCAACGTAGTCCATAAACTGCGAATCACCTGCCGCAGTGAAAATATAGTTGAAGAATCTGCCGTTATCATCGCTCACCTTGCTGTTTGAAATGAAAACGGCATAGATTTTGAAGGTATATTCATCATAGAGGGTGTTCAGCTTGATGAACGGCGAGGTTTTGAACGTTTCGGCATCACGGTATTTCTCAAGCGGACCGAAAATCTTATCGTCGTGGCGCATATTGTGGCCGTAGATAACGGTGTTGCGGTCAAGCGAACGGGGGGTGTTGTTGCAGTCGAAGAACGGCACGCCGTAGTTAGTGGAGTTTTTATAGAAATCCCTGCGCAGGTAGTAATCGTTATCGTTTGTCTGCACAACGGGGAAATCTATATCCATTCCCGGCACCTTGATTATGCCTGCAAAGTCGGTGTTTTCGGCATACAGGTCAGCAAGAGAGGGGTTCATTTCTGCGGGGAACTCAACGTCGGGATACTGCTTTTTTATTTTAACCCACGGGTCGATTCCGGGAACGGTGGTTGCAACCATTGATGCAAGTTCATCGGTCTGATTCTGGCTTTTGAGGGGTTCAATCACGTAGTAGTTGAGCAGGAAAATGAGGCTCACAACGAGGGTGACGGATGAAACGGCAAGAATGATTCTGCGGATAATTTCACCTGCGCCGAGTTTTTTCTTCGCTTTTTTGGAGCTTTCGATACCGAGGTCGCTGTAAAGCGCACTGACCGACGGATATCGCTCGTTTATATCGGCGGCGAGGCATTTTTCAATAATATTTCTTTCTTTTTCGGGGAGAGTGTCGGGAAATTTGAGGGGTTTGCCCTGATTCCTCTGCTCGGCAGATGGGGGAAGAATGCCCGTAACCGCCTCGTAAAGCATTGCGCCGAGAGAATAAACGTCGGTGAATGAACCGCAGTGCTTTGCGCCGAGCTGTTTTTCGGGCGCATCAAAGGGTGAACGGCTGCTTTTCGGCGGATATGAGTAGCCCGTCACGGAAACTATTTTGTTTTCATTTGTTATAACGTTGTATGAATTCAGGCTTCCGTGCCATTTGCCTGCATCTTCAAGCTTGCGGGCGCAGTCGATAACAGGCAGGAGAAACCTGACGGCTCTTGAAAAAGTCATCATTCTGCCGTTGCCCATAAGTGAAGAAAGAGGCGTTCCGACGGGTGACGAACAAACGTAATAAACGGTTGAGTTTTCGGCAAAGCAATCCGTGATATCAAGCACGCATTCATCGGAAACCGCACAAAGCTTCGTGAAATGGGAATGGAAAGCCGCAACTTCTTTTTCGGCTTTGGCACGTGCTTCTTCGCTGCGGAAATTGATTCTGTTGCCGCTGCGGTACATCAGCTTTTGCGGCAGATATTCATACACTCTGACCCTTTTCTGAGCTTCGTTATCGTATGCATAATAAACGGTGAACGAGTTGATTTTTGAATATTCTCCGCCGAGAAGATATCTTCCGTTGAGGGTTATGCTTTCGGCGTCGGTTTTGCCGTCAAATCCGCATTCGGGGCAGATTTTTTCGGTTTCGTTATATTCTGCAAAACAGTTTACACAGCGTTTCAAGGCGCACCTCCTTCCATTATGTGAAGTAAACGTATTTCGGAGTTTTTGATTTTGTTCTGAATTTCGTATGCGTGGGGTTCAAGAAAATCGCTTTTGAGGGCGGAAAGACCGTTTTTGCGCAGATATTCCGCAACCTCGGAGCAGATTTCTTCTATAATTCGCTGTTTACGGCTAATCTCATCGGCTGAAAAGTCCCCCGTGAGCAAATCGGAGAGGGCAGACGAAAAATGCGGAAAAACCGCGAGATTTTTCATTCCTCTCAATGCCCATTTATAAAACGGAGCATATTCGCCGTTGATAAGATACACAAACGAAGCGGCGTTTTTTGCAAATTCCGCGCAGGCGAGTGCGGCGGCGCCTTTTTCTCCGTGTGCGACGCATCGGCTGAAATTATACTGGCCGCTCTGTGCCATCATCACAACCCTTGCGGCGAGCTTTTTGAGGCGTATATCTTCGGGCATACCGTTTTTGATTTCGTTTCTGATTTTTGTGAATTCACCGAGGTCATCCCTGAAAATGCAGCCGTTTGTTGCGGCGGCAAGCGAATGCTCGGGTATATAAAGCCAATCGTGAAGAGTTTCGGGGGCGCCCTTTCTGCCCGTCAGCGGAAGATAAAAATCGGATATTGTTTTGACTCCGTAGCGCGCAGTGCCGTAGGAATTGGTTTTGCCTTTTTCAAAATCCATATAAATTCTCGGCAGCCTGCCGTATGCCCGTGCAAGCTGAAAACCGAAAAGCTCGTTATCTTCTTCGGTCAGCCAGAGGCAGAAACCTGCGCCGAAATCGTGATCACGGGAAATTTCATCGTCAAATCCGAAACAATCCGAGCCGGGGCCTGCAAGACCGACGGCAATTCGGTTTTCGTATTCGGGGAACTGTTCTTTTATCATATTTATGCCGAATTCCTCGTAGTAACGGCGGCTTAATTCAAGACCCTGCATAGATTTTATCCGCCCTTTCATTGAGAGATTTTTCTGCAAGGAAAAAGCCGAAAAATCCGAATGACGGCGCACATTTTCTGCAGGTGAAAGCATATTTGTTATAGCCGAAGAAATCAGGATTTTCAAGTATATCAAGTGCTTTTTCCATAAGGGAATTCACTCTGCCGTCTTCATTGTCGATTTCATAATAAAGATGGGCAAGGTTGACGAGCGAAACTGCGGTTTCAAGCTCGTTTTTTGGGGCTTTTTCGGTGATTTCAATCGCTTTGAGAAGGTATTCTTCCGCTTCGGAATATTTTTTCAAATCCTGAAGAGCAAGAGCCATATTATTATAAAGACCTGCAACAAGCGGGTCGTTTTTATCAAGATTAATGCTGTAGTTTTCGAGCGTTATGTTATAGTATTCCATCGCTTCGGCGCTTTTGCCGAATGATTTCATCGTTGTTGCGCCGTTAAGATAAATTGTAGCGGCAGAGGGCGAATTTCCGATTCCGAGTTCATCAATAAGAGCAAACGCATCTTTTATTGCCGCCATACCCTCGGCTTCTTCTTTTGTCTGCCTGTAAAAGCCGATCATTTCGTTGAGCACGGTCAGTTCACCGCTTTTATCGTTGCAGTCGGCGGCGCGTTTTCTCCATTCGAGCAGACAGCGGCAGGCTCCCTGCAAATCTTCTTTTGCAAAGAACGAATCAAGCTCACTTATGAAGTTGCGAACGGAAATTTTAGCCATAAACTGCCTTTCTGCATTGCAAACACAACGCAAATGTGATATGATAAGGGGCATTAGAGGTGATTTTATGGATAACGGATTTTTTGCAATGGTTTCAAGAATGAAATATATCAACCGCTGGGCGCTTATGAGAAACGAACACAGCGAGAATCTCTGTGAGCACAGCTTTGAGGTTGCGGTTATCGCGCACGCTCTTGCCGTTATCGGCAACAAGCGTTTCGGTAAGAATTTAAACGGCGAAAGAGCCGCACTTTTAGGGCTTTATCACGACACGCCCGAAACCCTGACGGGTGATATGCCGACTCCCGTTAAATACTACAGCGAAGAGGTTCGCCTTGCGTACAAAACGGTTGAAGAAAATGCCTGCAGAAGCCTTATTGATATGCTTCCCGAGGATTTCAGGGAGGATTATTCCGCAATGTTTCTGCCCGAAGATGGTGATGAAGAACTTTGGAAACTTATCAAAGCGGCGGATAAAATCAGCGCACTGATAAAATGCATTGAAGAGAAAAAAGCGGGCAACAGCGAGTTTGTTAAAGCGGGCGAAATGCTCAAATCAACAATAGAAAACCTTGAATTGCCCGAAGCGAAGGTGTTTGTTGAAGAATTTCTCCCTGCCTATGAATTGACTCTTGATGAGTTGAAATAACTTGTGTTAAGTGAAAAGTTAAGAGTTAAGAGTGAAAAGTTTCGGATAGGCTCCGCCTATGACCGAATATATTTTGGGTGTGGGCTTTGCCCACCCTTAACTGTTCACTTTTCATTATTCACTGTTCACTTGAGTTTTATATGCCGAGCAGTTTTCGTGCGTTTTCGCCGAGAACTGCTTTTTCTTCGTTTTCGGTAAGACCGAAGCATTTTATAAGCTCAATATCCTGCGACGGAGCATTCCACGGCGCATCGCTGCCGAAAAGGATTTTGTCGGCGCCGTGAATATCTATGATTTCTTTGGCGTAACGGGGGGTTATTGTGCCATAGCAATAGGCGGTGTCAAAATAAACGTTTTTGCCTGCAAGGTGCTTTCGTGTTTCGGGCAGTGTTCCGAGTCCGCCGAAGTGCGCCGCAACAACGGGTGAACCGCCGAAAACGGGCAGAACACTTGCAAGTGACTCTGCAGAGCAGTGTACGGGTTCGGGGTAACCGATATCAAGACCGCAGTGGAAAAGGGCTATCATTCCGAGTTCTGCAATCTTTTCGTATATCGGAATCATTCTTTTTTCGTCAACGAAATAGCCCTGATAATCGGGGTGAAGCTTGACCCCTTTTATGCTGTTTTCTTTGAGCCTTGAAAGCTCGTCGAGTGCATCGGGGCTGTCGGGATGTACGGAACCGAAGGGGATTATTCCGTCAACGTTCTTGAGCGAAATCGCAAAGTCGTTGACTTTTTTCTGCTGATGCGGATTTGTTGCAATGTTGAGAACAACGGAAAAATCAACTCCGTCGGCTTTCTGAAGCCTGACAAGATCCGCAGCCGAGCCGTTGTGGAACGGCCTTGTTATTCCCGAGCGCTGTCTGAGAACTTCAATCGCTTTCGGCGCGAGGTTATCGGGAAAACAGTGGGTATGAAAATCTATTATCATTTTTTTTGCACGCTTTCAATGGAATTTTATATATTTTACACCTAAAATCAAGCTATATCAATAATAAATTATAAATAATTATTAAATTTTGAAAAATACTTGATATTTATTACATTATGTGTTAAAATATCAGACAGTAGGATTATGGTTTACATGAGAGTGGGGCGACCCGCTCTCTTGTGTTTATATGAGTGAAGAGTTCAGGATAGGCTCCGCCTATGACCGATTTTATTTTGGGTGTGGGCAACGCCCGACCTCAACTATTCACTTTTCACTATTAATTATTCACTGTAATTCATGCCGCAAGGCAATTAATTTATAACAACAAAAGGAGAATTGCTCATGGCAAAAAGTAAGGGCGGAAACGTTGTTGCCGCCGTATGGGAAATCGCAGAGCCTATAGCCGAAGAACTCGGTCTTGAATTATGGGATATCCGCTTCGTTAAGGAAGGCACGGATTGGTTCTTGCGTATTTTCATCGACAAAGAAGGCGGAGTAGGCATAACGGACTGCGAAAATATGAGCCGCGCAATCGACAAACCCCTTGATGATGCAGACCCGATTGAGCAGAGCTACTGCCTTGAGGTTTCTTCACCCGGAGTTGAAAGAGAGCTCACAAGAGAAACTCATTTTGAAGCCTGCAAGGGCGAAAAAATCAAAGTGAAGTTTATCAGAGCCGTTGAAGGTGTCCGCGAATTCTCGGGTGTGCTTGAGGACTTCGACGGCAAGGCAATCACTCTTCGCCTTGAAGACGGCAACGCAATGATTTTTGAGAAAAAAGAAACAAGCTATATAAAACTTGATGATTTCAGTTTTTGATTGAAAGGAACGGATTGAAAAAATGAAGAACAATGAATTTTTCGAGGCTGTCAAATTTCTCAGCAAAGAAAAGAGAATTGCGGAGGATGCGCTTTTTGAAGGCATTCAGAGAGCAATCGTGACAGCAGTCAAGAGAGACTACAACAACAAAGATATCGTTTTCTGCGAAATCGACGCAGAAGAGCAGAAGTTCAGAGTTTTCGTTCGCAAGAACGTTGTAACCGAAGTTCTCGACCCTGATGAGGATATGACCGTTGAGCAGGCTCAGAGATACAAGAAGAACGCACTTGCAGGCGATATTGTTGAAATTGAGCTTGAAACAAAAGAAGTAAGCCGTATTGCCGCAGAAAAAGGCAAGCATATTCTCCGCCAGGCAATCAGAGAGGCAGAACACGGTCAGATTAAGGCTGAGTTCGAGAATAAGAAGCAGGAAATCGTGACCGCCAAGGTTACAAAGGTTGAACCCGATACTCTCGATGCTTTTGTTGAAATCGGTAAAATCAGCGAAAGACTTCTCAGAAGCGAGCAGCTTCCCACAGATAACTTCTCGGTCGGCGATATCATCAAGGTTTACGTTGCCGAAATCAGAGAAGCAACAAAAGGCCCCAGAGCCACAATTTCAAGAACACATCCGGGACTTGTACGCCGCCTTCTTGAGAGCGAAGTTCCCGAAATTTACGACGGTACTGTTGAAATTATGTCTGTTTCCCGTGAAGCAGGTTCAAGAAGCAAGATTGCCGTTCATTCAGCAGATGAAAACGTTGATCCCGTAGGTGCCTGCATCGGACAGAGAGGCGTTCGTATCAACAAAATCGTTGATATTCTCGGCGGCGAAAAGATCGACGTTGTCCGCTACAGCGAAAATCCCGCTGAATACGTTGCGGCTGCACTCGCTCCCGCAGACGTAATATCGGTTACGGTTGAAAGCGAAGAAGAGCGTTCATGCAAGGTCGTTGTTCCCAACAGCCAGCTTTCGCTCGCAATCGGCAACAAGGGTCAGAACGCACGCCTTGCCGCAAAGCTTACCGGCTGGAAAATCGACATCAACCCCGAAACCGAAGAACCCGTTATCAGTTTTGACTAAAATAACCCGAAAAGGAGCCAAGTTATGCAGACCCGTCGAGTACCAATGAGAAAATGCACAGGTTGCAACGAAATGAAGCCCAAAAAAGAGCTTGTCAGGGTAGTAAAAAGCCCCGAAGGCGAAATATCGCTTGACCTCACCGGCAAAAAGCCCGGCAGAGGCGCATACGTTTGTAAGGATGCGGAGTGTCTTGTGAAAGCAAGAAAAGCAAAGAGGCTCGAAAAATCTTTCTCATGTGCAATTCCCGACGGAGTTTACGAGAGAATGGAGGAAGAGCTGAAAAATGAATGACAACCCGAAGCTCCTCTCTCTTCTCGGTATGTGCCGCAGGGCAAACAGATTAAGCTGCGGTCACGATGCGGCGATAGGCTCGGTCAGAAGCAAAAATGCAAAGCTTTGTCTGCTGAGCGTTGATTCTTCTCAGCGGCTGAGAAATGAGATTGAGCGTGAAGCGGCGTTCGGCGGCAGAAACATTCCCGTCAGAATGCTGAATTCAACAATAGACGAAATAGGCAGGGCCACAGGGCTGAAGTCCGCCGTGGTAACCGTTAACGATGAAGGCTTTGCAAAAAGTATGCTTGGGCTTCTGAACACAACAGAGGAGGTTAATCTATGATTAATAAATACAGAGTACATGAAGTTGCAAAAGATTTTGATATCAAGAGCAACATAGTTGTTGATTTGCTGGCAAAGTATTTTGACGGCCAGAAAAAGCACATGACAGCTCTCGAAGAAGATGAGCTTGATATGATATTCGAAACTTTCACAAAGGAAAACGAAGTTTCGGATCTTAACGAATATTTTGAATATATGCCTGCCGCAAAGAAGGCGAAGGATAAGCCCGAAGAAAAGGCGGAAGAAACAAAGGCAGAGGAAACAAAGGCAGAGGAAGAAATGCCTGCACCTGCACCCGAAAAGCAGGAGAAGAAGGTTGAAAAGGCTCCCGAAAAGAAGCCCGAGAAGAAGGCAGAGGATAAGAAGCCTGCTCCCGAAAAGAAAGAGCAGAAGAGCGAGAAGAAACCCGTTCAGCAGAATAATAACAAGGCGGATAAGCTTCCTCCCATGCCCAAGAAACAGCCCAAACCTGAAAATAAAGAAAAAGACAACAAGCCCATGCAGTCAAGAACAAAGGGTGAAATGCGTACCATCGACACCCGTGCAGGCAACGTTGACCTTGAAAAATATAACGAAAGATATGAAAATATCGCACCCGAAAACAAAACAAAGCAGCACGAAGGTGCGGTTAAAAAGCAAAAGCTCAAGCAGAAGAGCCAGCAGTACAGAAAGCAGGGCGGTATGCGTTCGTCAAGACGCGAAACCGAGGCTGAAAGACTCAAGAGAATTGCGGCTGAAAGAGCAAAGAAGCCCCAGCTTCAGCTCAAGCTTCCCGAGGAAATCACCGTCGGCGAACTTGCAGCTATGCTCAAGATGACAGCGGCAGAGGTTATCAAAAAGCTCTTCACTCTCGGTCAGATGGCTACCGTAAACGAAGTTCTTGATTACGAAACAGCGGCTATCGTTGCCGAAGAACTCGGCGCAAAGGTTGAAAAAGAAGTTGTTGTTACCATTGAAGACAGAATCATCGACGACCACGTTGACGATGAGAGTGAGCTTGTTACAAGAGATCCCGTTGTTGTTGTTATGGGTCACGTTGACCACGGTAAAACATCGCTTCTTGATGCTATCAGAAACACTTCCGTCACTTCAACCGAAGCAGGCGGTATCACTCAGCATATCGGTGCTTACAGAGTTAACCTCAACGGTTCTGATATCACGTTCCTTGATACTCCCGGTCACGCAGCTTTCACTTCAATGAGATTGAGAGGCGCAATGGCAACGGATATTGCAATTCTCGTTGTTGCCGCAGACGACGGCATTATGCCCCAGACCATTGAAGCTATCAACCACGCAAAGGCTGCAGGCGTTCAGATTATCGTTGCCATCAACAAGATGGATAAACCCACAGCTAACCCCGACAGAATTCTTCAGCAGCTCACCGAGTATGAGCTTGTTCCCGAAGAATGGGGCGGCGAAACAATCTGTGTTCCCGTTTCGGCGCTTACAAGACAGGGCATTGATAACCTTCTTGAATCGGTTCTTCTTGTTGCCGAAATGCAGGAGCTTAAAGCTAACCCCAACCGTTCGGCAAAGGGTGTTGTTATTGAAGCAAGGCTTGATAAGGGCAGAGGTCCCGTTTCAACTCTTCTTGTTCAGAACGGTACTCTCAGATCGGGCGATATCATCGTTGCAGGCACATCCGTCGGCCGTGTAAGAGTTATGACCGACGATAAGGGCAGAAAAGTTAACGAAGCAGGTCCCTCCGTTCCCGTTGAAATTATGGGTCTTGCAGAAGTTCCCCAGGCAGGCGACGGCTTTGACGCAGTTAACGACGAACGCCTTGCAAGAGAGCTTGTTGAGCAGAGAAAATCAAAGGCGAAGGAAGAGCAGTTCAAGGAATTCCAGAAGGTTACTCTTGATAACCTCTTCGCTTCAATTCAGGAAGGTCAGCTCAAGGACCTCAATATCATCATCAAGGCTGACGTTCAGGGTTCGGCAGAAGCTGTTAAGCAGAGCCTTGTCAAGCTTTCAAACGATGAAGTCAGAGTTAAGGTTATCCACAGCGGTGTAGGCGCTATTACAGAAAGCGACGTTATGCTTGCAAACGCTTCGGCGGCAATCATCGTCGGCTTCAACGTAAGACCCGATAACGTTGCATCTGAAGTTGCAGAGCGTGACGGCGTTGAAATCAGATGCTACAGAGTTATCTACGACTGTATCGAAGAAGTTGAAGCCGCTATCAAGGGTATGCTTGCTCCCAAGTTCAGAGACGTTGACATCGGTAAGGCTGAAGTACGTCAGGTTGTTAAGATTTCGTCAGTCGGCAACATCGCAGGCTGCCACGTTACAAGCGGTAAGATTGTCAGAAACGCGAAAATCAGAGTTGTGCGCGACGGTATCGTTATTACAGAAGACGAAATGGCTTCGCTCAGAAGATTCAAGGATGACGTTA
>JAZSBC010000122.1:0-1863 GCA_045602245.1 Acutalibacteraceae bacterium | reverse complement strand
GCCGTGCATTTTTTACCCGGCGGAACCATTGCCAACGTCACACTGCTCACCTCCGCTCTACTACCCTATCAGGGTGTCGTTTCCTCCTCGGTCGGTCATATTCACGTTCACGAGACCGGTGCGATCGAGGCAAGAGGTCATAAGATCTTACCGATCGAATCGCGTGACGGTAAGATCACAGCCCTTGAGATCCGCGCGCTTTTTGATGCGCATTACGCCGATTCCAATCACGAGCATACCGTTCAGCCGGGAATCGTCTACCTGACGAATCCCACCGAATACGGCGCGATCTACACCAAAGCGGAGCTTGCGTCGATCAGCGAGGTCTGCCGTAAATGCGGTCTGTATCTCTATCTTGACGGCGCGCGCCTTGGCTACGCCCTGACAGCGGAGCATAACGACGTCACGCTCGCCGATCTTGCCCGCTACTGTGACGCCTTCACGATCGGCGGCACCAAGCACGGTGCCTTGTTCGGTGAGGCACTCGTGATCACAAACGACAGACTCAAGGTAAATTTCCGTTACAGCATCAAGCAAAGCGGCGCATTGACTGCCAAAGGCAGACTGCTCGGCATTCAGTTTGAAGTTCTTTTTGAAGACGGACTTTATTTTGAAATATCAAAGCACGCAATAAACTGCGCAAAACGAATTCGTCGGATTTTTGAAAACAAAGGCTGCGGTTTTCTGTTTGATTCTCAAACAAATCAGCAGTTTCCCATTCTGCCCGACAGCAAATCAAACGCCCTGCTTGAAAAATGCGCAGGCGAAATCTGGTGCAGCGTTGGCAGCGGCAAAAGCGCCGTAAGATTCTGCTCAAGCTGGGCAACAACGGAAGAAAATCTTGAAACTCTTGAAAAAGCTGTTAACGAGATTCTTTAAAAGGCGGTGATTAAGTGAAATTTGAAATCACTCTCAGCAAAATCTTAAACAGAAAGCATTACGTTTCTGCCAAAAAAAACGCGCGGAATCTGCCCGATGATTTCACCGTAACGTTTCACGCAGGTGCAATGAAAACAAAGCCGAATTCAATTGAATCAATCAAAGCTGCTCTTGATTACGGTGCAAAAGTGGTTGAATTTGACGTTTCATTCAGACCCGACGGCACCGCGGTTATTATCCACAACAGTAAGCCTGAAGATGATGAGGGCGTTTTGCTTGAAGATGCCCTTGCTGTGGTTGCAACCGATAAAGAATGCAAAATCAACCTTGATATCAAATCAACCGCAAACCTGCCCGAAGTTGATAAGCTTGTTAAAAAGTTCGGTCTTTCTGAAAGGGTGTTTTATACGGGAGTTTTTGAGGATTGGGTTGAAACGGTTAAAAACACATCTGCAATCCCCTATTATCTCAATCATAATCTGACAAAAACAGAATCCTATGACGAGAACCTGCTTCAGGAGCTTGCAGACAAAATCATATCACTTGGTGCAATCGGACTTAACAGCAATTTCAGCAATGCAAGCGCTGTTTCAACTCATGCCATGCACAAAAACGGTCTGCTTGTTTCACTCTGGACAGCCAACAAAGCGGCGGATATGGCAAGGGTTATTGCCTGCCGACCCGATAACATCACAACAAAAAAACCTCACATTCTTTTGAATATGATATAAACAGAAAACGGAGCATCAAAAACGATGCTCCGTTTTTTTGTATTATTAAAGACCCATTGTTTCCATAAGCTTTGCCGAAATTGCTTTCTGTCTTGCCATTGCAACTTCAGAATTTTCACCTTTGACAGAGAAATAAAGCTTAAGCTTGGGCTCTGTGCCTGAAGGTCTTGCGGCTGCCCACGAGCCGTCCCTGAAGTTAAAGAGAAGAACGTTTTCCTTGGGAAGGTCGTCAACGCCCTGTGAATAGTCAACA
>JAZSBC010000121.1:0-6915 GCA_045602245.1 Acutalibacteraceae bacterium | reverse complement strand
GGAAAATCGGACCCGTGTTTGCATCGCAGTAATCAACGTGGTTGATTCTGTCGGCTTCTTTATCCGCTCTTGTATGCTCGTGTTTTTTGATAATGCCGTTTATATAGTCGTCAATCGAAACGCAGCCTACGAGACCCGTCTGGCTTCTGCCGTTCATAATCTGGCGGTATATATAGAATTTTGAGTTTTCATCCTGCTTGCAGATTCCGTCGGCAACAAGCTTATCAAGATTTTCCCTTGCCTTGAGGTAAACCTGCTCCGAATAGAGGTCCGTGCCTTCGGGAAGATCAATTTCAGCTTTGTCTACGTGGAGGAATGAATAGGGATTTCCCTTTACCGTTTCTGCGGCTTCCCTGCTGTTCATAACGTCATAGGGAAGTGCGGCAACTTTTGATGCATATTCGGGAACGGGTCTTATTGCTCTGAAAGGTCTGAAAACTGCCATAAAACATCATCCTTTTAACTGAAATGAATAATAATTTCAATATATATTACAACACTGTAAATATTTTGTCAATTTAACATTGTATCTTGATTTTTATTTTTGTTAATTGTATAATAAAAATACAATGGAAACGGAGGGAAAATTATGTATTGTCCTAAATGCGGAGCAGAATTCTCTGACGAAACCGTAACTTGCCCCAACTGCGGTCCGTTTTGTGAGGTTACCGAAGAGGTTGAAGAAGTTGCACCAGAAGTATTTGTTGCAGAAGAAGTTGTTGTTGAAGAAGTTACAAGAATAGAATATAAACCGAAGAGGAAGCTGTTCAGAGCGCCGAGCAGGTTTGCAAAAGGCTATGCCGCAGTTTTCACTGCAGGTCTCGTTTTCCCCGCAATGCTGTGTACGGTATTGGATTTTCTTACTCATAAGGACCACGGAATTCAGAATTGCTGGTTTGATACGGTGCTTGTCGGTCTTGCGATGGTTTGGATGGTTTGCGTTTTCCCCGTTTTGAAAATAACGAAACCTTCGTTCAACGTTATCGCCTCAATAGCTTCGGTTATGGCGTTTGTCCTTTACATCACGTATAAATCGGGTTATCAGACGGTGATTACCAGAGTTGCCCTGCCGCTTGGCCTCATTTTCATTGCGTTGCTGGCACTTGATATTGTGCTTATAGGCGGAAGAAGAATAAAAGGGTTTCACATACTGTCACTGATTGCGCTTGAAATCGGCGGATTTCTTGTTGCCGCCGAAGCTCTGACGGATAAAATAAGCATCGGCGCCGTTCATCTTGAATGGTCAATCATCATTGCCTGCGCATTTGTTTCGGTCATTGCGTTTGCAGAGGCCTTCAGCTACGTCGGCAGACTTTCCAGAAAGAAAAAATAAGAAAATCGGCTGTGAAAACAGCCGATTATTTTTTTAGTCTATATCCGAGAAGAATTCCTCGGTTTTTGTAACGCTGTATCTGCCGTTGCTCACGTCGATAAGCTTTGCGTTGAAGCCGTCAACAATCTCAACGGGCATTCTGAAAACAAGAGTAACGTTATCTTCAAAAATCGTGTCTTCAATAACTCCGCCGTTTTCAGGCACAAGAGATGAAAGCTTGCCGTAGAAATAATAATCGCAGGTAACCTTAAGGCGTGCACACATAGCCCTTGTCACTATTCCGCCTGCCGCAACGGCGATAGAAGCCGAATGGGAATATGCTCTCACAAGTCCGCCTGCGCCGAGCATAATTCCGCCGAAATATCTTGTCACAACAACAGCGCAGTCCGTAACGCCCGTTTTTTCAAGCACGTCAAGAACGGGTATGCCTGCAGTACCCTGAGGCTCGCCGTCGTCGGAATATCTTTTAACGCCCGTATCCCTGATGATATATGCATAAACGTTATGGGTTGCGTCCCAGTGCTTTTTGTTGACCTGAGCGATGAACTCAAGCGCTTCTTCGGCGGTGGTAACGGGTTTTATATGACCTATGAAACGGGATTTTTTAACGATATATTCATCCTGCGCGGCGGTTCTTATTGTTTTGTAGCTGTTTGCCGACATAATAATTACCTCATATTTCAGTTTTAGTGTTCAGATGCTGATTCGGCATATGACGCTAAAAAGCAAAAGCGGTGCTTTATAGGCACCGCTTATTTTGCTATTATTTGTTGTTAAGATTGAAACGCTTGTTGAAACGATCAACACGTCCGCCGGTATCAACGAGCTTCTGCTTACCTGTGAAGAACGGATGGCATTTTGAGCAGATATCAACACGGAGATTTTCCTTTGTTGAACCGGTCTTGATAACCTCACCGCAAGCGCAGCGGATTTCAGTCTGTTCGTACTTAGGATGGATTCCTTCCTTCATTTAGTGTCACCTCTTTCGATTTGTGGATAACATAACGAATGGATTTTATCATATAAAGAGTGAAAATGCAAGTATTTTTTGAAATTTTTTTATTTTTATGGAATTTCAACAGTTTCACCCAGCCGGAATGAATAAATAAGAGTCTGTTTAACGGGAACGCCGATAACCTCGGCAAGGCATCTGCGGTAAACCGAAAGCTGGTCGTTGTATTTCTCCGCAAGCTCTGCACCGCAGGAGGCTTTATCCGTTTTAAAATCAACGATAACAAGCTCACCGTTTTCGATAAATGCGCAGTCCGCAACGCCTTCGATTATTATTACCTCATCGGCTGTTTTTATTGAAGGTTCAATTTCATTCAAAGGAATTGATGCCGTAAAAGCATATTCCTTGAACACCTTTTCGGCACTGAGAATTCTTTTGGCAAGCTCACTTTCGAAGAACAAAGAAACTGCTTTTTTATCAACAACCTTTGCTTCCGCCTCGGTCAGCATACCGTCGCAAACAAGCCTTTCAAGCTCGGCGTCAACATCTTTGCCTGCGTTTTCATAGTCCGCAAACTGCATAAAGCGGTGGGTTGCAATGCCTCTCTGGGCAGGGGTGAGTCTGTCTTTGCCGATAAACGACGGCTTGCGTGATGCGAAGTATTCTCCGCCGATTTCGTCAGTATCAAGCTTCGATGCGATTCGTTTTGCAACAATTCCTTCAAGCTCGGCATAGGGATAAACGTAACCGATTCTTTTTTCGGTTTCGCTTATGATTTCTTCATCGGGCTTTTCGCATACGGAAGTTTCCCTGATTTCTGCCTGACCGATATCTCCGCGGATGATTTTTGTTACAAGCGGTGTATCGCAGGGGAGAGATACGCCTGCCGAAATGCCTGCCTCGTTGCGCAGTGCGTGGGCATCGGGGTGCCTGATAAGAGAAGAAAGAACGCATTCGCTGTAGCTTGAAAAGTTGGTTACGGTGAACGGATTCAGAACCTGCTCATCCCTGATTGTTGCGGCGATTTTTGAAAGCGATTTGTTCCAGTCTTCAGCCGATGAAAGAATTATAAGTTTGTCTTTCGGCCTGGTCAGCGCAACGTAGAGAATGCGCAGTTCTTCGGAATGCTCCGCTTTTTTTATTTCAAGCTTTGCGGCAATTCTTGCAAGAGTATCGAATTTTGCGGAGCCTTCGCTGTTTTTGATTCCGATTCCGCTTTCGGGAGCAATCAGCAAATCCTCTTTGAGCGAAAGGTCGCCGTACTTTTTCTCGCACGCTCCGATAAAGCAGACGGGGAATTCAAGCCCCTTGCTTTTATGAATCGTCATAATTTTTACGCTGTTGCCCTCGTCGGTGCCTGCATCGTTTGCCGCAACGTCGCCGCCGCTTTTTATAACGTTGTCGATGTATCTTATGAATCCCGAAACGCCTTTTTTGCCCGTACTTTCGTATCTGTTGGCAAGGTCGGTGAAGCTGTTGAGGTTTGCTCGGCGTTTTGTGTGGTCTTTCATAGCGGAAACTATGGCGTTGTAGCCCGTTTCTTCAATCAGCCTGCGTATAAGCTCGCCTGCCGAAACCGTTGCCGCAATGCGGCGCATATCTTTTATTCTTTCAAGAAAAACGGTTGCTTTTGTGTTTCCGTTTTCCGACGAATGAACGAGGCAGGCATAAAACGAGCCTTTGCGATGCTCCGCCCTCATTTCAGCAAGGTCATCGGGGGTGAAACCGAACACGGGCGAGAGCATAACCGCCGTAAGAGGAATATCGTCGACGGGATTGTCTATGATTTTCAGAAGCGAAATCATAAACATAATTTCGGGTGAGGAAAGAAAACCTCCGCCTGCCTCACAGCTGAAAGGAATTCCCCTTAACGTGAATTCATCCATAAAGGGTTTTGCGCAGTTTTTAACGCTGCGAAGAAGAATACAGAAATCGCCGTAGCTGTTATACTGCGTATTTTCTGCAATATTTTTTTCAATGTAATCCGCGACGTATTTCGCCTGAGAAACAAGGAAATTATCCTTGTCCGTTTCAATCAGGCAAAGCTCGGTGTCCGCGGTCAGGCTTTCTCGGTGAGGAATCAGAGCCTCGTTTTCGTCATAATCAAGTCCGCCTGCATCACGGCTCATAAGCGATGAGAAAATGAAATTGACTATATCCGTAACGCCCGAAAGGCTTCTGAAGTTTTTACTCAGCGTTACTTTTGCGGGATAATTATCGTTTTCATACTCGTCCATACCGTCACGGCGCGCAAGGAAAATTTCGGGCATGGCCTGCCTGAAACGGTAGATGCTCTGCTTGACGTCGCCAACCATAAACAGATTGTTTTCATCTTTCGAAAGTGCGCTGAATATCATATCCTGCGCCTTGTTGACGTCCTGATATTCGTCAACGAGAATCTCCGCATAGTTTTCGGAAAGACCGATTGCAAGCGGAGTTTTTTTGTAGCCGTTTTTCTCAGGCTCAACAAGAAGTCTGAGCGCAAGATGAAGCGTATCGCTGAAATCAGCACCGTTTTCTTCGGATTTGAGTCTTGTGAATTCATCGGAGAATTTATGCACTGCGCCGACAAGCTCCGATATAACGGGTGAGAGTTTTTCAACGTCGGCTTTATGCTCTTCTTCGCTTATGCAGAGAATTTTTGATATGCCCGAAACGAGTTTTTTATAAGCGTCACGGGTACTTTTGCAGATTTCTTTTGCAGAGCTGTCGTATCCCCTCGGTGCAGCCGACATCTTTGAAAACTGAATATCGGAAAATTCGCCGACGGTATCATTCCAACCGAGAGCCTGCATTTTTTCGGAAAGACTTTCAAAAAGCTGAATGTCATCTTCAAACGCAGGTCTGTATTTTGCTTCAAGCTCAGGCTCTTCCGAAAGGAGTTTTATGCAATGCTCCGCATCGGATTTGCAGGAATCAAGAAGCTGTGAAATATGTTTGAGTATTGTTTTACCCCACGGGCTTTCTTTTGCAGGCAGAGGGTCTGCAAAATCTTCCGCAAGGGAATCAAGCCATATATCGGGGAAAGGATATGCCTGAGAAAGATTGTATAATTTAAGAATTGCATCAATCAGCTTGCCGTCGTCTTTTTTATCGCTGATAAGCTCCGAAAGAGTGAGAAAGCTCTCGGAATGCTCCTCGTGGAGTTTGTCAACAACCGCATTGACCGCCTGCGAGCGGAGAATGCTCAGCCTGCCTTCGTCGAGAAGCGAAAAATCGGGAGCAATGCCGAGCGCGTGAAAGTTTTCTCTCACAAGACCGATGCAGAACGAGTCAATGGTGCAGATGTTTGCGCACGGAAGCATAAGCTGCTGACGGCGCAGATGCTTATCCGCAGGGTTTTCTGCAATTTTTTTACCGATGGCGGCATGGATTTTTTCTTTCATCTGTGCCGCCGCTGCATTTGTGAAAGTAACGATGAGAAGGTTTTCAACTCCGCAGGGGGTCTCCGAATCGCAGATGCGCCTTATCACTCTTTCAACAAGCACCGCCGTTTTGCCCGAGCCTGCCGCCGCACTCACAAGAAGAGTGCCTTTTCTTCCGTCAATCGCCTTTTGCTGGTCAGGTGTCCACTGTACCATTCTCATCATCTCCTTTCTCCAGATCTTCAAGAACTTTCTGCAAATCGTAATCCTCAAGTTCTTTTACGGGTATATTTTCTTCGTAAGAACAAACGGATTTGTAATCACAGTATTCACATACTTTTTTGTAGCTTTTGCCGTAGGCAGGGCAGGCGGAAATTTCGCCCGAATGAAGGGAATCTGCCATTTCCGCAAGAATTGAATCTGCCTTTTCTTTGAGTTTTTCAAGTTGTTTAAGACCGATGAGCGAGCCTTTGAGAATTCCTTTTGAGATTTTTGCAGGAACGTAAAGGCCGCTTTCACTCTCGTCCATAGCAATAACAACTTCGGGGTCATCGAGTACGATGCCGTTCATACCGCATTTTTTCTGAATTTCCTTTTCGACGGTTGCGTTATCCGCGCCTCTGTCAACGGAGATAAGCGGAGAATTCGCAGGGCAGTAAAGCACGCCTGCAGGGGTGAATTCGCCGTATTTTTCGCCACCGTTCTGCCACAGAGCAAACAGGTAAATGAACATCTGCATATTAAGACCCTGAACAACGTCGCTGAGGGCGAAATCCTTGCCCGAGGATTTGTAGTCAACAACCCTGATATATTTTTTGCCGTTCAGCACGGCTTCGTCAACTCTGTCTATCGAGCCTGAAACAACAACTTTTCCGTTCCCCGACTGCACTTCGTAAGCGGGGATTTCTCCGCCGTTTCCGATTCCGAGTTCAAAATCGACGGGGGTGAATTTGCTCTGCGAAAGCTCGTTTATGAGCCTTTGCGCAACGTCACATACCGAGCTTATCAGCTTTTTGAAAAGATAGATAAATCTTTCGCTCTGATTTTTGCCGTCAAGGCGGGTCATAAGATAATCGGTGAGAAGTTTATCGAAGAAATCAAACATTTCTTTTCTGCTCATTCCGATAAGCTCGTCTCTGCCGAATTTGGTCAGAAGCATTTCAAGAGCGTAGTGAATGACGGTGCCTCTCTGCATCGGGTCAAGCTCTGCAATTTTTCGGGGCATTGCCTTGATGCCGTAGCGGCAGAAATACGCAAACGGGCAT
>JAZSBC010000120.1:0-18646 GCA_045602245.1 Acutalibacteraceae bacterium | reverse complement strand
TACAAAAATGTTCTTCGCAGAAATGGAGTCAAAGTTTTGTCGGCAACGGAATTGATTTCTCAGAATGCCGAAGGCATTTTGCTTGAGTCCATGCTCGAAGGCTATGCGGAATATTATTCAGCAGAACTTTCGGTTGAAATAATGAAAGAAGAAATGGCGAGACCGACCATTACAAAAGAAAATATCCTCTGCTATTTTGAACAGTTCAGAAAATTAAACACCAACAAAATCGAACACAGACGAAGACTCATTGACAGCTTTGTCAATGCAATCTTTCTCTATGATGACAAAATGGTCATCACATTTAATTACAGAGAACAAACGAAAACAATCACCTTTGCCGATATTGAAAAATCGGGCATTGGTTCGGATATTAACGCAGTGGCTGCACCATAAGAAACACCCCTGCAGCGTATCCCGCTGCAGGGGTGTTTGTTTTTATTGACAACATAATTCTTATATGTTATATTTTGGATGTAATTTATTTGAAAGGTGAATTTGATTATGATATGCGGTAATTGCGGTACATATCTGGAAGACAGTTCATGTTTTTGCTCTAATTGCGGTTGTTCTTTGGTTCCGAATTATAGTCAGCAGAGTGATGCTGCTATACCGTCTAAGGAGCCGTCACCTATATTATATGTAGCGAAGGTTTTTTTGATTATAAGTGTTGTTGCCAATGCTTTTTTCTCCCTTCGCTTTTTTGGACAATTCCTATGTTAAAGAACTATAACAGAAAATTAGAAAGCGGAGAACCTATAAGCACGGGTTTTAAAGTTTGTACTTTACTTTTTGTCAGCGGAGTAGCAGGCGTACTTATGCTTTGCGATTACATTGATAACACATAATAAAAATCCCTCTTTTACATTTTGTAGTAAAAGAGGGGCTCTTATTTTATTTAAGTCTTTCAGCGATCATTTCTTTGACAGTGTCGATTACCTTATCAATTTCAACCTTAATGTTTACGCTCTTGTCTCTTGTGACGATTTCGCAAACGCCTTCCTTGAGGTTTCTGGGGCTGACAACAACTCTTACGGGTACACCGAGAAGGTCTGCGTCAGAGAACATAGCGCCGGGACGGATGTTTCTGTCGTCATAGATAACTTCCATTCTGTCATCAAGCATCTTCTGATAAAGATCATCCGATACGCCCTTGCATTCTGCATCGTCTGCTCTCAGGCAGCAAATCTGAACGTGCCAGGGGGCAATGCTCATAGGCCAGATGGGACCGTATTCGTCGTGATGAGCTTCGCAAACAGATGCTGCAAGTCTGCCTACGCCGATGCCGTAGCAGCCCATAATGGGATACTGAAGATTGCCTTCGCTGTCAAGATACTGCATACCCATTGATTTGCTGTATTTTGTGCCGAGCTGGAAGATGTTTCCAACTTCAATACCTCTTGAAATAGTAATGGCAGGTTTGCCGCACTTGGGACAGATACCGCCTTCCTTGATTTTTGCAAGGTCGATGTATTCAACTTCGCCGATATCTCTGCTTATTTTAAGACCTGTGTAGTGATGGTCAAGCTGATTTGCACCGCAGGAGAGATTATGTGTATTCTCAAGTGATTTATCATAGAGAACGGTGAACTTTTCATTATCAAGATTATAAGGTCCGATAAAGCCTGCGAAAAGTCCGCAATCGTCTGTTATAACTGCAGGATGAACAGCTTCGCCGAGATAATTTGTAAGCTTTGTTTCGTTGATATCAAGATCGCCTCTGATGAAAATAACAACGTATTCATCAGTCATATTCTTCTGATATACAACTGCCTTGCAGGATTCTTCAAGAGGAGTCTTGAGGAAGTTGCAGATATCTTCGATTGTATGAATATCGGGAGTATAAACAAGCTCAAGCTCTTTTGATTCACCTTCGATTTTGTTTTCGATAATGCTTTCTGCAGCTTCCATATTAGCTCTGTAATCGCATTCTGAACAAACGGCGATTGAATCTTCACCAATGGGTGAGAGAAGCATATATTCGTGAGAAATGCTGCCACCCATCATTCCTGAATCTGATGCAACGGTAATTACCTCGGGAATACCTGCTCTTGCAAAAATACGCTCATATGCTTTGTAGCAGATGTCGTAGTATCTTTCAAGGTCTTCCTGCGAAGTATGGAATGAATATGCATCCTTCATTGTGAATTCACGAACACGGATAAGACCGCCTCTGGGGCGTGCTTCATCGCGGAATTTTGTCTGAATCTGATATATCATAAAAGGATATCTTGTGTAGCTGTTTGCATATTCTCTTACAAGATGAACAGCGGCTTCCTCGTGAGTCATACCGAGAACCATGGGGATATCGTTTCTGTCCTTGATTCTCATAAGCTCACTGCCGATGCTTTCGTATCTGCCTGATTCAGCCCAAAGCGATGCAGGCATAACAACGGGGAACTGAACTTCCAGTCCGTCGATTGCATCCATTTCTTCGCGGATAATGTTTTCGATTTTTCTTGTGATTCTTCTCAGGGGCATAAATGAAGAATAAATGCCGTTTGCAACGCCTTTCATATAGCCGCCTCTGAGCATAAGTGCGTGGCTGTCGATGACGCAATCAGAGGGTTTTTCTTTAAAACGTTCGCCTGCGAGTTTGTCTATTTTCATATCTTTATAAACCTCCGGTTAAAATACCTAAAAATATACGGATAATATTTTACAATAAATATTTTTAATTGTCAATTATTTAATTGATTTGTTCCAAAATTCAGCCAAAAGTGTACATTTGATTAGTAAATTGTAGAAAAAATGTTACATTTTCGATTGATTTGTATATGTATAATATGCTAATATAACATTAAGAACTCGAAAGGAGTTAAAAAATGAGTAATGGTCTTAACGTTATAACAGGCGGCAAGGGATACGTTGGTTTTGCACTCGTCAAAGAGCTTGAAGCAAGGGGCGAGAAAATGCGTTTGCTTCTGCGCACCGACAGCCCGTATTTTGATGATATCGAATGTGAAAAATTTATGGGCGACGTTACAAATCCCGAACAGCTTGAAAAAGCATTTGAGGGCGCTGAAACCGTTTATCACGTTGCAGGTATTGTTGATATCAGCGGAACAAAAGACAAGCAGGTCTGGAACGTTAACTATGAGGGAACAAAAAATGTTGTTGCCGCTTGCAAAAAATGCGGAGTTAAAACACTGATATACTGTTCATCTGTTGATGCCATTGCTATCAGTGAAGATTATAATATTATCAGAGAGGCAAAATCGTTTGATCCCGATCTGCTTGAAGGTGCTTATGCGAAGTCAAAAGCCGCTGCAACGCAGTACGTGCTTGATAATGCAGATGAAAATCTAAAAATCTGCGTTGTTCATCCGAGCTGCTGTATAGGTCCTTATGACAATAACAATACTTCAAGTGTAGGAACAATGCTTAATCTATATCTTAAAGGTCTTTTTCCCGTTACGATGAATTTCGGCGGTTATAATTTTGTTGACGTCAGAGACGTTGCGAAAGGTATGATTGCCGCTGCCGAAAAGGGTCAGAATGCAAATTGTTACATACTCAGCGGTTATGCTCATACGCTTGATGAATTCATAAAAACTCTTGCATACGTGTGCGATAAAAAGCCACCCAAAGTGAAACTTAAAAAAAGTATGGTTATGAAGCTTCTGCCTGAAATTGAGAAGGTTTTTGACGCTTTGAAGCTGCCGCCTCTTCTTAATGAATATTCTATCAGGAAGCTTTGCGAAAACTGCAATTTTTCATGTTTTAAAGCCAGAACAGAACTCGGTTATAATCCTATGACTCTTGAGGAATCATTGAGAGATACCGTTGAATGGATGCAAGCAAGAGAGATTAATGAAAAAGAACGCGAAGCTCAGGAAGAACTTTATGAAGAGTTCAGGAAAGATCTTGATAAGCTTGAAAAAGAGCAGCAGAAACTTCAGAAAGAGCAAGAGAAGCTTCAGGAAAAATATATTAAGAAAAAAGAGAAAATCGGAGAAAAAACAAAGAAAGAATACGATAAACTCAAGAAAGACTGATAAAATCAATCACCCGACAGAGCCGTTCTGTCGGGTGACTTTTTATTATTCTTCGATTATTCCGTAATATCTTCCGAACCAATAGGGGAGAAGATAAGGAGTGGGGCTGCAGGCGCTTCTGCCGTGACCTTCATCGGCGCGGAAAGGATTGGTATCATAATTGTGAACGTTTCTTGCGTCGATATCAAGAGCTTCTTTAAGCTGAACGGGTTCACCCCATTTTTCCTGCTCGGTATCGTAAACAAGACCTTTTCTTGATGAGTTGAACATAGGTCTGTTAACGAAATCGAGAGGATATTCGCGCAGTGATTTAACAGCGTGGTCAAGATCGCTTGAATCATCTGAAAATGCACCGTAAACAATGCTGTATAATGCGCAGTTTTCTGTTCTTTCATATTCCCAGTGATGTTTAAGTCCCATAAGGAGATACTTTCTGATTGCAGGATCCTTTTCTATTCTGAGAATTGTCATAGTGCAAAGGAAACCGAGGTTATCGTCGATATGATTTGTGTGACCGTCGTCTTTTTTATGCTGTGCAGCATTGAGAAGATAGTGTTCGTCAACTGCAAGGCGGAGGAACTCGTTTCTGTATTTTTCGTCGCCTGAAACGTGATATGCAACGTTGAGGAATGTAAGCAGTTCAAGTGAATTGATGCATTTTTCCCAAACCCACATATTGTTTCTGTTAAGCTGTTCAGGGTCCCATATTGCCCACGTTGTGGGAAGTCCGTCAACGTCGCAGAGTCTGTAGTTATTTTCAAGAATATGGTCAACAATATCACAGAGAACTTCTTTGATAAGTTCCTTTTCTTCATCATTTGCGCAGAAATCGTAGTAAAGAGAGAATCCGAAGAAATGACCTGTCATCTCATCGCTTGACGTTTCTCCAAGCCATTCGCATTTTCCGTCAGGCGCTTCGTGCCATTCCTGACCGTCGCGTTTAACAACAGTTCCGTAACCGGGATCTCCTTCAAAACGAACAGCTCTTGCCGTGAATCCTTTTTTGCCGCTGACCTTGGTGAGATATACCATCGCATTCATCGAGCGTCTTGCAGCCTCAAGATATTTCTCATCTTTTGTAACTGCATATGCGTATGAAAGACAGCCGACGTATATCTGTGTCCACAGACCGTCGTTATCAGTGATGTTTGGCTTGCCTGTGTTTATATCGCAGTTTTTAATGTCACCGATACCTGTAACGTAGCCGAGATTACGGACGTATTTCTGTTCAACAAGATTGAAACAGTAGTCTGCTTTTTCTTCAAGAGTCATTTCTGTGTCTGTGATTTTGGTAACGCCCGAATTTGTTGCCGTCCAGATTGAATTGCCCGAAACAACAGCGGCGTTGATATCCTTTTCAAAAGCCCAACGGGTAGCGGGGAGATATTTGCGCGAACCGTTTTTGAGAATGATAACACCTGCTTCGGACGAAAGAATTACTCTGCCGTCATCTGCAAAGAAAATATTATATATTTCTTCCTCGGGAAGGGCTTTGAGTTCATTGGGGCCGAACCAGTTGCATTTGCAGTCGAATATGTAGCAACCTTTATCGGTACCGAGCCAGAGAAAACCGAGAACATTGTCAAATTCAATGCAGTTAATTTTGAATTCAGGCATTGTTGAATGTTTGGGGAAAACTGTCATCCAATGTTTTCTTTTGCCGTTAACGATGCTGATTGTTCTGTTGTTTGCAGAGATGATTTTGCTGTTGTTTATTGCAAGCTTTGATGAATCAACTTCGTTGTGAAAGAATCTTTCGAATTTTCCGTCTTCAAGCTTATAAAGAGCATCGGCTGTAAGAAGATAAACATCGTCAACGCCGCTCATATCGCGTACTTCTGATTCAAAACTCTGCATTTTTGTTATTTTGCCGTTTGAAGCGCAATATGCAGAATTGCCTGATGCAAAATAAACCGAACCGTTTTTGGCCGAGTAAATCGTTTTTACTGCATCACATTTGAAAGTGCCGAATGAACCGTCGGCTTTTGTGTAGTTCAATCCGTTTTCGGTACCGATATATACAGTTCCGTCTGAACCGCTTGCAAGGCAATATGCTTTATCCGATGCAAGACCGTCAGCGGCTTTGTAGTATGAACAAGTACGCTGAGGAAATTTGTTGCTTTTGTAGAATCCTTTTCTTTCCATTGTATTTCTCCTTTATTTAACTGTTATAGATGTCTGAATAAATCTATTTGAATTTTTTTCTTTGACAATTACTTTTCTTTCACCGATTTCACAGTCATTTTCAATCGAAAACGTCCAGGATACGAAGCCTGATGAATCAGCGGTTAATTCTTTAAGTCCGTCATAGTTTGCTTTTTCTGAATTGTTTTTATAGAACTCTATTATATATCTTGCGTTCGGTTTACCTTGAATTATTACCGTTGCGGAATTTCCTTTAATAACGGGACTTGTTTTTGTAATCAAAGAAAGATCATTGATTATTTCTTCAATCTTTTCACCCGTCGAACTGTTCTTTGTTGTTATATCTGTTTTAGCGTTTGCTGTTTTGTTTGTTTCCGTTTTCTTTTCGGTTTTATTTTCCTCAGTAGGAATCGGTGGTACGGTATGAATATATTTGGTTTCAGCTTCGTTTGTTATAATTTCAATAGGTTTATACGTATAGTCCGTTGCTTGAACCGTGCTTGAAACAGGCTGAGTTTTTTGCGATTCGGTTGAGATGGATTTATCATCCGATTTGCAAGCAGATAATGCGGTGACTGATATTAAAACAAAAGAGATAACCGTAAATATTTTAATTGTTTTCATTATTTTAACCTCATATTTTTATTGATATTTCGCCTGAAGATAAGATATCCGTATAACCGTCATCTCTTTCAACAATCAGGTTGCACTGTTCGTTTATATCTTTTACTGTTGCGGAAAAGATAATATTGTTTTTTGAATAAGTTATTTTTTGACCGATAACAAAAAGTTTGTTTCTGTATTCATTCAGAACAAATTCATCATTGGGATTGTTGACGTATTCAAGAACAGATTCGGATATTTTGAGGGCAAGCAGGTTTTTGTTGAAGTCTTTATTTATGCTTCCTGCAATTTTTAAATCATCGGGGAATTCGGAAGTTGTAAGATTTATTCCGACTCCCAGCGCAATGTAATATTTATTGCTGTAAGCAAAACATTCCGTTAATATTCCGCATATTTTTTTGTTATCGGCAAAAACGTCGTTTACCCATTTTATTTTAGTGTTAACACCGTGTTTTTCAAGAATATTGCAAACCGATACTGCTGCGGCAGGGGTAAGCAAACTGCAGTTTTGTGGTGCCTCAAAAACAAGTGTCATATAAAGCCCCGTATCATTCGGCGAAAAAAATGTTTTTCCCTGCCTTCCGCGCCCTGCAGTCTGACCGTTGGCGATAATTAACGAGGGGGTTTTGATTGTGCCTATGTTTTCTTTTGCATAGGTGTTTGTTGACGGAATTGTTTCGAAGCATATCAAGCTGATCTCGGACATATTTTTCATCCTAACATAAAGATGATTAATTCTAACATATAAAACTGTTTTTTTCAACAAGAAATAGTTAATATTATACGGAAATACAGATATTAGAGTTGACAAGTATAGTTTAAAAGAGTAAAATTTATGTGTATTTGGTTTTACAGAGGTGATATTTTGAAGATATTGCAAAAAGGGTTTAATTATTCTCAGGATGGACCCGGCAATCGTCTTGTGTATCATCTTCAGGGTTGTAATTTCGCCTGCAAATGGTGTTCAAATGCAGACAGTATTCCGTTAAACAATTCAAAAGCCAAAGAATATTCGATTGATGAAATTTATGATGAGATAATGCGAAGCCGAATGATGTTTTTTGATGGCGGAGGAGTTACTTTTACCGGCGGTGAAGCTTGTCTCCAGTCTGCAGAACTTATTTTACTTTTAAAAAAACTTAAAGAATGCGGAATACATACCGCTATTGAAACAAACGGTTCCGTACCTGCTTTGAAAGAGATTTGTAAATACATAGATTATCTTATTGTTGATTTCAAACATTATGACGATTCTGAGCATATCAGGTGGACCGGTGTTTCAAATAAAAACACAAAAGAATTCATTGAATATGCTTTCAAAGAAAAATTTGAAATTCATATCAGGATTCCCGTTATAAACGGTGTTAACGATAATCCGTTTGGTTTTGCTGATTATTTTAAACAGTTTGATACTTCAAATGCAGATTTTGAATTTCTTGCATATCATGAATTCGGTAAAGATAAGTGGAACGGCAAATATGAAATTGAAAACGGTTTTGTGTTGCCTGAAAAAATAAAAGAATTTACCGAATTATTTGAAAAACACGGTTTGAAAACCGTTGTCACATAAGGAGAACAGAAATGAACAGTATTCTTGACAGCAAAAAAATAACAGAGATGGCTAAAGCTCTTTTTGCTCAGAAAAGAGCAGGTAACAGACTTGACGGCTGGTTTATTGCCAAAGAAACTGAACTTCAACTTGCGAAAAAATATGAGAATGAAAATGAAGAAATGAAGAAAGCGCTTATTCTCAGAGATATCGTTAAGACTATTCCCATAGATATCAGTGAATATCAGATTTTTGCAGGCACACAGGACGATGCTTTTGCAAGAAGCTACGCACTTATCAATCCGTCGTTTAAAGTTGAAGAATTCAGCGGATACTGTGACCCTGCTGCAGTGTTTTCGGATATTGAACCCAACGGTGAATTCACTGCAGAAAGAATAGAAAAGGCAAGAAACGAATTTGCCAAAACTGAATATGCCGTAAAACTCGGCGAAGTTTACGGCAAAAATGAATGCTATACAAAGGAAGTTATTTTCTTTTTCGAGCAGGTAACGGGGCATCTTATTCCGGATATGCGTTTTGCAATCAAATACGGCGTAAAAGAAATGCTCAAAAAAATTGAGGGCAAGGAAGGAAAAGGCTATAAGGCTTTTTCGGTTGCTCTTGAGAGCGCAATTATCCTTGCAAACCGTTATGCAGACCTTGCCGCAGAAAAGGCAAAAACTGCAACTGAAGAAAGAAAAGCACAGCTTGAAATAATGGAAAAAACACTTCGCAAAGTACCCGAATATGGCGCTGAAAATCTCTGCGAAGCAATTCAGTCTTTCATTATTATGTGGCAGATTATGTGTCTTGAACAGACTCCGAATCCCTTTGCATTCTCGGTAGGCAATGCAGACAGAATTTTTGAACCTTACAGAAACGGTCTTGACAGAGATACCGTTGCATCATTGCTCAAGCATTTTCTTGTTTTCTTCAATGTTGCAGACAGAAGCTGGGCAATTTCACAGAATATAATCATCAGCGGCAGAGATGCTTGCGGAAACGACCTTACAAATGAAACTTCTTACGCGCTGATGGATGCATATTACGATATGAATCTTCCACAGCCGATTCTTTCGGTAAAACTTCATAAGAATACTCCCGCAAAGCTTTATGAAGAAATGGGCAGATTCCTTTTCACACCCGGTGCTCTTACTCCTTCGTTCTTCAACGATGACTCTCTTTATGACGTTCTTTCATCAAAGGGAGTTGATTCCGATGACCTTGCCGATATTTCAATCGCAGGCTGTCAGGAACCTCTTATTATGGGTAAGGATAACGGCAACACTACCAACAGCTGGCTTAATCTTCCCAAAATTCTTGAAATGACCCTCACGGGCGGTGTTTCAACCATAACGGGTGAAAAGCTTGCTGAAGTTGAAGCTTGTTCGCTTGAGAACGTCAGAGAAGCATTCTGGAAGAATACAGAAAAGTTTGTTGCCGCAATGGGCGAAGCCGCAAACGGTGCATCTGCCGCTCTTTCAACTCAGAGAGTACCCTTCCTTTCGTGCCTTATGGGCGGACTCGAAAACGGTATTGATGCAAGAGATATCAATGCTCAGGGAACAAAGTATAACGGCAGCGGATGCCTTATTCACGGTGTATCAGTTATTGCAGACAGCTTTTCAGCGATTGACAAACTTCTTGCAGAAAGACCCCGGGATGCAGATAAACTTGTAGATGCTCTTAAAGCAGATTTTGTCGGCTATGAAGATTTGAGAGAATTTCTTCTTTCTGCCGATAAATTCGGTAATAATATTGAAAAAGTTGATAATGAAGCAGGGGAGATTGCTTCAAAAGTTGCCGATATCGTTTCGTCAACAAAGAATTATCTCGGCAATTCGTTCAGACCCGATTTCAGCTCACCCTCAACCCACCTTCTTTACGGTTATTGGGTTGGCGCAACTCCCGACGGACGAAAGTCAAGAGATATGCTCGGCTACGGTGTTGACCCGCTTTACGGCAGTGCAGAAAACGGACTCGGTTTCCGTATGCTTTCAAATATGAAAATGCCTTTTGAAAAGATGAACGGCGGCTATGCTTCGCACCTCGGAATTGACCCTAAATATTTTACATCATCTACATATGAATGTAAAGGCGTTGAATTCAGAGATAAAGTAATTAATCCGTTATTCTTTAATCCTCTCAAAGACGGTGTTTCACCTTTCTATCTCTACGTTAATGTAACAACAGCAGAAATTCTCAGAAAAGTTCTTGCAGAGCCCAAAAAATATGCGCCGAGCGGAGTTTATATTATGAGAATTGACGGCACGTTTGTTAATTTTCTTGACCTTTCACCCGCAATTCAGCAGGATATTATAACAAGACTTGACCCTAAATCCGCTTCTATGGCATAAGGTGATTTATGAAACTTATTGGTATTGATATTGGCACAACAAGTATTTGCGGCGTTTCAGTTGATTCTGAAAACGGAGAAATAATTAAATCTGTGACCAGACCGAATAATTCATTTATTCATTCAGAAAAAAGCTATGAAAAAATTCAGAATACTGATGTAATAATGGATTGTGTTTATTCAATTCTTTCCGAACTTGATATCGAGGATGCATCTGCAATCGGTTTTTCGGGTCAGATGCACGGTATTGTTTATACCGATGTTAACGGTAAGGCTGTCAGCCCTCTTTATATCTGGCAGGATGAAAGAGCGGCATTGGAATATAAAGACGGAAAATCCTATGCTCAGTATCTCGGTTGTTTTGCAGGATACGGTCTTGCAACGGATTTTTGTAATGAAATTAACGCTCTTATTCCTGAAAACGCAGTAAAACTTTGCACAATAGCCGATTATGCGGTTATGTGTCTTTGCGGTTTAAAAAAACCTCTTGTTCATATCACAAACGCTGCAAGTCTCGGATGTTTTGATATAGAAAATAATCGGTTCACCGTTGATAATTCTCGTTTACCAGAGGTTACCGCTGAATTTAAATCGGCAGGTAATTATAACGGAATTCCCGTTTGTGTTGCACTCGGAGATAATCAGGCAAGCTTTATCGGTTCGGTTTCAAATGAAGATGATGCACTTGTGAATGTTGGTACAGGCTCGCAGATTTCGTGGCTAACTGACACACCCGTTGAAAGTGACGCCGTTGAAAACAGACCGTTTGATGGTAAGCGTTATCTTGCGGCAGGCTGTGCGCTGTGCGGCGGCAGAGCCTTTGCCATGCTCGAAAAATTCTTCAGAGAGATTGTAAACTCTGTATCAGAAAACAAAATTGAAAACTGCTATGCTTATCTCGATAAAATTCTTGAAACTAAAACCGATTCCTCTCTTGTTGCCGATTGCCGTTTCTGCGGAACAAGAAACGATCCTTCAATAAGAGGTGGCATTTCTTATATTTCAGAGAATAATTTTACCCCTTCAGATTTTGCGTTTGCAGTTCTGAACGGAATGTCATCTGAACTTTATGATATGTATAAAAGCGGCGGTAAATCAGCGAGAAAGCTTGTTTGTTCGGGTAACGGAATGAGGAAGAATGCCGCTTTGCGAAGAATAACAAGCGATATGTTCGGCTGTGAAATCGAAATTCCGTTTTACGCAGAGGAAGCCTCTTACGGTGCGGCGCTTGCGGCATCGGTTTCCTGCGGAATATGTGAAACTATTGATAAAGCTTGTGAACTTATAAAATACAAGGAGAATTGAATATGTTTTATAATGAACCTGTTTTCTTTGAGAAAAACAGAGTTTTCAGAGTTTATACCGGCGGAAAGCTTTTTGCTGATTTTTTCGGCGGTGATTCAACCGACGGCTTTTATCCTGAAGAATGGGTTGCATCAAGCGTAAGAGCGCTGAATGAAGGTAGCACCGATGAGTATGAAGGTGTTTCAAAAATTCTCGGTACCGATTTATATCTCAATGATGCCATTGATAAATATAAATCCGAGATTCTCGGGGAAAAAGAAGATATCGGAATACTTACAAAAATTCTTGACAGTGCAATCAGGCTTCCCGTTCAGGCTCATCCCGACAAAGCTTTTTCCGAAAAATATTTTTCTTCAAAATACGGCAAGGAAGAAAGCTGGATTATTCTCGCAACAAGACCTGATGCAAAAATCTTTTTCGGCTTCAAAGACGGCGTAACACTTGATGATTTTGTGAAAGCTATTGATGAAAGTGAAAACGGTTCTGATTCAATGGAAGGTTTGCTTTGCTCAATAGACGTTAAATCAGGGGATGTAATCTATATTCCTGCAAAAATGGTACACGCCATCGGTAAAGGATGCCTTCTTCTTGAAGTTCAGGAACCGACCGATTTCACTATTCAGCCTGAAAGATGGTGTGGCGAATATAAACTTTCAGACAGAGAAATGTATCTCGGTTTAAGCAGAGAAAATGCTCTCGAATGCTTTGATATTGAAAAGAAATATCCTGCTCCTCTAACCCCAAAAACATTATTTAATGAAAAAGGAGTAAAATATGAAGCGATTATTGACGATTCAATAACAACAAGCTTTTCGGTCAGAAGCATCGAAATCAGCGGCGGTCAGTTTATTTTGAATAAAGGTGCTGCAGTTTACGTTGTAACTGAGGGTGACGGCCTGATTTCCGGAGAAAACTATACCCGACAAATCAAAAAAGGTGATTATTTTCTTATGCCCGATGCCGCAAAGGATAAATATGTATTATCAGGAAATAATATAACAATAACGGAATGTTTTTCATAAGGAGGTTATTATGAATACAAATGCAATGTTTAAAATCGGATACGGGCTTTACGTTCTGACCGCAAAAGAAAACGGCTTTGATAACGGCTGCATTATTAACACCGTTTCTCAGGTTACCGCATCACCCAACAGAATAACCGTTGCGGTAAACAAGGCTAATAAAACTCACGATATGATTCTTTCAACAGGTGAATTCAACGTGAGCATTCTCACCGAAGCCGCATCGTTTGAAATTTTCAAATCATTCGGTTTCCGAAGCGGTAAAGATACCGATAAGTTTGAAGATTTCAGCAGCGTTTCAAGAAGCTCAAACGGTATTTATTACGTTACCGAAGCAACAAACGCTTATATTTCGGCAAAGGTTATCAGTGCAACAGATGTAGGCACTCATACGCTTTTCCTTGCCGATGTGACCGATTGCGACTTGCTTTCAGATGCAACAAGCGTAACTTATGACTATTATCATAAGTATATCAAACCGAAGCCCGAGGTTAAAAAGGCAGCTAAAGTTTATTATCGCTGTAAAATCTGCGGTTATATCTATGAAGGAGATAACCTGCCCGAAGATTTTATATGCCCGCTGTGTAAACATCCTGCTTCAGATTTTGAAAGAGTTGAAGCAGTGGAAAATAATTCAGATAAAGGAGAAATAACAATGGATCTTAAAGGAACAAAAACAGAGCAAAACCTTATGGCTGCTTTCGCAGGCGAATCACAGGCAAGAAACAAATACACTTATTTTGCTTCCGTAGCAAAGAAAGAAGGTTTTGAGCAGATTTCAGCAATCTTCACCGAAACAGCAAACAACGAAAAAGAACACGCAAAAATGTGGTTCAAGGCTCTTGGTGAGCTTGGCGATACAGCTGCAAATCTTCTTCATGCGGCTGAAGGCGAAAACTATGAGTGGACCGATATGTACGCAACTTTTGCAAAAGAAGCTGATGAAGAAGGTTTCACAGAGCTTGCAGAAAAATTCCGTATGGTTGCTGCTATTGAAAAAACTCACGAAGCACGCTACCGTGCGCTCCTCAGCAATGTTGAAATGCAGAAAGTATTCGAAAAGGCCGAGGAAACAATGTGGGAATGCCGCAACTGCGGACATCTTGTAATGGGCAAAAAGGCTCCCGAAGTTTGCCCTGTTTGTGCACATCCTCAGGCATATTTCGAGGTCAGAAAAGAAAATTATTAATTCGTTTCAAACCGGAGTCGGCAACGGCTCCGGTTTTTTTGCATATTTTTATTGAACATTAATTTTTACTGTTGATATTTGTATAAAAAAATTATATAATACAAATATAAATTTAAAATAAGGAAGTGTATGCTTTGAAACGGTTCACAAAATTATTCTCATTATTGCTTGCTTTGGTATTTGTTTTTGGCTTTGCAGGCTGTAATTCATCAGATGGAAATACAGATTCTTCAAGTAATGACCTCAATACGGAAAACGTAAACAGCGCAGGCAGTCAGGTTAAATTCACAATGGAAAACGGCGGCGAATTTATTATTGAGCTTTATCCTGAATATGCTCCTAAGACCTGCGAAAATTTCATTAACCTTGTTTCTGACGGATTTTATGACGGACTTACTTTTCACAGAGTTATAGACGATTTTATGGCTCAGGGCGGTGATCCGGAGGGAACGGGTCTCGGCGGCAGTGATAAAAAAATTAAAGGTGAATTTATTAACAACGGCTTTAAACAGAATACTCTTTCTCATACAAGAGGCGTTGTTTCAATGGCACGATCACCGATAAGCTATGATTCCGCTTCTTCTCAGTTCTTTATCTGCTACGTTGATGCAACATATCTTGACGGTGACTATGCTGCATTCGGTAAGGTTATCGAAGGAATGGATGTTGTTGATGCTTTCCTTGACGTTGAGAGAGATGTTGATGCCAGCGGCTACAATTCCATTCCCAAAACTCCGATTGTTATCGAAAAGGCAGAGGTGATTTCGAATGGCTAATAATATTGTTTTTAAGGGCTTCCGTGCAACTGAAATCAATTTTGTCAATAAATGCGAAAACGGAACGAAGCTTGAATTTGAAAATAAATACTCATACAACGTTAAGTATTCAACCAACAATATCTGCATAGGCGAGTTTACTATTGATGTGAATGATAAAGGCGATAAGGAAAAGTTTCATATCCACGCAGTTATTCAGGGAATGTTCAGCTATAATCCCGAGGTAAAAAGAGAACTTCTTCACGTTCAGACGTTCAAGGAACTTTTTCCCTATGCAAGAACGATGATATCTTCTCTAACTGTAAATGCAGGAATACCGCCTGTGATTATTCCGAACTTTGATATTGAATCACAGAGCATTTATAAATTCGGAAAGAACGTATAATTAAGGAGGAAATAAAAATGGATATTATGGATATTGCCTCAAAAGGCATAGTTGCAATCACAAAGAATTTCGGCAAAAAAATATGCAAAAAAGAAACTGCTCCTGAAATTGAAAAGGTTGCTCCCGTGATTATTGACGGTGAGGGCTACAGAGTCGGTTTTTCAACAGATGAAATTATGCCTGATCTCGACAGCGGAAAAACCTATTGGATTGCAGGCCACGGCTCGGGTCATAAAATGGAAGGAGTACTTACTCCCGTTTATATCAGCGCAGTCTGGCTTGACTGCGGTGATGATGAAGGTATGCTCTGGGTTGGTGCGGATATAGTTGGTATGACAAGAATCGAAATCAATAAAATCCGCTCAATGATTATGGCGTCCGATAAAATCAAGGGTTGCAAATGCATTAATTTCAGCTGTACACACAGCCATTCGGGTATTGATACACTCGGTTATTGGGGCAAGCCTAATCTTGTAAGCATTCCTTCGGACGGCAAAGACCCCGAATATATGGAAATGCTTATGAATAAGGCTGTTAAAGTTGCCGAAGAAGCGTATGCCAACAAAAAAGAAGGTAAGCTTTACATAGGTACGGCAGAAATCAAAGACGGTCTTCAGACACGCAGAGGATTTATTGACAGACATGAAATTCTTTCCCGTTTCCGTTTTGTTCCTGCTGACGGATCAAATGAAACCTGGATTATGAATTTCGGCGGACATCCCAATTCGCTTGGCGGCGGTAACCGTATGCTCAGCGGCGAATATCCGTATTTTATGCGTGAACAGATTAAGGCTGAAAAGGGAGCAAACGTACTTTTCGGCATCGGTGCAATCGGCGCAATGGACGTTGCTGAACTTGATGATAAAGATAACGTAAACTGCATCAAACTTCAGGGAAAAATGATTGCTGATGCAGCTCTTAAAATTGATAACGATAAAGAACTGACTGCGGAAATGAAGATTATGCAGCAGCCGTTTTATCTTCCTGTCGGTAACTATGTTCTTACTCTTCTTGCAATGCGTCACGTTATGAGCTTCAAGGCTTATCCCTGCAAAGAAAGCGATATCGGTATTGCTATGATGACTGAAATGACTTATATGTCAATCGGCGGTCAGAAAGTTCTTCTTCTTCCCGGCGAAAACTTTGTTTCAACGGTTTACGGCGGTTATATGTCAGCGGATGTTGCTCCCACAGAAAAAGGACCCGAAATTAATCCCGCTCCGCTTGCAGAAATTGCAGGCGAACCCGATATGATTGTATTCGGCGTTTCAAACGATATGTCAGGCTACGTTGTTCCTCCCAATGATTTTATTCTTAACCCTACTCAGCCGTATCTTAACGGTGTAAGAGATAAGAATGATCTTAACCACTATCACGAAACAAATTCAATGGGTATTGCAGCGCAGAAAACCATCGCTGATGCGTTTTCAGATATGGTGGCGAGATTCTGATGCTTGCGTTAATCTATGCCGTTATCATTCTGACAGCAACAACTCTCGGCGCATTTGTGGGTCTCGGCGGCGGAGTTATAATAAAACCTGTTCTTGATTTCATCGGTCAGGAACCCCGTATGCAGGTTGATTTTTTATCTTGCGTTGCGGTTTTTACAATGTCTGTTGTTTCAACGTTCAAGGCAATCAGAAACAAGATTGAGTTAAAGAAAAATATAGTTGTGTTTATTGCTGCTGGCTCTGTTGCAGGCGGTTTTCTTGGAAGCTATATAATGAATTTGCTTGAATACCGTTTTGTCAGCATTAATATGAGATGCATTCAGGCGTTTCTGCTTGCCGTTCTTCTTATTGCCGTTTGTTTTTACGTCAGTAAACAGCGTAAGTCATTTTGTGTTAAAAATTCCTTTGCCATAATTCTTGTCGGTCTTTTGCTTGGTTTTATCGCATCATTTCTCGGCATTGGCGGCGGCCCTATAAACGTTGCTGTTTTAACGTTGTTTTTCTCGATGAACGTTAAAGTTTCTGCTGTTTATTCCGTTGCGATTATTTTCTTTTCGCAGCTTTCAAAGCTGATAACGATTTTTGCATCTGACGGAATTGCACCGTATTCGCATCAGTGGAAAACGCTGCTGATTATTCTTCCTGCCGCAGTTCTCGGCGGAATCATCGGTTCAAAATTCAACCGTAAGTTTGATGATAAAATAATCAGAAAAGTATTTACGGCTGTTATGGTGCTTCTTGTTGTTCTGAACGTTTATAACGGAATAAAATATCTGATATAGAATTAAGCGGTTTGCTGATTGCAGACCGCTTTTTATTTGACATATTATTTTCGGTGTGATAAAGTTAATTCAGGTGATTAGATGCTTGATTTTATGAGTGAAAAGAAGTCTTCCTGGGAAAAAATCCAAGAAAGCGGTTTGCCCGTTGTTGTTTACGGTATGGGTAACGGCGCCGACAAGGTAATTGACGAATTTATTCGCCTCGGTATTTCTGTTAAAGGTGTTACTGCAAGCGATAATTTTGTGAGAGGGCAGTCGTTCAGAGGCTATAAAGTAACGAAGCTTTCGGATTTTGACGGTGAGTTTATTGTTGCGGTTGCTTTTGCATCGTGTGTTCCCGAAGTTATGAATCATATTTTTTCATTGCAAAATAAATACAGAGTCATCATTCCTTGCGTACCCGTTTTCGGCGATGATATATTCAACAGAGAGTTTATTGAGAATAATAAAGACAAACTGATTTCCGCATACGGTTTGTTTGAAGATGAATCAAAGAAAACGTTCGCCGGATGCATTGATTTTATATTCGGCGGTGAACTTGATAAACTCAAGGAAATAACAACCGATAAAGATGAGGTGTTTGAAAATATAATAAAATTTGATGATGAAGAAAGCTATCTTGACCTCGGTGCATACAGAGGGGATACCGTTGAGGAATTTCTGAAATACTGTAACGGGAAATACAGTGATATAACCGCACTTGAACCCGACGTCAGAACATATAAAAAATTATGTGATTATCTTAAAAATATTCCGAAATCCGTTGCCTGTCAGAAAGCGGTTTACAGCGAAAACAAAACCATTGTTTTCAGCAATAAAGCAGGCAGACAGTCTGCAATTTCTTCAAAAGGAACAGAAATTGATGCGATAACCGTTGATACAATCTGCAAGGACAAGAATATAACTTATATAAAAATGGACGTTGAGGGCGCTGAAGCAGAGGCGATTGACGGGGCAAAAGAAACGTTGAGAAATAAAAAACCGAAGCTTAACATTGCGCTTTATCACCGAAGCGTGGATATTTTTGAACTGCCTCTCAAAATTGCATCAATAAATAATAATTA
>JAZSBC010000119.1:0-12241 GCA_045602245.1 Acutalibacteraceae bacterium | reverse complement strand
CAACGGGAAATTCGAGACCTTTTGCAGCGTGAACTGTCATCAGAACAACTGTATCTGCCTCAGCATTATAGTTATCAATATCCGTCATCAATGCAACTTCCTGAAGGAAATCATTGAGAGTTGCGTCTTCGTTTTCCCGAGAAAAATTAACAAGGTTATTCGCAAGTTCATCAAGGTTTGCAAGCCTGTCTTCTTTTGTTTCAGGTTCAAGTGAAAGTGACTCTATATAACCGGAAACGTTCATAACTCTTTTGAAAAGTTCTGATAAATCAATATTATCAATTTCATCTATAAAATCCTGAATCATCTGCGCAAAATCAAGCATTTTCCTGGAACAGCGGCTGAGCCTTGGAAACTGATCGGCAGATTTGATTACTTCAAACAATCCGATCCCGAGACCGTCTGCAATCTCCTGTGCGGCGGCAACAGATGAATCTCCGATCCCCCTTTTGGGAACGTTTATTATTCTTTGAAGCCTGACACTGTCATTAGGGTTAGCAAGAACGCTGAGATAAGCAATAGCATCCTTGATTTCCTTACGGTCATAGAACTTGTTGCCGCCAATAAGACGGTACGGAATGCCCATTCTGACAAAGGACTGTTCAATATTATTTGACTGAGAGTTCATACGGTAAAGAACTGCAAAATCGCTGTATTTTTTACCGTTTCTTATACCGTCATAAATTTTATCGGCAACATAAAAGCCTTCATCTCTGTCCGAATCGGCAGTATGATATGTAATAAGTTCTCCCCTGCCGTTATCTGTCCAAAGATTCTTGCCTTTTCTGTTTTCGTTGTTTGCGATTATTTTATTTGCGGCATCAAGAATATTCTGTGTTGAACGGTAATTCTGCTCAAGGCGAATTACTTTTGCATTTTTATACTGATGCTCAAAGCTGAGAATATTCTCTATTGTTGCGCCTCTGAATTTATATATACTCTGGTCATCATCACCAACAACACAGATGTTTTTGTATCCGCCTGCAAGAAGTGACGTGAGAAGATACTGTGCATGGTTGGTATCCTGATATTCATCAACCATTATATATTTGAATTTTCGTTGATAATATTCAAGTACTTCGGGGTTTTTTTGAAGCAAACGTACTGTATTAACGATTATATCATCAAAATCCATCGCATCAGCAGCTTTTAGTCTGTTCTGATACATTTCATAAACGGAACCGATGTTGCGTTTGCGGATATCCATATAGTTCTCTTTGATATATTCCGAAGGAGAAATAAGCATATCTTTTGCACTGCTTATCGCCGAAATAACACTTTTGGGAGCAAGAACTTTATCACTCAGACCAAGTTGTTTAAGGCAATCTTTGATAACACGCTTGCTGTCATCGGTATCATAGATAGTAAAGTTTGAAGAAAAGCCGATATAATCTGCATTTCTTCGCAGAATACGAACACAAGCCGCGTGGAACGTGCTTGCCCAAATATCCAAAGCCTGTTCGCCAAGCATTTTTTCAAGACGTTCTTTAAGTTCACCCGCAGCCTTATTGGTAAATGTAATTGCAAGAATCTCCCAGGGCTTTGCGGCATCAACCTTTAAAAGAGGCTCAACATCAAATGCATCGTCAATCGTACCGTCAGCAAGCGCACGCATAACGGCAAGCTCTGTTTCGGTTGGTTCATATACAACTTTATCGCTGTAATAAGCTTTTCCGTATTTAATTAGATTGGCGATGCGGTTAACAAGAACGGTTGTTTTACCGCTGCCAGCACCTGCAAGCACCAAAAGCGGTCCCTCCGTAGAAAGGACCGCCTTTTTTTGCATATCATTAAGAGATTTAAAATCTCTTTCAATAATTCTTTTTCGTAATGAAAGAAACTCGTTGGTATACATCTGTTACCTCAAATTGAAATTTCGTGAGCAATCTTATAAAGCTCAGTATCAACTGAACGTTCCATGCTGAGCGCTTCATATATATCATAGTCAATAACTGTATCGTTCTTCTGAACAACAACTCTGTTACCGATACCTTCCATAAGAAGCTGAACAGCTTTATAGCCCATAACACTTGCAGCAACTCTGTCGCGAACTGTGGGTGAGCCACCCCTCTGAACGTGACCGAGTATAACAGCTCTTGATTCAACGCCGCATTCCTTTTCAATCTTTCTTGCAAGTTCTTCAACGCCGCCGATACCTTCGGCAACCATAACAATAAAGTGTTTCTTATCTGTCTTTTGAGTTCTTCTGATTCTTTCGATAACGTGCTTTTCGATATCTGACTGAATCTCGGGAATAACAATAGCTGTTGCACCAACTGCAATACCAGCGTTAAGAGTAAGATCTCCGCATCTGTTTCCCATAACTTCAACAACGATGCAACGGCTGTGTGACTCAACAGTATCTCTTACTCTGTCAACCATCTGCATAACGGTGTTAAGGCACGTGTCATATCCGATTGTATAGTCTGAACTTACGATATCGTTATCAATGGTACCGGGAATACCGATGCAGGGAATACCTCTGAGCGAAAGATCGCGGGCGCCTCTGAATGAGCCGTCACCGCCGATAACAACCATACCTTCAATGCCCAATTTTTTGCAGGTTTCGATTGCCTGCTGAATGCCTGCTTCTTCTCTGAAAGCCTTGCATCTTGCAGAATAGAGCATTGTACCGCCTCTGTGAATGATATCAGAAACGCTTCTTATATTAAGTTCACGGACATCGCCGTCAATAAGACCCTGATAGCCTCTGTTGATACCGTAAACCTTTATACCGTTTTCACATGCAGTTCTTACAACCGCACGAACCGCAGCGTTCATGCCGGGGGCGTCACCGCCCCTTGTTAAAACGCCGATAGTCTTCATAAATATTACTCTCCTTGAAAAATGATCAGATTATATAATACACTTTTTATTACATAATGTCAACGAAATAAACGTTTTTTGCTAAATTTTTCAAGCACAAAAACTAAATTATTCATTATAAATCACATTTTGTTCGCCTAAAATTTTACGAAGTTCCCGAATTAAAACAGGATTAACGTCAATGCCTTGTTTTATCGGGTTACCAACGTATTTTTTTGTATCACTGAAATAGTAATACAACGGGGTTCTTCCGTCAAATATCGCAAGAAGTTTTCTGCAGCATTCAACCTGAGGCGAACTTTCCGTATCAAATCTGAGGAATAATCCTTTGGCTTTTTTCTTTTTCTGCGTTTTTTCTGCAGGCAATGAATTTTCTGAAGGACAAGGTTCAACAGATTCGCACACTATCTTTGTGTCCTCATCTTCTCTCATACTGATTCTGCCTTTTAAAAGCACAATATTGCCTTCATAAAACATCGTCGGATTTTCCATAAGCGTTTTCGGGAATACGATAACCTCTATGCTTCCGTGAATATCCTCAAAATTCAAAAATGCCATTGTTGAATCATTCTTGGTAATCTTCTTTTTAACAGAACCGATAAGACCGAGAACTGCAACTCTGTCATTATCTTTATATACGGAAGAATCTTCACTGACTATATCGGATATTTCGGCACATTTCAACCTTTTTGAAATATGTTCATATTTAAGCATCGGGTGACCTGAAAGATACATACCCGTAACTTCCTTTTCATATTTCAAAAGCGTTTCCGCAGTGAATTCATCACATTCGGGATAGTTGAACGATGAAACGGGCGAATAATCTTCATTATCACCAACAAGATCGCCGAACCCTATCTGACCGTCAACGTTCTTTCGTTTTGAATTATCAAGATCTTCAATTATGCCGTCAATAACACTGTACATCTGCTTACGGTTTGCACCCAAACCGTCAAACGCACCGCATTTGATGAGGCTTTCAATCGCTCTTCTGTTAAAATCCTTACCGTACATACGGCTGCAGAAATCATAAAAATCAATGAAATCACCGTTGTTTTCTCTTTCAGCAATCATCTTTTTAATGAAGCTTCTTCCCAGGTTCTTGACGGCAAGCAAGCTGAAATGAATATTGCCGTTTGAAACAGCAAACGATTCGGAGCATTGATTAACGTGAGGCGGAAGAATTTTTATACCCAATCTTGAGCACTCATTAATATACTGCACAACCTTGCCTGTATTATCAAGGAAGCTTGTAAGCAAAGATGCAAGAAATTCGCAAGGATAATGGCATTTAAGCCAGGCAGTCTGATATGCAACGTAAGCATAAGCTGCGGCATGGGCCTTATTGAATGCATAAGATGCAAAAGACATCATTTCGTCAAAAATTTCATTTGCTGTTTTTTCATCAACTCCGCGTCTTACCGCACCTTCACAAACAACGTTTCCGTCACCGTCAACTATTCCGTGAACAAAATTCTCGCGTTCTTTAAGCATAACATCATATTTCTTTTTGCTCATTGCTCGCCGAACAATATCCGCTCTGCCGTAGGAATAGCCTGCAAGCTCACGGCAAATCTGCATTACCTGCTCCTGATAAACCATACAGCCGTAAGTCACGTCAAGAATATTTTTGAGTTGCGGAACTTTATAAGTTATTTTATCGGGATTGTGACGGTTTTCAATATAAGTCGGTATTGAATCCATAGGTCCTGGTCTGTAAAGCGAAATAACAGCTATCAGATCTTCAAGGCTTTCAGGTTTAAGCTGGGACAAAACACTTCTCATTCCTGCGGATTCAAACTGAAATACGCCCTCTGTCTGAGCAGAACACATCATTTCAAAAACCGCTTTGTCATCTGTATCTATATTTTCAATGCTGAACTCAGGATTGCTTTTTCTTATCATTTTCTCAGCTGATTTGATAACGGTCAGCGTTCTTAAGCCAAGAAAATCCATTTTTAAAAGTCCGAGTTCTTCAAGAGTTGTCATCGGAAACTGAGTAACAACCGCTTCATCGTTTCTTGCAAGAGGAACATATGAAACAACGGGGTCATGTGTAATAACAACACCTGCGGCGTGGGTTGACGCATGGCGAGGCATACCTTCAACCTTTCTTGCCATATCAATAAGCTCTTTTATTTCACTGTCGCTTTCATACAATGCCTTGAACTCTGAAGAACGCTTCAAAGCTCTGTCAATGGTAATATTAAGCTCGTTCGGAACCTGCTTTGATACATTATCTACAACGGCATAAGGCATACCAAGCGCACGGCCGACATCGCGGATTGCAGCTTTTGCGGCAAGTGTACCGAATGTAACAATCTGAGCCACATGGTCTGCGCCGTATTTTTCTATAACATAATCAATGACTTCTCCCCTTCTTTCAAAGCAGAAGTCAACGTCAAAATCGGGCATACTTACTCTTTCAGGGTTAAGAAAGCGTTCGAAAAGCAAGCTGTATTTCATAGGATCAATTCCCGTAATACCTATGCAGTAAGCACATATGCTCGCCGCACCCGAGCCTCTGCCGGGTCCTACCGGAATGCCCACGTCTTTTGCGTGTTTAATAAAATCATGGACTATAAGATAATAGTCAACGTAACCCATTCTGTTTATAACTTCAAGCTCATAGTTGAGCCTGTCCACGTACTCCTGAGGCGGATTTTCTCCGTATCTCTCTTTTAGACCTTTTTTACAAAGAAGAGAGAACCATTCAAAATGACCGTATCCGTCAGGAACGTCAAAATGAGGAAGCTTTGTGTTGCCGAATTCAAAATCCACGTTGCATTTTTCTGCAATTTTTGCAGTAATTTCAACAGCTTCCGGGCATTGCGGAAACGCCTCCAGCATTTCCTCCTCGCTTTTAAGATAAAATTCCTGAGTTCCGAATTCAAGACCCGTGTCTTCGCCTACGGTATGATTGGTCTGAATACAGATAAGAACCTGTTGCATTTTGGCATCGTCTTTATTGACGTAATGAGCATCGTTTGTTGCAACAAGCGGAATGTTAAGCTCTTTAGAAAGCTTTATTAAATCAGGATTTATCTGTAGCTGTTCGTCAAGTCCGTGATTCTGAATTTCAAGATAATAATTGCCCTCGCCGAATGTGTCGTTATACCATTTTGCAACTTTCTTTGCTTCCTCATAGTCATTATGCTGCAAAGCTCTTGCAACCTCACCTGCAAGACATCCTGAAAGCGCAATTAATCCTTCGTGATATTTTTCAAGAATATCTCTGTCTACTCTGGGTTTGGTATAAAAACCGTTAACCCAACCCTCCGAAACAAGTTTTATAAGGTTTTTATATCCTTCGTTATTTTTACAAAGCAGGATAAGATGATATCTTTCATTATCAATTCCGTGAACCTTATCGAATCTTGACCTTGGCGCAACATATACTTCGCATCCGATAACGGGTTTGATTCCGTGTTTTTTTGCCGCTTTATAAAAGTCAATAACGCCGTACATAACACCGTGATCTGTTATGGCAACAGTCGACTGACCCATACTCTTGATTTTTTCGAGCATAGGTTCAATTCTGCAAGCTCCGTCAAGCAGACTGTATTCACTGTGTACGTGTAAATGAACAAAAGACATTATTATTCACCGTTTTTCATTTTTTCGGCAATATTTACAATTCTGTTTAATCGGTGATTGATTCCCGAACGGGAAATTGATTCATCTAAAAGTTTACCAAGTTCGCTTAAACTCGCTTCCTGATGTTCAAGGCGCAACCGAGCTATTTTCTGAAGATTATCCGGCAATGACGAAATTCCTTTTTTGCTCTCAATATATTCAATAGCTTCAATCTGAATATTAGCTGCATCAACCGTTTTGCCGATATTCGACATTTCAAAATTCAATTTTCTGTTAACTTTGTTTTTGACATCTTTTTCAATTTTTATACCCATAACATACAATGATGCATCCTGAGCGCCGATTATCGCAAGAATATCTTCAATGCTTTCGCTGTCTTTGAAATATATAACGTGGTTACCTTTTCTGACTATGTATTTGGGGTTGAGGTTAAGCTCGTCCATAAATTTAATCATATCGGTACAAAGTCTTTTATAAGGCACAACAAACTCAAGATGATAGCCTCTTTCAGGTTGTGTAACCGTACCGCAAGCAAGGAACGCACCTCTCAGAAAAGCTCCTGCACAGCACTCATCAGAAATATTTGCGCGGTTAATTCTGAGCGTCGGTTCACTCAAAGAATGACCGAATTTATCAAATACTTTTTCTTTTTCTTTATCGCTTTTGAGATATGCGGTCATTTTTTTTGTTCCGTTATCACTTATAACAGGCTCAACCGAACAATAGTCCCTGAGGTATGATAAATAAAGCGAAAACACGTCATTGTTTTCAGTTGTTATTGAAAAATTATATTTTGAGAAATGAGCAAAAAGCACAAGCCCGTAGACTTGTGCATGAAAGCAGCAGGAAGAAAGATTTTCAATTTTTGATATTTCACTTTTAACGTCTGACGAAAAAGACAATTAAATCCCCTCCTGCTTTATAATCTTAACTTCGGGTTCAAGCATTACACCCGTTTTTTCAAATACTGTTTTTTGGCAATGCTCAATAACGGAAATAACGTCATATGCTGTTGCACCACCTTTGTTTATCACAAATCCGGCGTGTTTCTCGCTGACCTGTGCACCGCCGACAGAATACCCCTTAAGATTACATTGCTCAATCAATGCACCTGCAAAATATCCTTCAGGGCGTTTAAAGGTGCTTCCTGCGCTCGGATATTCAAGGGGCTGCTTATCCCTTCTTTTGCCCATAAGCTCATCCATTTTTGCTTTAATTTCTTCGGGATTGCCTTTTGAAAGTTTAAGTTTAAGTGAAGTTATGAGCATATCGCTGTCCGAGTAAACACTGTGTCTGTATCCGAGTTCAAGTTTATCAGCACAAAATTCACCAAACGAACCGTCAGAATGAATATGCTCACACGAAACAAGAACATCCTTCATTTCTCCGCCGTATGCGCCTGCATTCATATATGCAGCGCCGCCTGCGGTACCGGGAATACCAAACGCGAATTCAAGACCTGTAAGCGAATTTTCAAGCGCAAAACGGCAAAGCCTTGAAAGAGAAACGCCGCATTGGCAAACAACGGTTAAATCGTCTGCAAGTGTTATTTTATCGAGTTTGCAAGTGTTGATAACAACACCTCTGAATCCGCTGTCATCAACAAGCATATTGCTGCCCTTACCAAGAACAAGTGACGTTATTTTTTCATTACCTATCAAACTGATAAGAGCAGAAAGCTTTTCAATACTGTCGGGGAAAATCATTACATCAGCTTTGCCGCCGATTTTAAAGCTCGTATAGTCCTTGAGCAAAACGTCGGTTGAATATTCACATTCAATTTTTTTACACAAATCGTAAAGCTTGCTATATGAGCTCATAATTTCCTCCAAAATAATTATTCATCAAGAAGAGCAGCACCGAAGATACCTGCATCGTTTCCAAGCTCAGCTGCAACAATTTTTGACTGCTTTGATGAATGGATGCTGTATCTTTCATTATCTATATGTTTCTTGATGGGATTAAGAATTGTATCTCCTTCATGGCTGATACCGCCGCCGATGCAGACAAACTCGGGCTGGAAAGTGTTGATAATATTGATAATACCAACAGAAACGTAATAAATATAATTGTCGCAAACTTCCTTTGCAGCTTCATCGCCGAGGCGCATTGCGTCAAATGCAGTTCTGCCGCTTACGTTATCAATGCTGCCGTTTGTAATCTGCCACATTTTGCTTTCAATATTCTTAAGCATAGCTTCTTTGGTCTGAGCAATAAGAGCGGTTGCCGATGCATACTGCTCCCAGCAGCCTTTTCTGCCGCAGTTGCACTGCTTACCGTTAACCATTATAACGGTATGACCCATTTCACCGCCTGCATAGTTAACACCGCCAACAATTTTCCCGTTAACGATAATACCGCTGCCGACACCTGTGCCGAGAGTTACTGCAACAAAATTGCCGACACCCTTACCGACACCTGCGATTGCCTCTCCAAGAGCGGCACAGTTGGCGTCGTTGTCAAGATATACTGTTTTGCCGAGTCTTTCTTCAAGCATCTTCTTTGCAGGAACCTGATTAAAGCCAAGGTTATTTGCAAATTCAATATAACCGTTATCTTTATTTACCGAACCGGGTGTACCAACACCGATTGATGAAACTTCATCCATTGAAATACCTGCATCTTTAACTGCCATATCAACAGCAACAACAATATCATCAAAAATTTCAGCAGCAGGTCTGGGACACTTTGTCTTAACCTTTCCTCTGCCGACTATTTTCAAATCCTCCGAAACAACACCAACTGCAATGTTTGTTCCGCCGAGATCAACGCCTATTCTGTACATATTTTATTACCTCCAAATTAAATATATCTTATGTTATTAAAAATTGTGCCAAAATTCAAGTTCTTTTTTTGCAGGAATGATATCATCTGTCATTCCCAGGCTGTGAAGAAGCTCTCTTGCCGCATTATAACCCATCTTCTTTTGTCTGTTATTCATTGCGGCGGCCTCAATAATAATTGAAAGATTTCTGCCCGGCTTTACGGGTACCGTTGTTACGGGTACTTTGATATCAAGAATTTCGGTATATTCATTTTCAAGACCGAGTCTGTCATAGACTTTGTCGCTGTCCCAGGGTTCAAGCTGAACAACCATATCAACCTTTTCGGTCATTTTAACTGCACCCATACCGAAAAGACGCCTTGCATTGAGCACACCTACACCGCGAAGCTCAATAAAATGGCGGATATTATCAGGAGCTGAACCTACAAGTGTTTTATTTGAAACTCTTCTGATTTCAACAGCATCATCAGCAATAAGTCTGTGACCTCTTTTGATAAGCTCCAGAGCAGTTTCACTTTTACCTACTCCGCTGTCACCGAGAATAAGAACACCTTCGCCGTAAACCTCAACAAGAACGCCGTGACGTGTAATTCTCGGGGCAAGTTCAACGCCGAGATATGAAATAGCCGCCGCCATTGAACCCGACGTTGATTCAGAAGTACCGAGTACGGGAACCTCATATTTTTCAGCAAAACTCAGAAAACGCTTGCCGCATTTCAAATCTCTGGTAACAACTATTGCCGCGGGTTTTTTTGAAAAGAATCTTTCAAGACAGTTAAGAAACGATTCTTTATCAAGACTTTTGAAAAATTCAAGCTCAGTAAGACCGAAAAACTGAATTCTTGCAGGGTCAAAATAATCTTCAAAACCGGTAAGAATAAGTCCGGGTCGGTTAACGTCCTGCGACGTAATATAGATATCCGCAATATTTTTCGGTGTATAAATCACCTGAAACGAAAGGTCATTTACAACCTTTTCAAGTGAAACCTGATATTTACTCATATGTTTCTCCTTATTAACGGTTCAGCAGATAATCTGCATACAAACCCACATTAATTTTATTATAATATATATACTTGAAATTTCCAAGTCTTTTTAATAAATTTTATTAAAAAATTGCGGACACCCAAAGGTATCCGCTGAATAATTAAAGCTGATTTGCTATATTTTCAAATTTTGTTTTTGTTTCATTAATTTTCTGCGCCTCTGCCGCACAAGGACTGTACCATCCGCGCTTCTGCATTTCGTTGAAAACACTGAACTGAATTGTATGCTCTTCTTTAAGAATATTAAGCATATCGCTCTGAAGCTGCTGATTTGTACATTCATTAGAGAACGTATTATATACGTCAGTCATATGCTTCTGTGAAGAAAGAATATCATCCATAATTTCTTTATCCGTAAACGCTGAACTTGTGTTCATTTTTTATCCTCCTATCAATAAAGATGACCCATAAGGGTATCGAAATGCTGCTTGTGCTGGTTTGCAATCTGTTCGCAGGTGTTTTTAATCTGAGGATCTGTTGCCGCCTGAGCATATTCCTTGAATTTTTTAACGAGATTCTGCTCGCAGTTGAGCTGATCTTCAAGTGCAGAAAGCTCTTTTGCGGTAAGATTTGCCATAATATCTCTCCTTTTTATTTAGTAAGAGTATTATTGCCTGACAATATATTTATATACAAAAAATCGGCTGACACCGAACGGTAACAGCCGATTAAAAATTTTATTACATCATGCTTGCAACTTCTGCTGCGAAGTTGTCTTCTTTCTTTTCGATGCCTTCGCCCTTTGCAAGACGAGAAAAACCTGTAACTTTGATGTCAGCGCCGAGTGTCTTAGCAACGTTTGCTACATAACCGCCTACTGTACCGTCAAAGAGGTCTGAACGAACGAAAGTCTGATCAAGAAGGCAGATTTCCTTAAGCTGCTTCTTAATACGGCCCTCAACAGCACCTGCAAAAATCTTATCGTTGATATATTCTTCTTTACCAGCTACTGCAAGCTGAGCAAGTGTATCAACAGCTTCCTTTGAAAGGAAGTTGAAGAGGAAGTTGTTGTTCTTCTGCTCTTCATAAGCAGCGATATCTTCATCACTGAAAAGTTTCTCGTTGCAAGCCTTTTCAAAGAGCTTTCTGAGAATGGGCTTGGGAAGTGATTCGGGCTTGTTGAGTGAGCTGTCGATTGTGATTGACTTCATCTTTGCAAGTTCTTCATCTGAAATATCTTCCTTGCTGAGATATTCGGGACTCATAGCTGCAACCTGCATAGCGATGTTCTTACCCATAGCAACGAATTCGTCGTTATCTGCTGCATTTGTATCAAAGCTTACGAGAACGCCTACTGAACCGCCGCCGTGAATGTATGAAACAGCTGTACCTTCAACAAGTACAAAACGGCGAAGCTTGAGGTTTTCACGAATTTTGAGGAAGAGTTCCTGAATTGCATCTGCAACCGAAACACTGCCTTCTGAAATTGTTGTTGCAAGAAGTGCATCGAGATCAGCGGGCTTAGCTTCAACAACAGTCTTTGCAATCTGATTTGCAAGAGCCTTGAATTCGGGGCCGTTACCAACGAAGTCTGTTTCGCAGTTAAGCTCAACAAGAGCTGATGCACTGCCGTCCGAATAAAGACCGATAACGCCTTCAGCAGCAATTCTGCTTGCCTTCTTAGCCGCAGTTGCGAGACCCTTCTCACGAAGAATATCTACTGCCTTATCCATATCACCGTCAGCTTCAACAAGTGCCTTTTTGCAGTCCATCATACCAACGTTTGTCTTTTCTCTGAGAGCCTGTACGTCTTTAGCTGTAAATGCTGCCATTGTATTATTCCTCCTCTGATGCTTCTTCTGTTGCGGGAGCTGTCTGCTCGCCCTGTCTGCCTTCGATAATAGCATCTGCCATTGCGCCTGCGATAAGCTTAACAGCGCGGATAGCGTCGTCATTACCGGGGATTACGTAGTCAACTTCGTCGGGATCGCAGTTTGTATCTACGATTGCAACGATGGGGATACCGAGCTTATGAGCTTCAAGAACA
>JAZSBC010000118.1:0-15375 GCA_045602245.1 Acutalibacteraceae bacterium | reverse complement strand
ATATCGCTGAAAATATACTTTTGGTTATAAATATCCAATTTTATTTATTATACCAATTATAATACAAAAAATCAAGCAAATATTTGTTGTCCTTCATCAGATAAACTCTTTCATAAAACAACACCCTCCGACCAAGCAGAGGGTGTGATTTTCAAACAAACTCAACGCTGACGACTGCGTCGATATCTATCGTTTCTTTATCTGACATTATAATTTTTCTCGCAAAGCTGTCGTATTTCCTGATAAAGCCTTCTGTTTTCAGATATGCGCCGCCTGATTTTTTTATATCAGGCACAAAATGCGTTATCGAAACCTTCGTTTCGGGCATCGTTTTATTATTCATTATCATCTGCAGTTTTTCGTTGATAATCAGCTTTTCGCTCTCATCAAGCTCAGGCTTTGAATCGGTCAGCCTTGCCGTTTCTTTAAGCGCTTCGTCATGACCCGTAAGCGCTGCAAACGGGCTGAACTGCGCGGCACGGTCATAGAGCGACATACGTTTTCTCGCTTTTGATATATGATGCGGAAGAGAAATTATATCCTCATATTTATTTTCGCCGTTCATTATGCTTTATGACCTCCGATTTGTCTGTTTCTGTCTTTGGCGGTTGCGGCTTCTTTGAAATTCATCCCCTTAAGAATAGCGTTTTTTCCGTATTTATGCTTTATACCGACTATAGCATTCTGCATTCTTTTCTCGCGTTCAAGCTCTTTCTTTTCTTTTTCAAGCCTTCGGTCTTTTTCTTCTATATTCTCAAAGAAAGTAAGCTGTTCGGGCTGCGGAGTGTCATCAACCGAATTTTCAGGTACAATATGATTTGCGGTAATGTTTATTCTTCGTATAAGCAGATTGCGGTCAACCGTTCTTTCATAGACATCTGTTGCCGCCTGCAAAATAAGCTTTGTTGAAGCAGTCTGTCTGCCGATATTCGCAGTTCCTCTTGCGTGTTTAGGCACTTTTCTGCCGTAAAAATCGGTTTTTATTTCGCCTTTATACAGCATACGTCTGTTTTCATCGGTCAGGTTTTCAATATCATAGCCGATAACAAGCACAAGCTGATCTGTAACAAGTTTTTTACCGACAAGGTCAAGCGCAAGGTTATCCGCCATTTCGCGGACTATCAGCCTTGCCTCTTCGAAATTATAAGGTCGTGTAAGCACCTGACCCGTACTTATGCTGTTAGTTGAGGGTTTATATGATTTTATATCGGCGATTGTGCAGGGTTCCCAGCCCCACGCGTGGTCGATAAGAAGCTCGGCGTTGATTCCGAAAAGCTTATAAAGCAATTTTTCGTTATCTATTGAACACCGCGCAACGTCACCCATTGTATACATTCCGTATTCTTCGAGTTTCTCTGATATTCCCCTGCCCACACGCCAAAAATCCCTTATGGGTCGGTGATTCCAAAGTGTTTCACGGTATTCCATTTCGTCAAGCTGAGCAATTCTCACTCCGTATTCATCGGCAGGAATATGCTTTGCCGTTATATCCATTGCCACCTTGCAGAGATAAAGATTCGTGCCTATGCCTGCGGTTGCGGTAATACCCGTTTCGGCAAGAACATCTTTAACAAGCATCTGTGCAAATTCGTAGGGTGTCATATTCCTTACTTTGAGATAAGCCGTTGCATCAATAAAAACCTCATCAATGCTGTAGGGGTGAATATCCTCGGGGGCAACGTGCCTGAGATAGACGTCATATATACGGGTGCTGTATTCGATATAAAGCGCCATTCTCGGCGGAGCAACAATATAATCTATCGCAAGCGACGGGTTCGACTGAAGCTCATTATAGTTATAAGTTTTGCCGTTGAGCCTGCCGTAAGGCGCTTTCATTTTTCGCTCGGCATTGGCAATTCTCACCTGCTGAATTAGCTCAAACATCCTTGCCCTGCCTGATATTCCGTAGCTTTTAAGACTCGGCGAAACAGCAAGACAGATTGTTTTCTCCGTCCTTGACGGATCGGCAACAACAAGGTTGGTTGTGAGCGGATCAAGTCCCCTCTCCATCGCTTCAACGCTCGCATAAAAAGATTTGAGGTCAATGGCTATATACACTTTTTCTTCAGCCATTTTCTCACTCCCTGCACAAGCTGATACCGTTATTATATCACCTTACCATTCGGATTTCAATAGTTTTTCGAACATTTGTTCAGAAAATTATGTAAAAAAAGCTTGCAAGGGTTAATACCGATGCAAGCTTAAATATTATACGAGGTCTTTATACTGATAACATCTTACGTAGTCCACTTTGAACTCGGCAGGCCAGTTCTCTTCGGGCGTTTTCCGGATTTCGCCGGTACCGTGTCTGTCTGAACTCTGAACACCGTTTTCGCCCGCAAATTCGCAGGAGAGAAGAAGATATTCGGGATTCTTTGAAACTCCGCCCGTTGATGTTCTGCCCGTTTCAACGCCGTTTATATAGAAGATATATTCGTTTTCATTCCACTCAACGCCGTAGGTGTTATATTCCTCATAAGGATTATTGGCAACAAACATTTTGCCGACTGCCTCGCCGTGATGACCTTCGCCGTAGCCGTCATAATGAATACCCGTTGAAATTGCGTCGTTACCCCACCAGTTATCTTTATAGTAGAACGATTCGAAAACGTCAACTTCCGTTCCGTCTTCGCCTGAATTATTGACGTTATAAACGCCTTCATTCATCATCCAGAACGCGCTCCACATACCCGTTGCGGCAGGGAGAATACAGCGCACTTCAAAATAGCCGTACGTCTGCTCATACTTATCGCGGGTTGTGACTTTACCCGTATACCAACCGGGCTTGTACTCGGGCATATCAACGCCTGAGTTTTCATAATAATTCGGCAGGGGTTCTTCAAGATATTCGGCTCTGATAACAAGATTTCCGTCCTTTACGCTGACCATATCTTCATGCCAATAGCCGCCTTTACGCTCTGTTATCCACCAGGAATAGCCCCATTTGCTTCGGTCAAGCTCCGTGCCGTTGAATTCGTCACTCCAGACGAGAACAAAATCATCTTCAACGTTGATTGTTTTACCCTGAGGGATTTTGCCGAGATCGAGCATACCGGGAAGCTCGGGATTGATAAGCATAAGCAACGAAATAATTATTACAAGAACGGATTTTATCATTTTAATACCCCTTTTTCAATTTATGCAAGCTCTTTTGCGAGGAGCTTTATCTGCTCAACGTTTTCCTCTTTAACACCCGAATGAATTGTTACCGTATTCTGCGCATATTCAATACCTTTGCTGTTTTCAAACATCTTTGCAATTTTCTTTGCAACAAGAGGCGCCCATGTACCGTTTTCGATAATACCGACTTTACGGTTCTGATAATTGCGTTCTGTCAGTTCATTGATGAACTCCCTCATAAACGGGAAAATATCGCCGTTATAGGTTGTTGAGGCAAGAACGATTCTGCCGTAGCGGAAAGCATCTTCAACCGCTTCAGCCATATCGCAGCGTGCAAGGTCATTGACAGCAACCTTGGGGCAGCCGTTTTTCTCAAGCTCTTCCGCAAGAAGCATAACTGCTTTCTTTGTGTTGCCGTAAACAGAAGTATAGCAGATAACAACGCCTTCACTTTCAACGCCGTATGATGACCAGGTGTTATACAAATCAAGGTAATATCCGAGGTTTTCGCTGAGAATGGGGCCGTGAAGAGGACAGATTATTTCAACCTCAAGTCCGCCAAGCTTCTTGAAAACAGCCTGAACCTGAACGCCGTATTTGCCGACTATTCCGAAATAATATCTGCGCGCTTCGCAAGCCCAGTCTTCATCAGCATCAAGTGCGCCGAATTTGCCGAAAGCATCGGCTGAGAAAAGAACCTTTGCATAGCTGTCATAGGTCATAATAACCTCGGGCCAATGCACCATAGGTGCGGTGCAGAAGGTAAGCTCATGATTGCCGAGCAAAAGAGTGTCGCCGTCTTTTACAACAAGTTTTCTGCCTTCATAATCGGCATCAAAGAACTTTTTCATCATCACAAAAGCCTTATCGGTTGCAACTACAACAGCCTGCGGATAAGCTTCGGTAAATTTCGTTATATTGGCGGAATGATCAGGCTCCATATGCTGAACGATAAGATAATCGGGAGCTTTATCACCGAGTGCATTTCTGATATTGCCGAGCCATTCATCGCCGAAAGCGGAATCAACGGTATCGAAAACCGCAATTTTTTTATCTTCGATAATATATGAGTTATATGCCATACCTTCGGGTACGATATACTGACCCTCAAACAAATCAATTTCTCTGTCGTTTACACCAACATATTTAATATCTTTGGTTATCATAAAAAATCTCCTTTCGGACTGTATACACATAAATTATATCAAATATATTTCAATATATCAAGACCGATTTAAAAGGAAATCCCTGCAACATTTCTGCTGCAGGGATTGGTTTTATTAAAGGTTATAGTACTTATCGAACTCTGCGGGATGAGGAATTGCTGCAAGCTGGCTGCACTCATCGCGCTTTGTTTTGATGAAGTTTTTGATAAGCTCTTCGGGGAATACTCCGCCTTCGGTAAGGAATGAATAATCTGCTTCAAGAGCATCGAGTGCTTCAGGAAGAGAAACGGGAAGATGCTGAAGCTTTGCCTTCTCTTCATCGCTGAGATGATAAAGGTTAACGTCATAGGGACCCCAACCGTTTGCATGGGGATCAATCTTATTCTTAACACCGTCAAGACCTGCCATAAGGATAGCTGCATAGCAGAAATAGGGGTTGCAGGTTGCGTCGGGATTGCGAAGCTCGAATCTGCGCTTATCGGGACTCTTTGCATAAGCGGGAATACGGATAACGGCACTTCTGTTTGAAGTTGCATAACCAACGGTTACGGGTGCTTCGAAGCCGGGAATAAGGCGCTTGAACGAGTTGGTGCTGGGGTTGGTGATAGCGCAGAGAGCACCGATATGTTTAAGAAGACCGCCCATAAAGTAGTGAGCAGTTTCACTCAGGTGCGAATAACCGTTATCATCCGAGAATACGGGTTCACCGTCTTTGAAAAGAAGCATATGCACGTGCATACCGCTGCCTGCTTCGCCATAGATGGGCTTGGGCATAAATGTTGCGGTTTTGCCGTATTTGAGAGCTGTGTTGTGAATAATATATTTAATCATCATAGAAGCATCGGCCATATGAACAACTTCGCCGAGCTGAGGCTCGATTTCAAACTGACCCGATGCGGCAACTTCGGGATGATGATAGTTGATTTCAATGCCTGCATTCTTCATATGCATACACATTTCGCTGCGGCATTCATATGAAATATCAAAGGGTTTTGCAATGTGATAGTTCTTCTGCTTTGCAACGATAACGCCTTTGCCCTCTGTGTTTGAATTCCAGTAGGACTGTTTTGCATCTACGGTTGCACCGATATGTCTGCCTTCAACGCTCCATGTAACGTCATCAAAAAGATAGAATTCAAACTCGGGAAGGATTTTCATTTCATCGGCAACACCGCTGTTTTTCATATATTCAACTGCTGCCTTGATGATGTTTCTGGGATACTGAGCAAGAGGTCTGTTTTCAGGTGAATCAATAATCATTGCGTTACCTGTCATTGAAAGGGTTGCAATTTCGCAGAAAGGATCGATTACAGCTGTATCGGGATCGGGAATAAACACCATATCGCTCTTTTCAACAACAGCATAACCGTAGTTTGAAGCGTCGAAACCGATACCGCTTTTCATTGTATCTTCAGAAAAATTCTCTGCAGGAATTGTTACGTGACGGTACTGACCGTTGATGTCAACCATCTTGAAGTCAACCATCTTGATATCATTTTCTTTGATAAGTGCGAGAATATCCTGTATGCTTTTTGCCATTTAGGAACACTCCTTTTAATAAAATACGGGTAAATTATAACAATATTTTGTTTTCTCGTCAATAGTTGCAGGCTTTATCTTTTTCAAAAATTATACGGATAACATAAAATATTCCGTAATTGTTTCAGCAGATTCTTTTGTGCCGTTATCCACCCACCATCTCACGGTTTCAACAAACACCGACGAAATATGGTTTATACGAAAGCTTTCAGGCAGATTTTTGTTTTTTTCGGTTTCAAACAAATGGAGCTGACTTTTAACAAGCAGATAAAGATTGCTTTTGAAATACTGAAGAAAAAGTTCATTGTTCCTGCACGATAAAAGCTTGAGAATATTGTTATCGTTCTTCTGCAAGTGCCTGAAAAGATGAAGAAAAACCGAATTAGGCGCATCACATTCGAATATATGCCTGTGACCCGTCTGATTATGGTTCATCGCATCGAATATATGGCAAAAAAGCTCTTCACAAAGCTCTTTCAGAAGATCATCCTTTGTTTCAAAATGTGAATAAAAAGTTGCTCTGCCAACATCGGCAAGTTCAATTATTTCGCCAACGGTAATCTGAGCATAGCCCTTTTTTGATAAAAGTTCCGTAAAAGCCTCAAATATTGCTTCTCTTGTTTTTCTTTGCCGTCTGTCCATAACGTACCCCATACATTTTCTTCATTTTGTTCGGTATTGAACGCCGAATAAAGATTATATATTGATTACTCAAAAGAATTTCTCTAAAATAATATCGAACAATATGTTCAGTATTGGATTTATTGTATCCTATTTTACAAATCAAGTCAACGGGTGAAATTATGAAATCTGAAAGAAAAATTTTAATCGCATTTTTTCTCAACTCCTTGTTTTCGGTTTTCGAATTATTCGGCGGTATTTTTACGGGAAGCATAGCTATCGTTTCGGATGCGGTGCACGATGCAGGCGATGCGTTAAGCATAGGAATATCATATTTTCTTGAAAAAAAGAGCCGAAAGCAGCCCGATGAAACCTACACCTACGGCTATGCGAGATACTCTGTGTTGGGCGGAATAATCACGTCTATGATTCTTTTTCTCGGCTCTTTGGCTGTAATCGGAAACGCAATTAAGAAAATAATAAATCCGACTGAAATCAACAGCAGCGGAATGATTGTTTTTGCCGTTATCGGAATAACCGTCAACCTGACCGCCGCTATCATCACTCATAAAGGCGAATCGCTCAACAGCAAAGCCGTTAATCTGCATATGCTTGAAGACGTTCTCGGCTGGGTTGCGGTTTTGATCGGTTCAATCGTAATAAAACTGACGGGATTTGTGCTGATTGACCCGATTATGTCTATCTGCGTTTCAATATTCATCTGCATAAGCGCCGCCAAAAACCTCAAAACCGCTGCAGATATATTTCTCGAAAAAACACCTGAAGGAACAGAAATAAGCGAAATCAAAAATCATATTTGCGAAATTGACGGGGTAACCGACGTTCACCATATTCACGTCCGCACAACCGACGGTCACAGCAATTACGCAACGATGCATATTGTTACAAATTCCGACCCTTGCATAATCAAAGAAAAAGTCCGCACAAAGCTTTCGGAATTCGGCATTTCCCATTCAACGCTTGAGCTTGAGTCAGAAGACGAACACTGCGACCATATTCACTGCAAAACCGAACGTACCGAACACAAAGGACACCACCATCATCATCACCATTAAAAAACGGCAGATTAACTCTGCCGTTTTTCTCATACAACAAACTTATTTATTCCTGCGCGGAGTTTTTGTTTTTTATCACCGAAAACAAACTCTGCAGGCTGATTTTCGGGAATTATAATTTCAAATTCAACCGAATTTTCTGTTTTTCTGTAAGTCACACAAACTTTTCCCGTGTTAATCGTTCTGTAGCCATCAATAAAATTTATTCCGTCAACAATAATCGGAGCTATGATTATTTCGGAATAAGCGTCAGAACCGTTCTTCGCCCGTATACCGAGAAGATAATCATAAAGATATGCCGTAACAGCACCGAACATAGGATGATTATGCGAACGGTCCCTGAGCGACCCGGGCCAATATTCCCAAAGCGTTGTTGCGCCGAGGCGTCTCATTTCGGCAAAAGAATGAACCGATTCCGAAAGAAGTAAATCCGCCGCAAGCTGACTGTCGCCCTTTTCAAAAAGAACCCTTGTGAGGATATCCGTGCCGAAAATTCCCGTATCGTAACCTCCGAGCTTTTTATAATAGTCAACAGTGTTTTTATACGTTCTTTCATCGCCGATGCCTATGTCAACAGCAAAAGCGTTTGCGCCCTGCTGACCGCCGAGGAAGTTGCCGTCCCACTTATTGAAATAAGCCGACATCATCGCCGCTTTTCTTTCGCTGATGCGTTTCTCAAACACGGGAATATCCTCGGTTTTACCGATAACTCTCGCTATTTCAACGCAGCGGGAAAGTGCTTTTACATAAAAATAGTTATTCACAAACGGCGCAGGTAAAACGACCGAAATCGGTGTACACCAATCGCCGAGACACCATTCGCCCTCTTTGTCGCTTATAACAAGATTTGCCTGAGAATGTGCCTCAAGATAATCAAAATATCTGAGCATATTCGGATAGCATTCTTCAAGCACCGATGAATCGCCGTAATGTTTATAAAACTGATAAGGCACTTCAACTATCGCGCTTCCCCATCCGCCGGGGCCTCCGCCCGAATGGGTATAAGGCGCAGTGTATTGAACGTGACCCGTCAGCTTATCCTGACAGTCTCGGATATCGTTTATCCATTTACGGTAAAAGCTCTCCGCATCAAGAATATTCATTGCGGCGTGGCAGGCAAGCTGACCGTCTCCCGTATAACCTCTTCGCTCAATATGAGGGCAGTCGGAGGGTATACCTGCGTGCATATTAGTAAGCTGAGTGTTAACAAAAGTATCGTGTATCCAATTAAGAAGATCATTATCGGATTTGAAAGAAGACGTAACTTTAATATCAGAATGTATCACTTCAACGTTTTCAACTTCTGCATCGCCGTATACCGCAAAATATCTGAACGCAAACCAGGTAAACAGCGGACGGACGGATTCCCGCACACCTCTGCAGATAAATTCAGCTTTCTGATCATGATTGAAATCAAGGTTTATTTTGCCTTTTGAATCAAGCTCTTCAGAGAATAAAACCGTCACCTTATCCCCTGCTTTGCCGTTAAGCCTTATCACGGGATAGCCGCTGATGTTTTTACCGCAGTCATAAACGGTATATTCTTCGCTTTTCTTTGTTTTAACAGCTTCAAGAATCTCACAAACTCTGTCAGGCGGACAGTCACTGAAAAGATACTCGGTATCAAGAGGTTTCGCCGCAACGGCATTCTTCCAGTCGATATCATCAAAATCCCTGTTCACTGCGTTGACGTTTCGGTTTGTCAAATCCTGGATTTCATACTCTGTAAAATTATATTCTTTCACGTAGCTTGCCGAAATTTTATCGCTTTCGGATGAAACACAGTCAAATTCTCCGTTAATATCCTCGCCGAAAACCCTCCATATTGCCTTTGCGTCGCCGTATTTGACTTCATCTTCGCAGGTATACCATCCGCCGCCGAAATGAACGGCAATCACGTTTACACCGTCATTAAGCATTGAGGTTATATCGTATTCGGGAACGTAAACACGGTGTCCGCTGATAACTTCGTTAAAGGGAAAATTATCTCTTTTTTCAAAATCCGTATTAAGAGGCAAAAACAAATCGTTGCCGACCCTTTTTCCGTTGATAAAACAGTGAAAAAATCCGAGTCCAATCACTCTGAGAGTTGCTTTTTTCACCTTTTCAACAGAAAACGAACCTCTCAGAATAAAAAGTTTATCTTCTGAATATTCATCTGCACCGAGCCATTTCGCCGATGAAAATACTTCCCTGCAATTCATAATCCATTCCCCTTTTGTATGAATTTATAAAATATAGTATCATATCATTTTAAAGTTGACAAGAAAGTTTTTAAAAGTCCTTGTTATCGGACAGTATATGATGTATAATTTTTTTATAAGCTTTTTATAAGGAGTGATTTTTATGGCAAAATCATCAAACCAGAAACTCAAGCTTTTATATCTTCTCAGATTTCTTATGCAGCACTCAGATGAAAATCATCCGTTAAGCACAGCTCAGCTGATAGACGAGCTTGCAAAAAATAATATTTCGGCTGAAAGGAAAAGCATTTATGACGATATTGAGGCTCTGAGGCTTTTCGGCATAGATGTCATTCAGCTAAAAGGCAAAAACGGCGGATATTATATCGGCGAGCGTGATTTTGAACTGCCTGAACTCAAGCTGCTTGTTGACAGCGTTCAGTCTTCAAAATTCATTACTCAGGATAAAACGTATAAGCTTATCAAAAAAATAGAAAATCTCGCAAGCGCTTATGACGGTCAGCTTCTTCAAAGGCAGGTATTCGTTACAAACCGTGTTAAAAGTATGAATGAAAGCATCTATTACGCAGTTGATACAGTTTCCGATGCCATAACGCAAAACAGAAAAATCAGATATCAGTATTTTGAATATACCGTCAACAAAGAAAGACGTTTCAGACACGACGGAAAATTTTATGAAGTAAGCCCGTTTGCGCTGATATGGGACGATGAAAACTATTATCTTCTCGCCTGGGATTCTGAAGCCGAAAAAATGAAGCACTACCGTGTTGATAAGATGTTCAAGGTTTCAATGACAGACCTCGAAAGAGATGGCACGGAAGAATTCAAAAATGTTGATATGTCCGCTTACACAAAAACGGTTTTCGGAATGTTCGGCGGAAAAGAGCAAACAGTTAAATTGCGTTTCTCCAACCATCTTGTAGGCGCGGTGCTTGACCGTTTCGGCAGAGATACAACGGTAATCAAAGATGATGACGAACATTTTACAGTAAATGTCAGCGTTGTTGCAAGCCAGCATTTTCTTGCGTGGGTTTTCGGATTCGGAACGGATGCCGAAATAATCTCGCCCAAAGAAATAAGAAACGAAATGAAAACTCAGGCAAAGGCAATTACAGAAAAATACAACTGATACAAAAAATGACCTCACAGTGTGAGGTCATTTTTGTTGAAATTACTTTTTCTTTGATTTTCTTACGAATGCGCCTGCAATCATAATAACTGCAAAGAGGATGAGATAGAAGAGTACGGGGAATGAGAACTCGCCGTTTTCTTTAGCGGCAAGGAACGGTGTGATGCCGTGTGCATAAACAGCGGCAAATACCATAAATCCGCAGCAAATGATTGCAAGAACGGGAAGAACAAATCTCTTGAGGAATCCGAGATCTTTTTCTTTGATCATCCATACGATGAAAATGGGAATATAAAGCGCATAAATTGTAACGATAGGAAGCTCGGATGAATCAAAGTTGAACAGACCGAACCAACCGCTTGAAAGGTTTGCGCCGTAGAAATAAACAAGCCATGCAGCGCATACAAACAAGCCCCAGATTGAGGAGTTTGTAACCATATTTGTTGATTTATCTATCTGGCTGAACATTTCGGGTCTGGGACCTTCATTTCTTGATGCAATGGCATACATACCGCGTGTTGCACCAACCATAAGACCGTTAAGAGTTCCGAGGCAGGATATAACAATGCAGATATTGAGAACTGTTCCGCCTACGGTGCCGAAAATGTTTGTGAACGCAGTTGTTGCGCCGTTTTCCATAAGTTTTGCATTTGTTTCGCCGCCTGCAACACCTACATAATAAAGAACATAAGCAACAACAACAATAATTGAACCTATTACCAAAGCGATGGGGAGGTTCTTTTTGGGGTTCTTGAGTTCTGCATTGATTGACGTTGCAACAATCCAGCCTTCATAAGCAAATACGGTTGCAACAATAGCAGCAAACAAGCCGCCTGTTTTACCGCCTATAATTTCTTCTTCAACAACAGTTGTGAAGTTGTTGGTGAGAGTGCCGTTCAGAAGACCGACAACCGTTCCTACAACAGCCATAAGAATAATGGGAATAAGCTTGATAACCGTTGCACTGATCTGGAACTTACCTGCAAGCTTGGGTGAGAATGCATTGAGAGTATATGATGCGATAAGTGTGAATCCTGCAAGGCAGAGAACCTCGGGGCTGGCAAGATCCCAGCCGAAAAGAACACCGAAATAACGTGCAGATACCCATGCAAGAACAGATGTCATACCGGGGTAATAAACGTTAACCATAAACCATGCAAGGTAGTATGCGTAGCCCTTTCCGCAGGTAACTTCAGCATAGTCAACAACGCCGCTGACTTTCTGATATTTCTGAGCCATTGAAGCGAACTGAAGCGAACAAACAATCATCAGAACGCCCGTGATAACCCACGCAAGAATACCGAGGGGCATATCGCCGCCCGTTGCATTAAGAACGTTTTGAGCTTTGAAGAAAACGCCGGAACCGATAACGGTACCTACAACCATACATATGGCGGTTGGCAGACCGTATCTTTTTTCAAGTTTTTCCATATTTTCACCACTTTCTTTAAGTGTCATGCACCTAATAATTGTATAATAATACAATTTTTTTGATTTGTAAAGAAATTGTTTCAAAAAAATGAATTTTTTTATAAAAAAAACAGGTAACACCACCAAAGATGTTACCTGCTTGAAATTTTACAGTCACGCTGTTTTGGATTTTACTTTTTTCTGAGCTTTCTCTTTTTTGCTTCTGCCCGAAAGAGATTGGATAACAATAAGCAAAACAATAAGAGCAACACCAGCTGCATCAGTCTTCCAACCGGGAATAACCATACAGAGACCGCCCGCAAGAGCCATAATTCTCTGCCACCACGGCATCTTCTTGAGGAAATAGCCTTCCATACCTGCAGAAATCATAATTATACCGAAGATTGCGGTAATAACAAGAAGAACGATTTCGTACCAAGGGGTATGTATTCCGTTATCAATGCCGATAAGCATCTGCGGACTGTAGGCAAAGATATAGGGAACAATGAATGCCGTAATCGCAAGACGAGTTGCGGTAACACCCGTTTTAAGCGGATTAGACTTTGCAATCGCCGAACCTGCGTATGCCGCAAGAGCAACGGGAGGAGTAATATCGGCAACAATACCGAAATAGAAAACAAACATATGTGCCGCAAGAACAGGAATTCCCATTTTTATAAGTATAGGTGCCGTTATCGTTGCCATGATAACGTAGTTTGCCGTTGTAGGAACGCCCATACCGAGAACAATACAACAAAGCATTGTAAGCACCAGAGCAAGGAACATACTGTTTTCAGCAATAGGTACAAGTGTGTTGATGAGAAGCTGACCGAGAGCCGTCATTGTAACAACGCCTGAAATAAGACCTGCCATACCGCAGGCAGCCGCAACACCAATGGTATTCTTTGCACCGTTTTCAAGCGAACCGACAACAGTTTCGGGATCAAGCGGTGAATGGCCTTTTGATGCGAACGAAAGCAATGCACAAACAATCATACCTGCAAAAACAGCAATCTGCATATTCTTTGCCCCGGACGGAAGCCATATTCCGAGTGTAACCGCAACGGGAATAACAGGAAGCAACAGTCTCCACGCTGTTGTTTTATTTATCTCACGGGGAACAAGGCTTACAATAAGTGAAACAAGAATTGCGAAGCAAGCTGAAACGCCTGCGCTGAAATAGTTCATGCAAATAACAAGAACAACGATAGGCAGAAGAAGATATCCGTTTTTAAGGATAAGCTTGAAGAAGTTGGGAATTGCATCCTTGGGAAGGCCCTTAAGGCCGAGTTTCTTTGCTTCGAAATGAATCATAAGAAAGATTCCCATAAAATAAAGGAACGCAGGAAGAATTGCGGCTACAGCAATCTGAGAATACGGAACCTCCGTCATTTCTGACATAAGGAATGCAGCCGCGCCCATAATAGGAGGCATTATCTGACCGCCCGTTGATGCCGCAGCTTCAACAGCAGCAGCAAATTCAGGTTTATAACCGGTCTTTTTCATCATCGGAATTGTTATCGAACCGCTGCCTACGGTGTTTGCAACCGATGAACCCGAATACATACCTTCAAGTGCGCTTGAAATAACAGCAACCTTTGCGGGACCGCCTACCGATGAGCCGGCAACTGAGTTTGCAAGGTCAACAAAGAACGTGCCTATACCTGTTCTTTCGAGCAGGGCACCGAGGATTATGAAAAGAACAATAAATGTTGTACAAACATAAACAGGTGTTGAGAACAATCCGTTTGAAACATCATAGAACAAACTGTACATAAGATTCCTGAACGCTGTATCAGGATTGACAGTATATGCTTTTATCACAGCATAAAGAATGAAAGCACCTGCAACAAATATTATCGGCAGACCGACTGCTCTTCTGACAAGCTCAACCAATAGCAATATCGCCACAAGAGCGATAATAAGCCTCAGCGGATGCTTGCCCAAGCCAAATTTGCCTGATAAATTGATATCATCCTGAAAAATTGTATAGTAAAGGAAACAACCTGAACCGACAATGGAAAGGATTATATCATAAAAAGGAACATAGTTGATTTTTTTGGTCTGAGTCTTATAAGCCGGGAAAATCAAAAAGCCGATAAACACAATGAAAGCCATAAACGTGGTAAGCTTCGTGTATTTTGTTGCCGTGGGAAACACCAAAGCCATCGCAATCATATAAAGGCTGAAAGAAGCCATCAGAGCAGTTACGATCTTTTTTCTCCAGCCCGTAAAAATTCTGACGTTGCTTTCCCTGTCGAACTCCTGCATTATAGCCTGAGAATCAACAACTTCGAGCTCAGCATCTTTTTTTGTAACTTCGTTCAATGCTTTTTCCTCTTTCTAAGTAAATTAATTAACAAAAAATGCCGCAATAATAAATCGCGGCATTTTTCCGATTTGCTAACGCGTGGTTATGCAATTATACCTGCTTCTTTATAGTATTTCTCTGCACCGGGGTGAAGAGGAACTTTACCGATGGCCGAAGCTGCAATAGCTGTATCCATTTCATTGCCCTTTGCATGTGCAGCAGCGATTTCGGTCTGCTTTTCCCAAAGATCCTTTGTAATCTGATATGCCTGTTCTTCACTCATATCGTTTGTTACTACGAATGTTGCCATTATAGCAACTGTGTTAACGGGCTCTGTGATGAAATCGTAATCCTTTTCGGTCATTTCATACTTTGCATAGAAAGAATAATCACTCATAAGCTTTGCAATTACATCTTCGCCAAGGTCAACAGCAATAACTTCTGTTGATGTTGCAAGTTCGGTAATAGCGGTTGTGGGTGTACCTGCAGTGATGAATGCTGCATCGATTGCACCGTCTTTAAGCTGAGTTGCAGAATCGCCGAATGAAGCAGCTGTTTTGTTGATATCCTTATCAATATCAATGCCTGCAGCAGCAAGAATCTGAGTTGCATTATAGTAAACACCTGAGCCAACGTCACCTACTGCAACGTTCTTACCCTTAAGGTCAGCAACAGTTTTGATGCCGGATGCCTTTGTTGCAATAATCTGGCAAACTTCGGGATATACGCAACCGATTGCCGAGAATGACTGAATCTGGTTGTTGAAACCGTTTGAACCTTCATAAGCATAGTTCATAAC
>JAZSBC010000117.1:0-10182 GCA_045602245.1 Acutalibacteraceae bacterium | reverse complement strand
AGTTTCGTTCTTGAAGAGAAGAAGCCATTTTTCTGTTTTGCCGCCGATTTCAACGTCAACCTTAACGGTACAAGCGTCGATTTCTTCGCTTTCGTCAAGCTTGGGAAGAAGACCCTGTGACTTAAGGTATCTGCAGGCGATTGTGCCGATATCCATAAGGTTAACGGGCTTTGTTCTGTTGCAAGCCTTTCTTGCGGCAAGATATTCGTCATAGGTTTTCTGTAGAAGCTCGTCTTCAAATTTAACCGAGTCAATGTTTGTGTTAAATGTGGTGTGGCGGCAGTGGTCTGACCAGTATGTATCAATCATCCTGATTTCGGTGATTGTGGGGTCTCTGTGCTCGCTGATGAAATACTGCTGGCAGAATTTGATATCGTCAAGGTCCATTGCAAGGCCGTAGTCAGCAACAAACTGAGCAAGCTCTGCCTCCGAAAGACCGATAAAGCCGTCAAGAGTCTTTACGGTTTCGGGGATAACGTATTCCGTTACGAGTGTTTCGTATTCTTCAAGAGAAGCTTCTCTTGCTTCAACGGGGTTGATAACGTATTTTTTGATCTGTGCGAGTTCATCGTCGCTGATATTTCCGTAAAGGCAATAAACCTTTGCTGTTCTGTCGATGGGTCTTTCACCCTTTGAGATAATCTGAATACATTCTGCGCAGGAATTTGCTCTCTGGTCAAACTGACCGGGGAGGAATTCAACAGCAAAAAGTCTGTCACATTCAAGATTGGGTGTTTCGGTAATATCATCAAGCTGAGGCTCTGAAAGAACTGTGCCTTTTGAATAGTCAAAAAGCTCTTTTTCAATTTTTTCAAGGTCATAGCGATTGAGGATTCTTACGTTTTCAAGGCTCTTGATTCCGAGAAGCGAAACAAGCTCGTTTTTGAGCGAACGGGCTTCGTTGTCAAGTCCCTTTTTCTTTTCAACATACGCTCTGTATACCATAATATATCAAACCTCCATTGCTTTTTTGCCGATATCGTTTCTGTAATAAGCGTTTGCAAAGTTAACCGTTTTAACGGTTTCGTATGCGTTTGCGATTGCATCGGCAAGGGTATCTGCGGTTTCGGTTACGCCGAGAACTCTGCCGCCTGCGGTGAGAAGCTTGCCGTCTGCAAGCTTTGCGCCTGCAATATAGATATCTTTATCTGCGGGCATTGTGATTTCAAAGCCGCTTTCGTATTTTTGGGGATAGCCGTCTGACGCCATAACAACGCAGCAGGCTGATTTATCGCTGAACTTAACCTGCTCTTCGGTGAGTGTGCCTGCGGCAACGTTCTTCATAATCTCAAAAAGGTCGCTTTCAAGAAGGGGAAGAACAACCTGAGTTTCGGGGTCGCCGAAACGGCAGTTATATTCGATAACCTTGGGACCGTTCTTTGTGATCATAAGACCGAAGTAGAGGCAGCCCTTGAACGTTCTGCCCTCTGCATTCATTGCGTTGATTGTGGGAAGGAAAATTTCCTTCATACATCTTTCGGCAACGTCTGCAGTATAATAGGGATTGGGAGCGATTGTTCCCATACCGCCCGTGTTGAGACCCTCGTCGTTATCCTTTGCTCTCTTGTGGTCCATTGATGAAATCATGGGAACAACGGTTTTGCCGTCCGTGAAAGAAAGAACGGAAACTTCGGGACCTTCGAGGAATTCTTCAATAACAATCTGATTGCCGCTTTCGCCGAACTGCTTATCCTGCATAATGGATTTAATTGCATCGCCAGCCTCTTCGCGGGTCATCGCGATAATAACGCCCTTGCCGAGTGCAAGACCGTCTGCCTTGATAACGGTGGGAACGGGAGCTGTTTCGATATAAGCGAGAGCCTTTTCGGCATCGTCAAACACTTCGTAAGCAGCGGTGGGAATGTTATATTTCTTCATAAGATTTTTGGAGAAAACCTTACTGCCTTCGATGATAGCCGCTTTCTTTTCGGGGCCGAAGCAGGGGATTCCGAGCTTTGAAAGCTCATCAACCGCACCGAGTACAAGGGGATCATCGGGAGCGACAACCGCAAAGCCGATATCGTTGTTTTTTGCAAAATCAACGATTGCGGGGATATCCTTTGCGCCGATATTAACGCATTCGGCATCTGCCGCAATGCCGCCGTTACCGGGCAGGGCATAGATTTTTTCTATATCTTTGTTTTCTTTAAGCTTTTTGATGATGGCGTGCTCTCTTCCGCCGCCGCCGACAACAAGAACCTTCATTTGTTAGCCTCCGTAGTTAATATCAGTGAATAGTGAATAATGAAAAGTGAACAGTTAAGGGTCTGCGACGCTTAATATATTCGGGTAAGGGCGAAGCCCTTCCGAAACTTTTCACTTCTAACTCTTCACTTTTCACTTATAATGTTTTTGCAAACTTTCTCCGCCGAAAGCGGAAGGATTATCCATTCAGCCTGCTCCATAACTCTTTTCTGAAGAGTTTCGGGGGTATCTTCAGGCTCTATGTCAACGGCTTTCTGCATAATGATGCGTCCGCCGTCGGGGATTTCATTTACGAAATGCACCGTTGCACCCGTCACCTTAACTCCGTAGCCGAGTGCGGCCTCATGCACACGAAGACCGTAGAAGCCTTCGCCGCAGAATGACGGAATGAGTGAGGGGTGAACGTTGATTATTCTGTCTTTATAGTGATTAGTGAATCGCTCGGAGAGAATGCTCATAAAGCCTGCAAGAACAATCAGGTCAATTCCGTCACCGTCGAGAAGCTCAATGAGTCTGCCCTCAAAATCGGGGTTTTCGCTCTTGAGAACGGTTTCGCTTCTGATGCCTGCCTTTGCGGCTCTTTCGAGTGCATAAGCACCCTTTTTGTTGGAAATTACAAGGGTGATTTCACCGCTTTTGATTATTCCTGCCGCCTGAGCATCAATCAGAGCCTGCAGATTTGTTCCGCCGCCCGAAACAAGAACGGCGATACGGGCTTTTTTGTTCATAAATTTTCTCCTTGTGTGCGTTAAGTGAACAGTGAATAATGAAAAGTGAATAGTTAAGGGTCTGCGACGCTTAATATATTCGGGTAAGGGCGAAGCCCTTCCGAAACTTTTCACTCTTCACTTTTAACTTTTCACTTGTTATTTGCCTTAGCAAATAACAACCTTGTCTTCCGATTTGATGATTTCGCCGATGATATATGCATCTTCGCCGTTTGCCTTGAGAACTTCGATAGCCTTTTCTGCATCTTCCTTTGCAACAACAATGCTCATACCAACGCCCATATTGAACGTGTTGAACATATCTCTTTCGGGAATGTTGCCTGTTTTTGCAATAAGGTCAAAGATGGGAAGAATTCTGAGCGAAGCCTTGTCAATCTTTGCGCCGAAGCCGTCGGGAATGCTTCTGGGAATGTTCTCATAGAAGCCGCCGCCTGTGATATGTGAAACAGCCTTAACCGTTACCTCTTCAAAGAGAGCAACCATAGGCTTAACATAAATCTTGGTGGGAGTGAGAAGAGTTTCGCCGACTGATTTGCCGCCAAGCTCTGCAACGGGAGTTTTGATGTCTGCATTTTCAACGTCGAACACCTTGCGAACAAGTGAGAAGCCGTTTGAATGAACACCGCTTGAGGGAAGAGCGATAACAACGTCGCCTTCGGTCATCTTTGAATTGTCAAGAACCTTGTCCTTGTCAACAACGCCTACGCAGAAGCCTGCAAGGTCATATTCGTCAACGGGATAGAAGCCGGGCATTTCAGCTGTTTCACCGCCGATGAGAGCAGCGTTTGACTGAACGCAGCCTTCAGCGATACCCGAAACGATTTCTGCAATTCTTTCGGGAACGTTTTTGCCGCAGGCAATATAGTCAAGGAAAAGCAGGGGCTTTGCACCGCAGCAAACGATATCGTTTGCACACATTGCAACGCAGTCGATACCTACCGTATCGTGCTTATCCATAATAAATGCAGGTTTGAGCTTTGTGCCGACGCCGTCTGTCCCGCTTACGAGAACGGGCTTTGCGATGCCTGTAAGGTCAAGCTCGAAAAGACCGCCGAAGCCGCCGATGTCTGACATAGCGCCTGCAGTGAGAGTTCTTTTGATGTGGGTTTTCATAAGTTCAACCGCTTTGTAGCCGGCGGTAATATCAACGCCCGCTGCTGCGTAGCTTTCGCTGAAGCTTTTTTCCATGATTTATTCCTCCTGTGAAAATCACATATTTTATATCAGATTATTAGTCAATGAAAAGTTAAAAGTGAAGAGTGAAAAGTTTCGGATAGGCTCCGCCTATGACCGATTTTATTTTGGGTGTGGGCTTTGCCCACCCTTAACTTTTCACTTTTCATTATTCACTATTCACTCAACATAGTGTGAAACTCAGCCTTTTCCGTTCCAGCAATAGGTGCATATACAGTCTTCGGGCAGACCGATCGCTTCAATAAGACCCGCAATGCTCTGATATGCGAGGGTTGTGAGCTTGAGTTCCTTGCAGATGATTTCGCGGAGCTTCTTGCCTCTTTCGGTTGAAGCATCGCAGTATTCATCAATGTATTTATCGCCTTCCTTGCCCTCAAGGTCGTGAATAACACGGCGGGCAATGAGATCGTCATCGGAAGTGTTGCGTGAGAAGTTGAGGTATTTGCAGCCGTACATAATCGGGGGGCAGGCTGAACGCATATGAACTTCCTTTGCGCCGTGGCTGTAAAGGAAATCAACCGTTTCGCGAAGCTGAGTGCCTCTTACGATGCTGTCGTCAACAAAAAGAAGGCTCTTGCCCTGAATAAGATCGTGAACGGGAACCATCTTCATTTTTGCAACCTTGCTTCTCTCGGTCTGGCTTGTGGGCATAAAGCTTCTGGGCCAGGTGGGAGTATATTTGATGAAAGGTCTTGCAAAGGGGATTTTGCTTTCGTTTGCATAGCCGATAGCGTGGGGAGTGCCGGAATCGGGAACTCCGCTGACGGAATCAATGCCGTCGCAAAGGCCGTTCTTTGCATCTTCACGAGCCATAATAGCACCGTTTCTTGACCTCATAACCTCAACGCTGACACCTTCATAGCAAGCGGTGGGATAGCCGTAATAACTCCAGAGGAAAGCGCAGATTTTAAGCTTCTTCTGAGGCTCGGCGAGAGTATGGACTCTGTCGGGATATATTCTTACGATTTCTGCGGGACCGAGTTCCTTGACAAATTGGTAATCAAGTTTTTCAAATGCAAAGGACTCAAAAGATACGCAGTAGCCGTCCATATCCTTGCCGATAAGAATGGGAAGTCTGCCGACTTTATCTCTTGCGGCGATGATGCTGCCGTCTTCAAGAAGAATAAGAAGCGAAAGAGAGCCGTCAATTTTATCCTGAGCGTATCGGATACCCTCAACAAAATCGTCTTTCTGATTTATGAGTGCGGCAACAAGCTCGGTTGAGTTGATTTTGCCCGATGTCATTGTGTTGAAATGGCAGCCGCCCTGTGAAAGAAATTCATCAACAAGCTCGTCCGAATTATTGATGCAGCCGATAACCGTTATGGCGTAAGTGCCGAGGTTTGAACGGATGAGAATGGGCTGAGGGTCGCTGTCACTGATACAGCCGATGCAGGCATTGCCGTGCATCTCATCAACAATTCCCGCAAACTTTGTGCGGAAAGGAGAGTTTTCAATGTTGTGAATATCACGCTGAAAGCCCTTTTCTTCGTTAACCGCCGCCATACCGCCTCTGCGTGTGCCGAGGTGAGAATGGTAGTCAACGCCGAAAAACACATCCAGAACAACGTCTCTTCTTGACGTTGCGCCGAAAAATCCTCCCATAAAATTTACCTCCGAGTATATTTGAATGAATTTATTTATTAAACTTTTCCTCAATCTTCTTGTTTGCCGCAAGAACTTTTTCTGTTGCGGCGGCTCTTGCTGCGGTGAGCTTTTCTGCAAGCCCGTCATCCGAAACGGCAAGAATCTGAATTGCAAGCAGAGCGGCATTGGCTGCGCCGTCAATGGCAACCGTTGCAACGGGAATGCCTGCAGGCATCTGAACGGTTGAAAGAAGAGCATCAAGGCCGTCAAGGGTTGAAGCCTTTACGGGGATTCCGATAACGGGGAGAGTGGTGTTGGCGGCGATTGCGCCTGCAAGGTGTGCAGCCTTGCCTGCTGCCGCAATAATTGCACCGAAGCCGTTTGCCTTGGCATTCTGAGCAAAATCCTTGGACTGCTCGGGTGTTCTGTGTGCGGAAAAAACGTGAACCTCATAGGGTACACCGTATTCGTCAAGAGTATTGATAGCTTTTTCAACAACGGGCAGGTCGCTGTCGCTGCCCATAATAATTCCAACCTTTTTCAAAATAACTACCTCCAATACAATAGCTTTTATAATTATACAATATACTGTATATATATTTCAATAGTTTATCAAACAAAAAATGCGGAAATTTTGCAAAAAATTACTGCTTGTTTTTGTGTGTTGCAACAAAAGAAAAATAGCCGTCCGATTAGTGTTGACAAACTGCCTGCGCAAGTGGTAAAATAAATAAAATCTCGGGTACAGCGGTATCCGATTTTTTTGTATTAAGGAGATAACAAGATGTCGGTTTTAACTTTGTTTCTTATCGCCGTCGGTCTTTCGATGGATGCATTTGCCGTTGCGGTCTGCAAGGGTCTTGCCGTTAAAAAAGCAGGAATAAAGCAGATGGCTCTCGCAGGCTTGTGGTTCGGCGGATTTCAGGCGCTGATGCCCGCAATCGGCTATTTCTTCGGCAAAACGCTCAGCAGCTACGTTGCAAACTATACCCATTGGATTGCGTTCATTCTGCTTGCAGGCATCGGCGCAAATATGATAAAAGAAGCCGTTTCGAAAAAGGACTGCGAGGAATGTTCGAGCGCTTCAATGAAGATGAAAGAAATGTTTACTCTCGCCGTTGCAACGAGCATTGATGCTCTGCTCGCAGGCATCGGTTTTATGGAGCTTACAATAACGGAAGTTATTATTGCCGTTGCATTTATCGGAATCATAACGTTCGTTCTTTCTGCTCTCGGCATCAAAATCGGCAACATATTCGGGCTTAAATTCAAGAAAAAAGCCGAGATTGCAGGCGGTATAATACTTATTCTTATGGGTCTCAAAACCGTTCTCGAGCATTACGGAATAATCAATTTCTGATACGGAGTGATACTATGCCCCGCAAGGATTCACGCAACACAAAAATGAAAATCGTCAACGCCGCATGGGAGCTGTTTTATGAAAACGGCTATGAAAACACGACCATTGAGGATATTGTTGAGCGTTCGGAAACCTCAAAAGGTTCGTTTTACCACCATTTCAGCGGCAAAGATGCGCTTCTTTCAACTCTTTCGTATCTTTTTGACGATAAATATGAGGCACTTGAAGGCGGAATCGACCTTGAAGGCGACGCTTTTCAGACCCTTCTCGACCTCAACAAAGAGCTTTTCTTTATGATTGAAAACAGAGTTTCGCTCGATTTGCTTGCAAGAATGTATTCAACCCAGCTTGTCACAGCGGGCGAAAAGCATCTGCTTGATAATAACAGAACCTACTTTAAACTTCTGCGTAAAATCATCTCTCACGGTCAGCAGAACGGCAGCCTGAGAGCCGACGTTTCAACCAACGAAATTCTCAAGGCATATGCCCTTTTTGAACGTGCGCTTCTTTATGATTGGTGCATATGCAACGGCAACTATTCGCTCTGCAACTATTCGCAGTCGCTTCTGCCGATGTTTCTCAGCGGATTCAGAACAAAGTAAAGTTTTTAAAAAATTTATTTTGATTGGAATATAAAGTACAGTTTAAAACGCCTTGATTTTCAAGGCGTTATTTATTTTTGCTCTAAAAAAGTACAAACTGAATTCTGTAATACAGTCTGTATTGCGTATCAGTTTATAATCTGTTAATATATCTACACTTTAAAATGTTTTTGAAAGGAAAAGATATTATGGATTTTCAACTTTTAGCGTTTATCCTCTATTTCGTTGTCATTCTCGGCATCGGCATTTTCTTCTTTTTCAAGTCCAAAGGCGGCGGAGAAAAAGACTATTTCCTCGGCGGACGCTCAATGGGTCCCTGGGTAACTGCACTCAGCGCTCAGGCATCGGATATGAGCGGCTGGCTTCTTATGGGCTTCCCCGGAAGCATTCTTGCTGCCGGTATGGGTCAGGTATGGATCGGTATCGGTCTTGCACTCGGTACTGCGGCTAACTGGATTTTTGTTGCAAGAAGACTTCGTAAGTTTTCTCAGGCGGCAAACGATTCAATCACCGTTCCCCAGTATCTTTCAAACCGTTTTCTCACCAAAAGCCCCGTGCTTCAGATAATCTGTGCGGTTGTGTTCCTTGTGTTCTTCACAATCTACGTTGCATCAAGCTTTGTTGCAGGTGCAAAAGTTTTCGGTAAGGTTATTCCCTCACTCGCCGAAAATCCTTCACTCGCACTTCTCATCTTTGCAGCTATCATCATTCTCTATACATTCCTCGGCGGCTTCAAGGCTGTTTGCTGGACAGACTTCTTCCAGGGTCTTATGATGCTTGTTGCTCTTCTTGCAGTTCCCATCGTTCTTCTCTTCTTCAAGGAAGTTAACCTTTCAATGCTCAACACCCCCCTTACCAATCCCGATGGAGTAACAACTGTTTTCAACGCAAATCCCTTTTCGGCAAGCTGGCAGGAGATTGCATCGGGTCTTGCATGGGGTCTCGGCTACTTCGGTATGCCCCACATCATCGTAAGATTTATGTCAACAAAGAACTCAAAGGTTCTTAAAAAGTCAGCAACCATCGGTATTGTATGGGTTGTTCTTTCGCTTGGCGCAGCCATTGCGTTTGCTATCCTCGGCAGAGCTTTTGATCCCACAAGAACACTTGTTGAAACAGGAAAAACGGATCTTATATTCATAACTCTTGTAGAGGAAATCTTCAGCGGTCCCTGGGTATTTGTTGCAGGTCTTCTTCTTTCGGCTATCGTTGCAGCTGCTATGAGTACAGCCGATTCACAGCTTCTTGTTGCTTCATCATCATTCACAAGCGATATCTACAAGCCCGTATTCAGAAAGAAGGCTTCCGATAAAGAAATTCTCTGGATAGGCAGAATCGTTGTTCTTATCATCGCTGTTATTGCATACTTCATTGCAAAAGCAGGTATGGAAAATGAGGGAGGCAGCGCAAATGCCATTATGACAATGGTTGATAATGCTTGGGGCGGCTTCGGCTCAGCATTCGGTCCCGTTATCATTCTCTCACTCTTCTGGAAGAGATTCACATACAAGGGCGCAATCGCAGGCGTTGTTGCAGGTGCGGTTGTTGACGTTGCATGGATGCTTCTCCTTACAGATGCAACGGGCGTTTACGAACTTCTTCCCGGCTTCATTGCAGGTCTTGTATTTGCAGTTGTTGTTTCACTCATCGACAAAAAGCCCTCAAAAGAAGTTGAGGCTCTCTACGAAAAGGCAATCAGCTCAGAAATCGAATAATCAAAAACATAAAATCAACCCCTGTCCGTTTTTTCGGACAGGGGTTTTGTTATATTTATATCAGGCTGCAACGGAATCGGGTCGGATAAGTTCGCCGTTTCTGAGAAGTGAAAGAAGCCTGATGTTTTCCTTCGCCGTTCCCGTGTAGCCGCTTATTCCGTTAGCTGCCGCAATCTTTTTTCGGTAAGCGTATCCGCTGTTCTCACCGAGAGATTTGAGCGCATCGACGATTGAGGTTTCGTCTTTTTTGCAGGCGTTGAAATATCTTGAACCGCTCGGATATTTTATCCAGGGGCATTTGCCCCAGTTTTCCCACGGTCTGCTGTTAAGATCTGTTTCAACAACGCCGTAGTGAAAGCCCCTTGCCTCAATAACCCTGCCTGCTCCGCAATAGATTCCGACGTGGCCGGGCATAAAAACAAGAATACCGGGAATTTCGGGGAGGGTGTTTATTCTGCCCCTCTGCTTGCACTTTTTGAGCATTCCGTTTGCCGAAACGTCCTGCTCCGCGCTGTATTTCGGCGTTGCATCGGTGCTTTCGCTCCAGAGATAGCCCTTGATAAGCCCCACGCAGTCGTGAACCCTTGAGCCGAGCTGTTTTTTATAGGTATCCATTCTTGCATACTGATAATGCTGAGGATACTGCGCTTTTTTTCGCTCAAGCAAATCGGCGGTTGCCTTGTTGCCGAAGGTGCCGTACCAATAGGCTTTGCCGAGCTGTGATTCCGCATAGGCGACGAGTCCCGTGTTTGTTTTCAACCGATATCCCCCTTTGCTTCAAGCAGTTTCAA
>JAZSBC010000116.1:0-14127 GCA_045602245.1 Acutalibacteraceae bacterium | reverse complement strand
CTTACACTTTCGGGGACCTCCGAGCAGAGAAAGACAGCCTTCTTCTGCATCGTAGGGTCCCGATTTCTTTATGATTTCGGGATTGAACATAACCATATACGTGCCATCATTATCAAAAGCGATAATGCGTTTGTGCACACCAATCATATTCGCCGCCATACCGACACAGCCGTCTTTGTGGGCGATGAGAGTATCCAGCAAATCCTGTGCTACCTGCAAATCTTCTTTTGTTGCAATCTCCGATTTCCTCGCAAGCAAAATCGGGTCGTGGATTAATTCTTTAATCATAGCAAACTCCGTTATCTTAAGGTATAAATTTATTGTATCACACTTGCATAATGTTGGCAATTAACAATTTGACTGTTGACCGTATTTTCTGTATAATCAAATCATAATCAACAGACAAGGAGAATGATTATGTCTCTGCGACTTTCGAAATCAAAATACTGCAATGCCGTTCAGTGTCCCAAAATGCTCTGGCTTCACAGAAACAAGCCCGAAGAATTTGATAATTCCGTTATGAACGATGCCGTTCTTGAAACAGGCAACATGGTCGGTGACCTTGCGATGGGTCTTTTCGGAGATTTCACCGAAGTTCCGTTCGGTGATTTAGGCGATATGCTTGAAGAAACTCAAAGGCTTATCGATACAGGCACGCCCGTTATCGCAGAGGCATCGTTTGCCCTCGACGGTCTTTTCTGCAGTGTTGATATTCTCAAAAACAAGGGTAACGGTCACGTTGAAATATATGAAGTCAAAAGCTCAACCGCCGTGAGTGAAATCTATTTTCACGATACCGCTTATCAGCAGTATGTGCTGAGCGGTCTGGGCTACAAGGTTGACGGCGTTTACCTTGTTCATATCAATCCCTGCTATGTCCGTCACGGAGAAATCGACCTTGATGAACTGTTTGTGATTGAAGATGTGAAGTGTTACACCGACTGCAGACAGACGGGCATCAGAGATTTTCTTCCCGAGCTCGAAAGAATAATGGAAAGTGATTATGAGCCTCACCGTGAAGTCGGATGCCATTGCAACAAACCCTACACCTGCGGATATTTCGACTACTGCACGGGAAGACTCGAACACCCGAATGTTTTCGATATCAGCAGACTGAAATTTGATACAAAAGTGAAACTCTTCAATGAGGGCGACTATGATTTTGAAAGTCTTGTAAACCGAAAAGAAATCAAAGGCAATCAGCGTTTGCAGGTTGAATCGCATCTCAACAACATCGGCAAAATCGATGCAAAAGGAATCCGTGAAACCGTTGACTCGCTTTCGTTTCCGCTTTATTTCCTCTATTTTGAAACATTCCAGGAAGCTGTTCCGCCGTTTGATTTCACCTCGCCCTATGAGCAGATTCCGTTTCAGTATTCGCTCCATTGGCTTGAAAGTGAAAACGGTGAACTTCATCACACCGAATTCCTTGCCGAAGCAGGCAAAGACCCGCGCAGAGCACTTGCAGAAAAACTCTGCAACGATATTCCGATGAATGTCTGCACAACGGCATACAATATGGGCTTTGAGAAGAATGTCATCAAGAAACTTGCAGAGATTTATCCCGACCTTGCCGACCATCTGATGAACATTCACGATAACATAAAAGACCTCATGACACCGTTTTCAAAGAAGCATTATTATCTCCCTGCAATGCAGGGTTCGTATTCGATAAAATATGTTCTTCCTGCGCTTTATCCCGATGAGCCTTCGCTTGATTATCACAATCTTGAGCGCATACAGAAAGGCGACCAGGCATCAAATGCGTTCAAGAATATGAAGTCGATGTCACCCGAAGAAGTTGCCGAAACACGAAAAAATCTCCTTGCTTACTGCAAACTTGATACCTATGCAATGGTAAAGGTCTGGCAGAAACTTGTTGAGAATTCATAATTAAATAAATTCCCGAAAAGTCGGAAAATTGCCGTAAAAAAGCGATTTTTCGGCTTTTTTCTGTTTACGAGTCCGTTTTATGGTACTCTTGACATGATATAATTCGGTCATAAGGTAAAAAACTCAGACAGCAAAGGAGACAGAAAAATGACAAAAGCAATTTGTATGGAAGACTTAAAAGACCTCATAATTGAAGAAAATATCGATTTACCCGAAACCGAAGACAGATCAGCTTACAGAAATTACTCAAGAACCATCGCACTTACCGTCGGATTTCTGCTTGGCGTTACCGATGAAGCACTTATGAAGCGCCTCGACAACCCCGAAGAATATCTGCCGATAAAAGAAGCTCTCGAAAAGAATGAGGACGCAGTTGCAATCAGACATCTCAATAATATCCGTTCAAATCTTATCCTTCATTTCAAAGAAGTCAGCCTTAATTTAAGAAATATGAGCGCAAAATTCATTCCCCTTGACAGAATGGATTTATTCAAAGACGATTTCAGGGTTCTCAACAGAATGTCAATTTATATCATTACAGGAAAACCCGATATCAACGAATACCTTAAAAGAATCAACAACGAAATAATCAGAAGAATTGATAAAACTGAAAAACTTTTCCCCGACTGGGTCAGATTCAGACACATCAGAACAATGTTCATCATGCCGAACAACATAGAAGAAGAATCAAAGAAATTCCAGGTTTATCAGAGCCTTTATCCATTCCAGAGATATTTTTACTGGCGTGAGCCTTTTGAATGCGGATATATTCTTTCAACAGACCGTGATCTGCTCACCGTTATTTACAGAAACGGCAATGAAGTTTTCACGGACGGCGACAGAGTCTGCGATGCAAGTGACAATGTGAAAAATAACATAAACGAATTCATCAACAGCGCATCAAAGATTCAGGTTTTCATTGACGGCGAGAATGCCGACCCCTACAGATTTGCCTCTGCAATCGAGAGCCTCAAAGATCACGAAATCGAGAAAATCAACAAAATCGTTGTTTACTATGACAGCGAACACACCACCAAAGCCTGGACAATGCTCAAGCATTTCACCTACGGCGTTGAAGTTGAAACCGTTCCCGTTGAGCGCATAGTTGAAAACAAGTCGCTCGTTGACCACCGTCTTGTTATGGGTGTTTCAAAAGCGATTTACAAGGAAGATGTTGATTCAATCATTCTTGTTTCAAGCGATTCGGACTTCTGGTCGGTTATCGATGCATCGGAGGATGTCAGATATCTTGTTATGGTTGAAAGCGAAAAGTGCGGTCACGAATTCAAAAATTTACTCCGTGACAAGGACGTTTTCTACTGCTATCTCGACAGATTCATCACTCCCGATGATGACAAATTCTTCAAGATTGTTTTCAAGCACGAACTCGAAAAGATTATCAGCGACAACTTCAGTCTCGGCAATGCAAGAGAGCTTTTGTCGTCTGTTCTTCACTCCTGCAGAGCAGGTGTTTCAAAGGCAGAGGAAGATATGCTGTTTGAAAAATACATAAAAACTCTTTCACTCAGAATCAATGCAGACGGCAATTTTGTTCTTGAAATTGCAGCATAAAAATTTCATAAGTCCGTTTTATGGGACTTGATATATGTTAAACTGTAACCATAGCAAAAGACAAATACAAAAAAATAATTGATTTAAGGAGAAATCACAATGAGCGTTTATTATGACATCAGAGAACACATCATCATCAAGGACACAAACGAACATATGGAACTTGCAGATATGTTCATTTACCGCATTGCCTGCCTCGGAAGATCATTGCTTCTTGACGGAGGAAAAATCATTCAGCTTACCGTTGTTACCGACGGCAAAAAGAGAGAGTTTTCAGGCAAAACCGTTACCGCAAAGTTTCATAATATTGTCCGTGCAATGAGAAACGCTGAAAGCTTTGAAGTTATTGCCGACTACGGATATTACCACTACACAACGGATATTCAGGGCCCCGATGTGTTCGACATTGCAGATTTTCTGGATGAAAGAATCGCAGAAGACGGTGAAGATTATCTTGACGGAATGTTCTATTCGATGTATAACAACGCAGATTGCTCAAGCGACGCAGGTGCGGTTGTTGCTTACGGCAAGAAAAACGGTGCCGTGTATAAAGGGACAATCGAAAAGAAAACCATTGATACTCTTCCCGATGGTGTGTGGTATTCACCCCAGACTGCTGTGGTTTATGAAGAAGAATCCGAAAATGCAGAGGAAATCGAAGCCATCTGTCGTGAAATGACAAAATTCAGTTCCTACGATGTATTGGAAGCAGAGAACAACGAAGTTATGTTTTACCTCAACAACCTTGAACTTCACAACAACGATGAACTTGTTGAATTCATCGGACTTTGCAACAAACTTCTCAAGGCAACCAACGGCGAAGCAACTGCCGATATCAATCTGGCTGATCTGAAAGGCGATGACGGCCGCATCGCTGAAGTTGCTTACAATGACGACGGAACTTACGAAATCGCTCTTTATTCTGCAGAATAAAATTATATGAGGTGACAGAAATGTTTGACAAAGGCATTTTCGGTGGTCTGTTTGATTTCAACGGAGACGGCAAGCTGGATTCGTTTGAAAAAGCAGCAGAGTTTTCCTTTTTTATGGAAATGATGTCGGAATCAAAGAAGTCAACAGATAACACATCAGATGTTTCTTCTGACAGCTTTGATTCAACAGACCTTGAAGATGCTCTTGACGATGCGGGTATCGATATGCTTGATTTTGAACTTATGGATGACGATGAACGTGCCGAAGCCCTTGCAGATGCAGGCTATGATATTGATGATTTTGATTTTGATGTTTAACAATAACTCAAAACGGCGGCAGGCTTATCCCTGCCGCCACAGTCATATTTGCAAAGAGGAATTTTTGTGGTATAATATTTATAATCCCGAAATGAGGTGATACTGTGCCGCTGCAAATCATAAGACAAGATATAACCAAAATGAAGGTTGATGCGATTGTAAACACCACCAACGAAGAAATGGTGGGTTACAGCGGAGTCGACCTTGCCGTGCATACTGCTGCAGGTCCGCTGCTCGATGCCGAATGCGCAAAAATCAGACCTCTTGGTCTCGGCTCTGCAAAGATTACGGGCGCATACAACCTCGATGCGAAGTATGTAATCCACACTTCGGGTCCCGTATGGCACGGCGGACTTGTGGGAGAGAGTATCGTTCTCAAGTCGTGTTACACTGAGTCTCTCAAACTTGCAGTTGCAAACGGTTGCGAATCCGTTGCATTTCCGCTGATTTCTGCAGGCGCTTACGGTTACCCGAAAGATCAGGTGCTGAAATTCGCGATTCAGGTTATCACCGAGTTCCTTTTTGAACACGAACTTAATGTTTATCTCTGTGTTTATGACCGCAAATCCTATGAATTCAGCAGAACTGTTTTCAATGAAATCAGAAGTTTTATTGATGATAATTATGTTGAAGACTTAAAAGTGGATTACAATGCGGAAATCGAATGGCTTGAATCGAGAGTTCTTCCCAATGAAATCAGACGGAGAGACCGCGAAATTCCTGCACCAAAGCTTTGTGCTTCAATGCCTGCACCGCAAACAGAAGAATACGGCAGTGCAAAGAACAAAACGCTTCAGGAATATATGAAAGCGATGGATAAATCCTTTGCATACAAGCTTTTTGACTTGATTGATTCAAAAGGAATGACCGACGTTGAGTGCTACAAAAAAGCCAATGTTGACAAGAAAACGTTCTCCAAAATCAAGTGCAATCCCGATACGTATAAACCGTCAAAGCAGACAGCCGTTGCATTCGCAATCGCACTTGAACTGACCCTTGACGAAACGCAGGATTTGCTCGCATCCGCAGGGCTGACCCTCTCGCGCAGTTTCACATTTGATAATATAATCAGATATTATCTGCAAAAGGGTATCTACGATATTTTTGAAATAAACGAGGCTTTGTTTGAATTTGACCAGGTGCTGTTGGGTTGCTGAAAAACTGAAGTTGTAGAGGTGGTTATATGCCTTTGAATTTTAATGTTGATGGAATAAATGTTTACTTGAAAATTAATAACTACAGACATTCAAATAAGGAAAACTGGGATTCACTCTGGTGCAACTGTGATTTTATGTTTAATTCCGGAGATTGGCTTAATTATCATAGAGAAAACGATGAAATATTTCTTTGCAGTGAAATTGAAGAATTAGAATCTGTTTTTACCATGTTGCTTAATGGCGAAATAAGCGAAGATAAAGAAATTTCATTCATTGAACCTGATTTTGTGTTCAATATTTATCCGATAAAAGATATTCAAAACTCGGTTTCTGATATTTTGATTGAGTGGAGAGTTTATTTTTGGCACGAGGGTTTAACTGATAATTATCTTTCCATAACTCTTGATCGAGACGAGATAATAAAATTGAGAGATTATCTTTCGAGTATAATTAGAAAACGTTAAATCAATCAAGCAGATTAAAAGTCTCCCGTCGAGCGACCAAATCAATTTAATAACTCGCTATAATGTGGTTGTAAGGTTGAGAAACCAAGCAACCACATTATTTTTTTGGAGGAACTTAAAATGAAAAACAACATCACAGAACTCGTATTTATCCTTGACAGAAGCGGCTCAATGGCAGGCCTTGAAAGCGACACAATCGGCGGATTCAACGCTATGATTGAAAAACAGAAAAAGCAGGACGGCGAATGCTATGTTTCAACCGTTCTTTTCGATAATGAATCCGAAGTGCTTCACGACAGAGTGAAGCTTTCCGAAATCAAGCCTATGACAGACAAAGATTACACCGTCAGAGGCTGTACTGCCCTCATCGATGCAATCGGCGGTGCGATTCACCACATCGGTAATATTCACAAGTACGCACGCCCTGAAGATGTGCCCGAAAACACAATGTTCATCATCACAACCGACGGCATGGAGAATGCAAGCCGCCGTTATTCGAGCGATAAAGTAAAGGCGATGATTGAAAGACAGAAAGAAAAATACGGCTGGGAGTTTCTATTCATCGGCGCAAATATCGATGCAGTTGAAACTGCCGCAAGATACGGTATTGGTGCAGACAGAGCCGTAAACTACAATGCCGATAAAGAAGGCACAAGTATTGTTTATGAATCCGTCGCAAAAGCCGTATGCAATGTCAGAGCCTGCGCTCCTCTCTCTGCTGATTGGAGCGATGAAATCAACGCAGACTACAAACGTAGGGGTAAAAAACAGTAAAACGAAGTTAAAGCCTCAGTATTATACGGTGACTTCGATGTTTATAGTTTTTTTAACTTTTTGCATATCTGTGTCCATTTTTGCTTTTTGTATTTTTTTGAATTTCAGTATAAACCGCAAATTCTGACAAACAATAACAGGGCAAATATTGAAAACAAGGAGAAAGATATAAAATGAAAGCCACAGGTATTGTGAGAAGAATTGACGACCTCGGAAGGGTCGTCATCCCCAAGGAAATCCGCCGAACCATGCGTATCCGCGAAGGCGACCCGTTGGAGATTTACACGGATGCGGACGGGGAGGTTATTTTCAAAAAATATTCGCCCATCGGCGAGCTTTCGTCGGTTACGGGTCAGTATGCCGACGTGCTTGCAAGAGGCACGGGTCTTGCGGTTATCGTGACTGACCGCGACAGCGTTGTTGCGTGCGCAGGCATTTCCAGAAAGGAAATACTTGACCGCAGGGTCAGCCGAAGCCTTGAAGGGCTTATGGAGCGAAGAGAAAACTACGTCTGCTGCGTTGACAGCGAGAGAATGAAGCCCGTTGAGGGTGTTGACAAGGAAGCGGCGGTTGCGTTTCCCATAGTCGGCGGCGGCGACGTTTCGGGTGCTGTTGTGCTTCTTCTCAACGAAAACGGCTCGTGTCCCACGCAGACGGAAACGAAGCTTGCGCAGATTGCCGCAAATTTCCTCGGCAAACAGATGGAAGAATGAAAAAAGGCTTGTACGGGTTGACCGTACAAGTTTTTTTAATTGACAATCGAACGAAATATTTCTATAATTATAATAAAAGTATCAAAACCGAAAAGGAGGATATGCAATGGAAAACAGTAATACAGCTTATATTCCCGAGCCTGAAAACACGCTCAGACCCAAGGGAAAATCTGCCAAACCCTTAATATTTATGATACTTGCCGTTATATTCAGCGGCATACCTGAATTTTCGAATTATATTATATCTCCGTTCCGTGAGTTTCTTTCTGAATGGACGGCAACATTTCCTGACGGTTCGCAGGTATATGCGATCGGCACTGTTGTGAGCAATTCTGCAGGTATTATTCTGAATTTTTTGCTGACGGCAGTATCTGTTATTGCTGTTTTTCTTTTAGCTTATTTTTTGTATAAAAATATCAAGAAAGCAATCCGTTTTCTCGGTTCATTTTTTCTTGCAACGGCTCTTGCAAACATAATCAAAACGGTTTTATCTGTTGTTGTCGGATTTGTATATGATATTCTCGAGGCGTATTATGCATATACATTCGCCAACGAATCTAAAGATATATATAATGAAATATATAATGAAATATATAATGAAAAAATCAATGAGCTGTCGGGATATGAAACCATCACGGGAATTCCCGTAACAATCGTTTCTTTGGTTATTGCCGCGGCGCTCGGTGTATTGATTTTTCTTGTTTTTGACGGCAGAATCAAACGCAGGAAGAAAGAAAAAACCGAATCACCCTCAACTCCGCTTAAATCGAAAAAGAAAAAATTCGGTATGCCCGAAGTTTTTATGCTTTTATCGCTTATTCTGTCGCAGGGTGTAATCAGATTGTGTTTTTACATTTTCAGAAATATTGTAATTTCGGTTTACAATATGTTATCTCCTGTTCTTATAAATGAATTTATCGGTTACGGCAATGAAGAATATTATCTTTTTTCGCAGGTGGTTTCAAGGTTAATCAACAACGCATTGAATAATATCATTGTGATTACGGAAGCTGTGCTGATACTTGCGGTTATTGTTCTTTTTGCTGTTTTGGCATACAAAAAGATGAAAGGCAAGGCACTGTTTCTCGGCGTTGTTTTTGTTGCAACAAAAATTGCGTGGCTGTTTGTTGAAGGCCCGTTAAACGGCATAAGCAGTATTATTGTCTCTGCATTTTACACGGTTGTCAACTATCTTGCAGGTACAATGGCTATTGACATTGACGCTCATATGGTCTCAATTACGGTTTGCGGCATATTATCCGTAATTGCGGATATTGCAATCATTGCTTTGGGTGCGGCGGTTGCAACGGTTTCGGGCGTGCTTGTTCTTATGGCGGTAAACGGCAAACTCAAAAGAAAAAAGGCGGCATTGCCGGGCGAAAATCAATAATATCAAAGGCTTGCAGGGATTATTCTTTGCAAGCCTGAATTTTATTTCCGTATTGCAATACAGCCATATGCGTGATATACTGAATTTGCGAAACAAATCAGGATATCTCCATATGCAAGTGTGTATTTTTACACGCTTTATCTGTTTATATCCGAATTGTTTTGCACGGCTTTGGTCGTGCATTTTTTTTATTTAAAAAATTTTTTAAAAAATCATAGACCAAATGCAAAACTGATGCGTCTTATAGGTGTAAAACAAAATTACGGAGGTAACGAAAATGAAAACAAAGAAATTTTTATCCGTCGCATTGGCGATTCTTATGCTGATCGGCACGTTTGCGGTCGGCGCATCGGCGTTAGATTCCGATGAAATCACCGAAACGGATTTTTATGTTGCCGGTACCCATATCAGCGAGGGATATTATCTTGTTGTTGACGGCGGAATTACAAATGAAAACGCATCCGCCTCAAATTACAACGTTAAGTTTACTCCCGCAACGGCAAATGCAAATGCAAGGCTTACCTTCAATAACGCAGAAAACCTGAGTAAGCTTATCGAAATTGACAACGGAACAGCACTTGTTGCGGCGGGCGGAAAGCTGGACGTTGAGCTGATTGGTGAAAACAGCTTTATCGGCGGTTATGCGGCTTTTTACTGCGCAGACGATATTAATTTTATCGGCGACGGAAGCATAAGCTATACAACCAAACAAGAGGATAATATGAGTTTCTTTGTTGCTTCTGCGTATGACATTACGGTGGGCGACAAGGCTCAGATTAACGTGAGCATTCCCGATAATATAATAACGGTAGCTTTTTTAACGCTTGAGGGCAGCGTTATAATCAAAGATAACGCAAAGGTAAACATAAAGAATACGGGAGTAGGCATTATGTCACCCGGTCTTACAGTCAGCGACAACGCAGAGGTTACCGTTAACTGCGGAAGACGTTACGGCGGCGCAATAGAGGTTATAAACGGCGACGTTTCAATCAGCGGCAACGCGGTTGTGAACGTTTCAACAACAAGAGATGCAGGCTATGACGTGAGCGATGATACTATTTATGCTCTCAGCATCGAAAACGGCAATCTTTCCGTTTCGGATAATGCTAAACTTAATGCAAACGCAGGCGCAGGGTATCAGAGCTACGGTATTTATATGGAAAGCGATGACAAGGATATCAGCCTGACAGTGAGCGATCAAGCTTTTGTAAAAGGCGTTACGGGCAAGAGCGAGAATTGCTCGGCAGGTGTTTACTGTGGCGGCAATATAGCGGTATGCGGCGAATCAAAGCTTGAGGGCAGAGGCGGAAGTTTTGCGTCATTTGACGACGGCAACGGCTCTGATAAATGTTTCGGCGTTTATGCCGAAAAGCTTTTAAAGACAGAATATTACGGTTACGTTTATGCAGCAGGCGGTATGGCAGATTCGCTCTCTTGCGGTGTTACTGCAGAGAATATTGAAATCGGCGGCATAAACGGAATTTCGGCAAAAGCATATAACGTAAGCAACGGCACTTCTGCAGGTATTATAAGCCGCAACAACCTTGAAATGAGTGAACATACATATATAAACAGTTATGCGGGAAAATCCTCAAACGGTTATTCGGAAGGCATAAAAACCGTTAACCTCACCTTAAAGGATAGGGCATATATAATGGCAACAGGCGATCTTGCGGAAAATTCAATCGGCATACACGTTGAAAAGAACGCTGTTCTTTCCGGTGACGTGATTATTGATGCAGGTTCATGCGATGCAACAACAGCTTCGGTAGGTTTCTTCTCCGAAAACTTCAAGGCAACTGACAGCGTTTGTGTTACCGCAGATTCAAACGATGCAAATCAGACGTTTGCTTTTGACGTAAAAACAGCGGATATTTCCGGCTCGGTTGAGATTCGCGGCGAATCGGGTTCGGGCGACGGCTCATCAATAGGTGTGTTCCTGAATGACAGCACAACAATCGGTGAAAACTGCATAATCACGGGCAATGCGGCATCGTCATCAAAGGACAGTCCCATGACGGCAGGCGTTTATTCCGAAGGTGTTCTGACTGTAGCCGGCAACGCTTCTGTTTCGGGTGAATCGGTTTTCCATTACGGCATTGCGGCAAAAGAGCTTGCGGTTTCGGAAAACGCAATTCTTGAAGCAGAGGGCGGAAAACAGGCAATATACTGCCAAAAATTCGCTCTGAACGGTCACGAAAACAGTAAAATCACCGTTGTGAGAAGCGATATGTCCGAACAGAAGATTGATTGGGACGGCTCGTCACCTCTCGGCAGCCTTGACAGCTTCTATTCATACGTTTCAATTTCACAGGCAGAGCCGGAGCCCGAGCTTAATTTCTTTGAGCAGATTATTGCAAGCATCGTTGAATTCTTCAACAAAATCGCTTTGTTTTTCTCGTCAATCTTTTCTTTCGGAAATTAATTTGAAATCTTTTCAAAAAATCGCAGACCAAATGAGAATTTGCTGCGTCTTATGGTTGTAAAACAAAATTACGGAGGTAATGAAAATGAAAACAAAGAAAATCTTATCCGTCGCATTGGCGATTCTTATGCTGATCGGCACGTTTGCAGTCGGCGCATCGGCGGCGTCCGTTGACCTTGAAAACACGGATATCATTCTGGCAGGCACGGTTATCAGCGGACTTGAAGAAAGCTATTGGCTCACCGTTGACGGCGCACTCACATCTGACGGCGCATCGGCTGAAAACTACAACGTTGCAATCACTCCCGAAACGGAAGAGTCGGCAACGAAGATAACTCTTAAAAATGCAGAATTCGGCTGTGGCGACGTGATAGGCAACGGCAATTATTGCGCAATTCTTTCCGCAAGCAACCTTGACATTGAGGTTCACGGCACAAACAGGCTTGAGGCTTACCCTGAAACAGAAGGCTTTGCTTACGGCATCTATATGGATAAAACACTCGGAATTTACGGTGACGGCAGCCTTGAACTGAATGTCGGCGACGAATGGGCAACGGGAACTGTCGGCATTCGTGCAAATAAAATTGATATTTCGGGCGATGTTGATATAAAGCTTAACGTTGAATCAATTCACGAAATTGCAGGCTTTTATTTTGGCGAAGGCGTTTTTCTTTCAGATAACGTGAATCTTGAAATCAACGAAACTTTTGCTCAGAACTCAGAGGCAGAATTCGAACCCGACCCCGATGATAACACTAAGGGTGTTGATGCTATGGGATTCATCAGCGAAAACGGAGGAATCGCTCTTTCGGGCAACGCAAAAGCAACCGTAAATATGATTAACCCCGATTCTGTTACTAACATAAACCGCGGCGCGAAAATTAAAGACAGTATTGAACTTTCGGGCAAAGCTCAGTTAACCGTAAACGGTACAGACGGTGAGGGAAGCTGCGGTGTTGAAATCAAATACGGCGGCATTACCGTTAAAGATTCAGCATCAATCAACGTTAAAGCAGGCAACAGTGACGTTGGTGTTTCATATGGTATTTACACATACAACGGCGACAATGCTGCAATCACCGTAAGCGATAACGCAAAAATCACTGCAACAGCAGGCAACTCCGTTATGGACAGCGTTGGTATATATGCAGAAGTAAAGCTTGTTGCAACAGATAATGCATATATCAGCGCTTCATCAGGCAATTCTGAAAAATCGGAAGCCTACGGTGTGCTTATCTCAGACGGTGCTGCACTCAGCGGCAAGGCAAAGCTTATCGGCAAAGCGGGCAGCAGCGCAGATGTAAGCTACGGCGTTTATACTGAAGAAATTTCAGTAAGCGATGATGCGGCACTTGAAGGATATGCAGGCATCGGAAAGCAGTCATGCGGCATAAACGCTTATGACATTGCTGTATACGGCAACGCAAAACTCACAGGCGAGAGCGAGGGCGCAACTGACGACGGAGCAACCGTAGGCATTTATGCAACAGAATTTTTTAAGGGTTACGGCAATGCTGAAATCAATGCAAAAAGCGGCAACGGTTACAGCTCATGCGGTCTCGGTGCAGAGGAAATGACCGTTTCAGGCTCAGCAAAAATCAACGCAACCTCAGGCGATGCAACGAATATAAGCACAGGCATTTATGCCGATAATGAAACTCTCATCATTGCCGATAACGCAACCGTAAAAGCAAAAAGCGGCAAAGGTCAGGGAAGCTACGGCATAAACGCAAGCGAAGGCGACGGAATGATTATCAGCGGCAACGCAGTTGTTGAAGCAGAAGCTTCGCAGGGCGTCGAACACAGCATGGGTATTTTTGCCGTCGGCATAACTGCAAAAGATAACGCAAATATCAAGGCGACTGCATCGGATTCCGACATCTACAGCTTCGGCATCGTCGGCGTTGAAACAACATTCAGCGATGCGGTAACCGTTGAGGCATCAGGCAGCGTTTCCGCACTTTATGCACAAGCTTTTAACAACTACAGCGGCGCTTATATCGCAGTAAGCACCGATACAAATCCCGAAAATGCGGTTGTTTATAACGGAACCGATCTTCTCGTATCTTATGAAGAAGAAAGCACCATTTATGACAGCGCTTTCAAATACGTATTCATCGCTGCCGAAGCTCCCGAAGAGCCTGAACCCGAACTCAATTTCTTCGAGCAGCTTATTGCAGATATAGTTTCATTCTTTAACAGCATAATTGAATTTTTCTCATCATTTTTCTCCTTTTTAGGCTGAGTTAAGCCTAAACCGGGCTGATCTTTATAAGGTCAGCCCGGTTTTAAATTAACAGCATTACCGTATGGGCGATTGACGAATCGCCCGAAAACGTTTTAAAGAATATTAAATATCAGAAATTATGCTTTCAAAACGGGCCTTTGTGTGATACAATAGGCCCGTTTGATTCATTTATAGATCTTTATACGAGGCAAGGATTATGCAAAAGAAAATCATCTTTCCCGGCATCGGCATGCGCAATGTC